>NZ_JBIAQM010000042.1:0-48807 GCF_042888945.1 Streptomyces sp. NPDC002698
GGGGGCGTTGGGTTGCTTGGGGGGGCCGACGGGGGTTGGGCCGTTAAATCAACTTTAGGCGCGGGGGGGGGGGGCGGCGCCCCCCCCCCCGCCCCGGGGGGGGGGGGGCCGCCACGGGTCGGTCCTCGGGGCGGGGGCTCTGTGATCCCGGACCCATCCGTCGACGTTCCCGGACCCGTCCGCCGACGCGGTCCGCCGGCGAAGGACGTACCCGGGTCGGGCTCACCCGCTGACGCGCTAGCGGGCTGGGTCGGTGTCGTAGTCGTTCCGGGCCTGTTCGACCTTGTCCAGGTTGGCGGCGGCCCAACCGGCGAGGTGGGCGAAGAGCGGGGCCAGGCTGCGGCCCAGCTCGGTGATGTCGTACTCGACCCGGGGAGGCACTTCCGGGTGGTACGTGCGGACGACCATGCCGTCGCGTTCCAGTTGCCGCAGCCGCTGGGTCAGCACCTTCGGCGTGATCGTGCCGATCCGTCGTTCCAGCTCCACGAAACGCAGTCGGCCGTGCGAGTTGAGCGTCCACAGGATCGGTGTGGTCCACCGGCTGAACACGATGTCCACGACCGCACTGGTCGGACAGGCGAGTCGAGGGTCGGCCGTATCGGCTGCCACCCAGTCCGTGTTGCCGGCCATCAGCACCTCTGGGGATAGTCGCTTTCCTCTAGGTACCTACTATATCCACGGTGTTAGCGTCCCCGTGTCGCCAGGAGAGCAGCTCTCCGCGACGGTCCCGCCCACTCGGGCGCGACAACCCTGCTGAATCGACACGGGAGTTGTTCATGTTCGTAGTGACGGGGGCAACAGGCAACGTCGGCCGATCGCTCGTCCGGACCCTCGCGGCAACCGGTGTGCGGGTGACCGCGACATCCCGGGGGATCTCGGACGCGGATGTTCCGGAGGGCGTCGGGTACGCGCAAGCCGACCTGGCCGATCCGGAGAGCCTGCGGTCCGTGTTCGACGGAGCCGACGCGCTGTTCCTGCAGAACGGGGGACCCGGCGCGCACCTGCTGAGCCCACGGGACATCCTCGACGTCGCCAAGGCCGGCGGGGTCGGGCGAGTCGTCCTGCTGTCCTCCCAGGGAGTCGCGACCCGACCCGGGTCGGCCTCGCACGGGGAGACGGGGCGCTCCATCGAGGACGCCGTCAGGGAATCAGGGTTGCCCTGGACGATCCTGCGGCCCGGAGGCTTCGACTCCAACGCGTACGCGTGGGCCGAGTCGGTCCGCGCCCGGAGGACCGTCGCGGCTCCGTTCGCCGACGTCGGCCTGCCGACCGTCGACCCGGACGACATCGCCGAGGTCGCCGCCGTCACCCTGCGTGAGGACGGCCACGCCGGACGGATCTACGAGCTCACCGGGCCCGCTCTCAACACCCCCCGCCGGCAGGCCGAGGCGATCGCCGACGCGCTCGGCGAATCCGTCCGGTTCGTCGAGTTGTCCCGCGACGAGGCCCGCGCGCAGATGCTCCGATTCATGCCCGAGCCCGTGGTCGAGACCACGCTGGCCATCCTCGGTGAGCCCACCCCGGCCGAACTGCGCATCGGCCCCGACGTCGAGCGGATCCTCGGCCGCGCACCGGGTGCCTTCGCCGACTGGGCCCGCCGCCACGTCGCCGCCTTCCGGTGAGAGCGCCGGGGCCGGCTGCGCTTCGGGCATGACCGAGGGCTTCGGGGCAGCCCCGGCCCTCGCTGACGGCGACCGCGGCTCTGCCCCGTCGGTCGGTCCGCGCTTCAGAGGCCGCGCGCGTCGGCCAGGACCGCGGCCTGCTCCAGCATGCGGGTCGGTTCGCGGCCGTTGCCCCAGGCGTCGTTGAAGGACGGTACGGACTCCACGTGCGGGCCGAACTCTCTGCGGATCGCCTCCAGCAGCACGGCCATGGCCTGTGCCTCGACATGGCGGTCACCGCCCGACTCCCTGAGGATCGCGCCCAGCGAACACAGGCGGCCGTCGTCGTCGGTCAGGGCTCCCGCGCACCAGCCGTCCGTCCGCAGGCGCAGTGAAGCGCGGTGCAAGAGGCCCGCGACGGGGGTGGCGTGCGGGGCGGGGCCCGGGGGAGCGCTGGGGACGGGAGGGGCCGGGAGGGGTGAGACGGGAGCCGATGGGGCTCCGATCCGGGACCAGTCGACCGGGGTCGTCTCGATGTGCGCGGTGTTGACCTCGTAGGCGACGGCCGCCTGTGCGAGACGGGCGTCCATCTCCGTTTTGACCGCGGCCAGGCGGGCCTCCAGGCCGTCGCCGGGCCGCCGCTCGGGCACGGGCCGCGCGGCGACGGGCGGGGCGGTGCCGGCGGGTCCGGATGCGGGGGCGTGTTCGGCGGCGACGGTGCGCGTGGGGGACTGCATGAAGGATGGATTCCTGGCGCGCCCCGAGTTCAGCGCCGCCGAACGGGCGGTACCGGGCGCGGGGCGCGCCAGGACGGTGGAGCTGGTGGCCAGGTGGCCGGATGGCCGGGTGGCCCCTGGCTCGGTCAGGTCGCGGTCGGCCGGCCGCGCGGACAGCGGACCCGGTTGCCGTACCTCCCGTACCTGCCGTACCTGCCGTACCTGCCGTACCCGCTGTGCCTGTCGTACCCGCTGTGCCTGGTCACGCGTGTGTGCTCAGCTCGCCCGCCAGTAGCCGAGCGCGCTGACCCGCTGCTTGGGCACCGACAACTCCTTGCGGACATGCGCCGACAGCGCGCGCGTGGTCGCCGTGTCGCACGCGATCCACACATACGGCCGAGGGCTGTCCTTCAGCAGCTCGGGAAGGGCCGCCTTCACCTCGTCGACCAGCCCGCGCCCGGCGTCCCGGCGCGCCACCTGCCGTACGTCGTGATGCGTGGCGGCCCGGTACGGCAGGCCCTCCAGGCTGCCCTCGAACCAGATCGTCGCGGGGACCGGGCCCAGCGCTGTGAGCAGGGAGTTGAGGGCGGGCAGGGAAGCGGGGTCGGCCACGGCGATGACGTGTGAGGGCGCGGGTTCGGGGTGCTCGAAGCCGGTGCCCTGGACCGTCGCCTCGATGGTGTCCCCGGGCTTCGCCGCCCTGGCCCAGTCGCTCGCGCATCCCTCGTGCAGGGCGAACTCCAGACTGAAGGTGCCGGCCGCCGGATCCGGGTCGACCAGGGTGTACGCCCGCTGGTGGGGCCGGCCCGCGTTGTCGAACCACAGCCGTACCCACATCGTCGGGTGGACGCCGGTCACCGCGAGCATGCCTCCGTCGGTGAAGTGCAGCCGGCGGTACTCCGCGGTGACGTCCTCCGAGCCCGTCACGGTGAACGCGTAGTCCTTCGCACGCAGCAGTTTGAGAACCGCGCCTTCCCAACCCCGCCCCTGCGCCTGCCCCATTGCTTCCTCACCCTTCGGTACGACTTCACCCTGGCATTTAATTAGGTGAGCCTAACCTAATATGACCGAGTGGCGCACAGGAGGGTCACAGGAAACCGCCGGGTCACGACTGTCGCCGGCTGAACGAGGGAGACCGATGTCCGACACATACGCCACGCGCGCGGCCCTGCACGAGCAGTTCGTCGACGGCTACGGCGCCGTCCGTGTCCTGCCCCTGGACGCGCGGCTCGACGGCCCGGTGATCCATGGCTGGGTGAACGCGGACAGGGCGGCCTTCTGGGGCATGAGAGACCTGGCCGAGGATCAGGTCATCGCGATATACGCCCACATGGAAACGCTCGACACCCACCACGCCCACCTGCTCGTGAAGGACGGCGAGCCGGTCGCGCTGCTGCAGACGTACGAGCCGGCCGCCGATCGGGTCGGCGCGTGCTACCCGGTCGAACCCGGTGACATCGGCGTCCACCTGCTGATGGCACCGGCCGGACCCGGCGGCGGGCGGTCCGGCTGGACCACGGCACTGCTGAGCGCGGCGGCGTCGTACGTCCTGCTGGGACTGGACCGCGACCGTGTCGTGGTCGACCCCGACGTACGCAACGAGAGGGCCGTCGCCCGCTTCCGCCGCCAGGGCTTCACCCCGGGCCCGGTGGTCGTTCTGCCGGAGGTCGACCTTCCCGACGTCCACCTGCCCGAGAAGCGTGCCCAACTCGCCTTCCTCGCCCGGGAGACGGTGTTCCCGGACCGGGTGCTGGAACAGGCAGGTTCGGCGGACGCCATGGCGAGTGTCTCCCCGTCGGGACCGCGCCCGGCGGTGGCTCCGGCCGGCTCCACCTGGTGACGGACCGCTGACGACGGGTTCGGGCCTCCGGCGGCTGTCCCCCGCCCGGCGGGGCGGGGGACAGCCATGGCGTGTGGCGCGTGTGTGGCGGAGTGCGTCCGCGGGCCACTTCCGTCAGGTGAGCGTGACCTCGACCGGCAGCTTCTTGATGCCGTTGACGAAGTTGGACAGGACGCGGGGCGCGTCGCCGGCCAGCTTGATGTCGGCGATCCTCGGGATCAGCTCCTCGAACATGATGCGGATCTCGGTACGGGCGAGCAGGTTGCCCAGGCACAGGTGCGGGCTGCCCTTGCCGAAGGTGATGTGGTCGTTGTTCGTGCGCGTGACGTCGAAGTCGTACGGGTTGCCGAAGACCTCCTCGTCACGGTTGCCCGAGGCGAACCACATGACCACCTTGTCGCCCTCCTTGACCCGCTTGCCGCCGAGTTCGACGTCGCGGGTGGCGGTGCGGCGGAAGTGGTAGACGGGGGAGGCCCAGCGCAGGAACTCCTCGACCGCGCCCGGGATCAGGGACGGGTCGTCCTTGAGGCGGGCGAGCTGCTCGGGGTGCTGCAGGAGCGCCAGCATCGAGTGCGAGATGGTGTGGCGGGTGGTCTCGTTGCCGGCGACGACCAGCAGCAGGAAGTAGTTGTCGAAGTCCTGCTCGGACAGCGGGACCCCGTCGCGCGGAACGGTGTTGACCAGCTTGGAGACCAGGTCCGTGCCGTTGCCGCCGCGGCGCTGGCGGGCCAGTTCCCGTCCGTACTCGAAGACTTCGAGGGATGCGGGCGAACGGAAGGGCAGGTCGCGGTACTTGTCGCTCTCCGCGCTGTGCAGCAGCACGTCCGCGTAGTCGGGGTCGGTGTTGCCGATGATGCGGTTGCCCCAGTCGATGAGCTGCTGGTTGTCCTCCGGCGGCACGTCGAGGAGGCGGGCGAGGACGTTGATGGGGAAGTCGGCGGAGACGTCGGCGACGAAGTCGAAGGTGCCCTTGGCCAGGGCGGCGTCCAGGGTCTGAGCCGTCAGGCCGCGCAGGAAGTCGCCGTAGCTGTTGATGACGCTCGCGCCGAACTGGCGCTGGATGACGCTGCGCATCGCGCGGTGGCGGACACCGTCCAGCTCCAGGATGGACGCCCGCTTCTTGATCTGGTCGTCGTCGAGCTCTTCGAGGTTGACGAACTTCGAGGACGTGAAGGTCTCCGCGTCGCGGTCCACGGTGGCGATGTCCGCGTGCCGGGTGACCGCCCAGAAGCCGGAGTTGGGTGCCTCCTCGGGCTGCCAGTGCACCGGGTCCTCGTGGCGCAGGGTGTGGAACATGCGCCACGGCTTGATGCCGTCGGCGAAGTTGTCGAGGTTCGCGAGGTCGACCTCTTCGAGCGGCAGGGGCTCGGCGAGGGCGGCGCGCAGTTCGGCCTGGGTGGTGGGCGTGGCGGGAACGGTGGGGCTGGTCATGGTGGTTCTCCTGGGCCGGGCTTCGAAGGGTCAGAGGTGGTAGGCGTACTCGGTGAACTCCCAGTCGGTGACGTGCCGCCCGAAGCGCTCGACCTCGTCCCGCTTGTAGGTGAGGAAGGACGAGGTGAAGTCCTTGCCGAGGATGTCGGTCAGGGCGGTGTCCGCCTCCAGCGCGTCCAGCGCGGCGGCCAGGCTCGTGGGCAGCAGGGCGGAGCGCGCGGTGTCGTAGCCGTAGCCCTCCAGGGGCGCCTCCGGCTCCTCGCCGGCCCGGACACCGAGGAGCGCGGCGGCGATGGTCCCGGCGATCAGCAGGTAGGGGTTGGCGCTGGCGTCGCCGAGCCGCAGCTCCAGACGGGCGCCCGAGCCGCGCTCGGGCGGGATGCGCACCATGGCGCTGCGGTTGTCGAGCCCCCAGTCGATCAGCCAGGGCGCGAGGGTGTCGGGTCCGAAGCGCTTGTACGAGTTCACGGTCGGGTTGGCGAGCGCGGCGAGCGCGGGGGCGTGGGCGAGGATGCCCGCGATGGCGTGGCGGGCCGTGGCCGAGAGGCCGTACGCGCCCGACGGGTCGTCGAAGGCGTTGCGGCCCTCGGCGTCGTCGCAGGACAGGTGGAGGTGGAAGCCGGAGCCGCCGGCGTCGCCGAAGGGCTTGGCCATGAAGGTGGCGAGGTTGCCCTCCTGGCGGGCGAGCTCCTTGACGGCGGCCTTGAAGCGGAAGGCGCGGTCGGCCGCGTCCAGGGCCGCCGAGTGGGTCAGGTTGATCTCGTACTGGCCGCCGTCGAACTCGTGGTTGCCGGTGACGACGCCGAGGCCCAGGTCGCGCAGCATGCGCAGGGTGCGCAGCAGGTGGTTGCCCGGATCGGCGCGCAGCCCGGCGGTGTAGACGGCTCCGGTGGCCTCGGGGGAGCGGCGCCAGCCGGTGGGGGTGCCGGGGGCGGGTTCCAGCAGGAAGTACTCCAGCTCGGGGCCGACGACAGGGCGCAGACCCTGCTCGGCGCACCGGGCCAGGACGGTCCGCAGCAGGTCGCGCGGTGATTCCGGGGCGGGGGCCCTGGTCGCCGGGTCGGTGACCTCGCCGAGGCAGGTCGCGACCCCGGGCTCCCACGGCAGTACGGCCGCCGTGGACAGGTCGGGGCGTACGGACACGTCGGGCAGGCCGGCGTCCAGGCCGCCCGCGACGGGGACGACGTCGCCCTGGGGCGTGGTGTGGTAGACGGCGCGGCAGAAGGCCAGTCCGTGCTCGCAGGCCGAGGGCAGGTGGTCGAGCAGGACGTCACGGGCGCGGTCGGTGCCGATCAGGTCGGGATAGACGACCCTGACCACGTCGACGCCCTCGGCGGCGAGCCGCTCCATGTGCCGGCGGATGTCTGGGGTGTCGGATGCGCTCACCGTTGTCTCCTTGGCGGAAGGGTGGGGTGTCCCGGTGGCCTGAGGCCGGGGACGCGTGGTGTGCAGAGAACGGGAGCCGGGGTGCGGGGGAGGGGGTGCCGCTCGGAACAGTCCGGCGCCGGGGCGGCGGCACCTCGCGGCGTCGCGGCCTCGTCCGAGTGCGTTCCGCGGGCGGACGAGGATGCGCCTTGGAGACGCGCTCCCACAGGCCGAAAGGCGTGGGAGGCATCCCGGGGTACCAGACCCCGCGGCCTGGTCCGAACTGCTCCGAACGACACCCTCGGGTCGAACCCCGAGTCGGTCGTTTGAGTCCGAACGGTATGAGGCGGGTTGCGGTCCCGCAAGGGGGCGGCGGTAAGAATTTATCCACCTGGACAGGTATTGACCAGGGCCGAACGGCTTCCTATGTTGTTTGAAGCCAAACGAGTCAGGGACACGGCTTCGTGTCCCTTTGGCCGAGGGGCCCGGTCCGGCATCGGTCGGGCCCCTCACTTCCCCTTCCCTCCCTGCTCCGACGCCCGTATCCACAGGAGGACCGGCCATGAAGGTCGTCGTCGACATGATCAAGTGCCAGGACCACGGCCAGTGCGTCTTCGCCGCCCCCGACGTCTTCTCGATGGACGACGACGGCCACCTCGCCTACGTCTCCGACGTGGACGAGGCGCTGCGCGACGAGGTCGAGGAAGCCGCCGACGTGTGCCCGCTCCAGGCCATCCGGATCGAGGGCTGATCCCGATGACCGCACGCGTAGTCGTCGCGGGCGCCTCCATGGGCGGCCTGCGCGCCGCCGAACAACTGCGCGCGGCGGGCTGGGCCGGCGAGGTCACCGTCGTCGGCGACGAGCCGCACATGCCCTACAACCGGCCTCCGCTGTCCAAGGAAGTCCTCGCGGGCAAGGCCTCGTTCGAGTCCCTCGCCTTCACCCCGAAGGCGGCCGCCGCCGATGTCGAATGGCGGCTCGGAACGCGGATCACGACGGCCCGCCTCGACGAGCGCGTGGTCGAACTCGCCGACGGCGAAAGGCTCTCGTACGACGGACTGGTCGTCGCCACCGGAATGCGCCCCCGCCGGCTGCGCTGCCCCGGCCCGCTCGTGGGGCGCCACACGGTCCGCACCCTCGCCGACGCCCAGATCCTGCGCGACGCGCTGATCCGGCCCGGAGCGCGGGTGGTGGTCGTCGGCGCCGGATTCATCGGCTGCGAGGTCGCCGCCACCGCCGTAGGACTCGGCGCGGCGGAGGTCACGGTCGTCGACCCCCTGCCGCTGCCCATGGCCGGTCCGCTCGGCGGCCTGCTGGGCGGTGCGCTGCTCAAGCGGCACGAGGAGCGCGGAGTGCGCTTCGCGCTCGGCACCGGAGTCGCCGGGTTCCAGGGCGACCAGCGGGTCACCGGTGTCGTCCTCGGCGACCGAACGGTCCTCGCGGCCGACGTGGTCGTGGAGTCGGTCGGCTCGGTCGCCAACACCGAGTGGCTGGACGGCAACGGACTCGACCTGTCCGACGGAGTCCTCACGGACGAGCACCTGCGGGTCGGCGGACGCCCCGAGGTCGTCGCGGTCGGCGACGTCGCCCGCTTCCCCAACGCCCGCTACGACGGCGTACCCCGCCGTGTCGAGCACTGGTCCATCCCGACGGACACCGCCAAGCACGCCGCGAAGGTCCTCGCCGCCCATCTCGACGGCGAGGAGAGCGAGTCGGCTCCCTTCGCGCCGCTGCCCACCTTCTGGAGCGACCAGCACGAGTTCCGGCTCCAGTCCTTCGGCTCGCCCCTGCTCGGCAAGGACGACGTGCGGATCCTCGAAGGCGACCCGGACGGCGACGTCGTGGTCGGCTACCACACCGGCGACCTGCTGGTCGGCGTCGTGGCGCTCGGCGGCCAGTCCGCCGCGATGCGCGCGGCCCGCTACCGCGCCCAGCTGCTGAAGCAGCCCGCCCTCACCGCGTAACGAAGCGTTAGGAATCCCCGCTATGTCCCCAGTCCGTGGCTACTTCCACCCCAAGACGGCCGGTGGCACCTCGTCGCTCGTCCCGTCGCCGCCGTGGCGCTACTCCGGCGACCTGCTCACCGTCGAGTACCGCACGGACCCCGCGCGGGTCCGTGAACTCCTCCCCGAACCGCTGGAACTGGCCGACGAGGACCCGGGCGCGGTCGCGCTGATCTGGGCCGACTGGCAGTCCTGCTCCTCCTCCGCCGAGGAACTCCTCGACCCGGTGCGCGCCCAGTACAAGGAGGCCTTCGCGGTCGTCCGCTGCCAGTACCGGGGGCAGACCTACAGCCGCTGCGTCTACATCTGGGTCGACAAGGACTTCGCCATTGCCCGCGGACTGCACCAGGGCTACCCGAAGAAGCTCGGCTCGATCCACCAGACCCGCCCGCACCCCTACGGCCCGGCCCCGCGCATCGAGGCCGGCGCCCGCTTCGGCGCCACCCTCGCCGCCGCCGACCGGCGCCTCGCCGAGGCCGTGGTCACCCTGCGTGAGCCGTCCGAGACCAACGGCTTCGTCAACGGCCACCCCATGGCCCACCACCGCTGGCTGCCCTCCGTCGAGAAGGGCAAGGGCCTCGCGCTCGACGAACTCATCGAGACCGGCGCGGCCTCCTTCGAGGCCGGACAGGCCTGGGTCGGCGACGCGGACCTGACGCTGTTCGAGGCACCCACCGAGGAACTGGCCCGCCTGGAGATCCGCGAGCCGATCGCCGCCTACTACCGGCAGGTCGGCGTCGTCTGGGACGGCGGACGCCTTCTGGAGTCCGGCACCTCCGGCGCCGAGTGACCCCGACCACCGTACCCACCACAGGACTTGGAGTCCGGACATGACCGAGCACACCCTCACGGTGGCCGGGGTCGCCGTCGACACCCGGCACTGGATCGGCGGCGAACGCGTCGCCTCCGCCGAGACGTTCACCGACGTCTCGCCGATCGACGGAAGCGTCATCGGCGAGATCTCCCGGGGCACCGCGGCGGAGGCCGATCTGGCCGTGGCCGCCGCGAAGGCCGCCTTCCCGGCCTGGGCCGCCACCTCCCGCGCCGAACGGGCCCGCATCCTGCACGCCGTCGCCGACGGCGTGGAGAAGCGGATCGAGGACCTGGCGATCGTCGAGACCACCGACAACGGCGCCCTGCTGCGCTCGCACCGCCGGGGCGTGATGCCGCGCGTCGCCCACAACTTCCGCTTCTTCGCCGACTGGCTCCTGAAGCTGGACCACGAGGACTTCGAGACCCGCGGCCACACCAACCACGTCAGCTGGGACCCGGCCGGCCCCTCGGTGCTGATCACCCCCTGGAACGCCCCGCTGATGCTGTCGACCTGGAAGGTCGCCCCGGCCCTCGCGGCCGGCAACACGGTCGTCCTCAAGCCCGCTGAATGGACCCCGCTGACCGCGTCCCTGCTCGCGGACATCGCCGCCGAGGCCGGACTGCCCGCCGGCGTCCTCAACATCGTCCAGGGCTACGGCTCCGAGATCGGCGACGCCCTCACCTCGCACCCCGACGTGCGCCGCATCAGCTTCACCGGTTCCGTGCCGACGGCTCGGCGGATCTCGGCGTCGGCCGCCCCGAACCTCACCCCGCTCAGCCTCGAACTCGGCGGCAAGTCACCGCTGTTGGTCTTCGCGGACGCCGACCTGGACCTCGCCGTCGACCTCGCCGTCGAGCAGTACGACAACGCGGGCCAGGTCTGCCTCGCCGCCACCCGCATCCTGGTCGAGGAGAGTGTCGCCGAGGAGTTCACCCGCCGGTTCGTGGAGAAGGCCGCGACGATCGTGCAGGGCGACCCGCGCGACGAGGCCACCGACATCGGCCCGAACATCCACGAGCGCCAACTGGAGAAGATCGACGGCTTCGTGCGGCGCGCGCTCGAAGCGGGCGCCCGCGCGGTCATCGGCGGCCACCGCGGAGAAGGCCGGTACTACGCGCCGACCCTCCTCACCGACGTCGCCCAGGACTCCGAGATCGTCCAGGAGGAGGTCTTCGGACCCGTCCTGACCCTCCAGACCTTCACCACCGAGGACGAGGCCGTCCAACTCGCCGACGACACCCGCTTCGGGCTCGCCGCCACCCTCGCCACCGGCGACCGGGACCGCGCCGCCCGCGTCACACAGCGGCTCGTCGCCGGGACGGTCTGGGTCAACTGCTTCTTCGTACGCGACCTCCAGGCACCCTTCGGCGGCTCCCGGCACTCCGGCGTCGGCCGCGAGGGCGGCACCTGGAGCTTCGACTTCTACTGCGACCTGAAGAACACCGTGACCGCGCCGAAGGGATGGAAGGACCATGGGTGAGATCGTCGGGGCGGGGCTGCTCGCCCACGTCCCCACCATCGTGCTCCCCGAGGAGATCCGGCTGGAGCTGAACGAGGGCAAGGAGATCACCCTCGTCACCGGCCTGGAACAGCTCCGCAAGGAGGTCTTCGAACGCGACGACTACGACACCGTCGTGGTCCTCGACTCGCACTGGGCGACCACCGTCGAGTTCGTCGCCACCGCCCAGCCGCGCCGGGCCGGCCTGTTCACCTCCGAGGAACTGCCGCGCGGCATGTGCAGGATGCCGTACGACTACCCCGGAGACCCCGAACTCGCCCACAACATCGCGAAGTTCGCGGACAAGCACGGCACCTGGATCACCGCGATCGACGACGAGTACCTGCCGGTCTACTACGCCACCATCAACCTCTGGAAGTTCCTGGGCCAGGGGCTGCCCGACAAGCGGTGGGTGACCATCGGGGTGTGCCAGACCGGTGACATGGAGGACCACCTGCGCCTCGGCCGGGCCCTCGCCGACGGCATCGCCGCCACCCCCGGCCGCCGGGTGCTGCTCATCGCCTCGGGCGCCCTCTCGCACACCTTCTGGCCGCTGCGCGAACTGCGCGACCACGAGTCCAGCGACCCGGCGCACATCTTCACCCCCGAGGCGCGCGAGGCCGATCAGGAGCGCATCGCCTGGTTCAAGGAGGGCCGTCACGACAAGGTCCTCGACACCATGGACGAGTTCTGGAAGTACAGGCCCGAGGCCAAGTTCTTCCACTACCTGATGATGGCCGGCGCCCTCGGCGAAGGAGCCTGTGTCGCCAGGGCCCGCCAGTACGGCGAGTACGAGAACTCGATCGGCACCGGCCAGGTCCACCTCTGGTTCGACCGTCCGGCCGACGGCTGGACCGGCGCGGGAACACCCGCGCCCGTCGCACCCCACAACCCGCACCGACGTTCCTAGGAAGCCGCCATGCCCGAATACCGCCGCATCCTCCTCGACGGCGCCGCCGTCCAGGTCACCGTCGACGGGGACGAACTCGTCGCCGGAGACGGCCGCCGGGTCAAGACCGAGGAGGCGCAGCACCTGCCCCCGGTCGTGCCCTCCAAGGTGATCGCCGTCCACCTCAACCACCAGAGCCGCGTCGACGAGTTCGGGATCGAACTCCCGCCCACCCCGACGTACTTCCACAAGCCCACCTCGGCCCTCAACTCCCACAAGGGCGCCATCGTCCGCCCCGAGGGCTGCAAGTGGCTCAACTACGAGGGCGAGGTGGCCATCGTCATCGGGAAGACGGCACGCAACATCTCCCCGGCCGAGGCGGGGGAGTACATCGCCGGCTACACCGTCGCCAACGACTACGGCCTGCACGACTTCCGGGACACCGACGCCGGCTCCATGCTCCGCGTCAAGGGCTCCGACACCCTGTGCCCGCTCGGCCCCGGCCTGGTCACCGACTGGGACTTCCGCGGCAAGAGCCTGCGCACGTACGTCAACGGCGAGGTGGTGCAGGACGGTTCGACCGACGAGATGCAGTGGGACATGCACTACCTCGTCGCCGACATCGCCCGCACCATCACCCTGTACCCCGGCGACGTCCTGCTGTCCGGCACCCCGGCCAACTCCCGCCCCGTACAGCCCGGTGACGTCGTCGAGGTCGAGGTCGAGGGCCTGGGACGGCTCACCAACCACATCGTGACCGGCCCGACCCCGATCCGCGCCGACGTGGGTGCCCAGCCCACCGAGTCCGAAGAGGTCCTGTCCACCGCGCTCGGCGGGGACTGGGAGTTCCGCGGCATCCGTCCGCCCCGGCGCTGATGCCCTCCGCACGAGGGCGCGGCGCCGGCCAGGACGGCGTGAGCCGCCCGGCGGGCCGCTCCGGCGCGCGGCGCGCGGAGCCCGGCACGGGCACCACCAAGGGGCCCGCGCCGGTCCGCCCCGGGCCCCTTGAGCAGGCGGGTAGGGTCGGGACCATGACCGAAACCGCCGAGACGCCTGAGGGCCGCAAGCCGCGTCGGCGCATGAACTACGGGGAGGGCCGCGAAGCCCTGCTCAACGCCGCCGTGCGCGTCGTGGCCAGGGGCGGGCTGCGCCGGCTCACCTACCGGGCCGTGGCGGAGGAGGCGGGCACCACGCACGGTCTTGTCGTGCACCACTTCGGTTCGCGCGACGCGCTGATCGAGGAGGCGGTCGCGCACGCGATCCGCACCTCCCTGAACACCAGCGCGCTGGAGCCCGGGACCGGCAAGGTGGAGGACTTCTCGTTGGGGGTGTCCGAGATGGTCACGGCCGATCCGGACATCCAGTCGTTCCAGTACGAGCTGCTCCTGGAAGCCAGGCGCCGCCCCGAACTGCTCCCGCATCTGCGCGCGTTGTACGACGAGTACTTCGACGCCACCGGACGCGAGCTGTCCCGCATGCTGCCCGACGGTGCCGGGCAGCCGCTCACCCGGCTCGTTTTCGCCGCCCTCGACGGCCTGGTCCTGCACCAGCTCGTCTTCGGCGGCCCCGAGGTCACCGACGCCGCCATCGAGGAACTGCGCTCGCTGCTCCGGCTGCTGGAGGCCCAGCGGCACACCGACGCCGAGGGCCGCGACTGACGTTCCGACCCGCGTGTCTCAAGGCCCCGGACGCCTGCCGTCCGGGGCCTGTCGCGTTCTGCGCGGGGAAACCGGCCGCAGCCCCTTGTCAAACGGATAGTTCCAGCTCAGTATGAGGCAACTCGTTTGGCCTGAAACGAATCCCTCTTTCCTCACTGGCAGGTGATCCGAGTGGACAGTCAGACAGCGGTCGTGAACCAGACCGCGCCCGACGCCCCCACAGCAGGCAAGCTCAAGCCCAACTCGCTCGGCGTTCTGGGCATCCTCTTCTTCGTCCTCTCCGCCCAGGCGCCGCTGACCGGTGTCGCGGGCGCCGTTCCCATCGCCGTCGGCATCGGAAACGGTGCGGGGGCACCTGCCGCCTATGTGGTGGCGGGTCTGATCACCCTGCTCTTCTCCGTCGGCTTCGTGGCGATGGGCCGGCACGTCGTGGACGCCGGCGCCTTCTACACGTACATCGGCAAGGGGCTCGGCCGGACCGTCGGGACCGGCAGCGCGGGGATCGCGCTGTTCGCCTACTGCGCGATCCAGGCCGCCATGTACGGCCTGTACGGGGCGACCGTCAACGGCCTGCTCGCCCACTACACCGGGGTGGACGTGCCCTGGTGGGCGTGCGCGCTGGTCACGATGGTGATCGTCCAGGTGCTCGGCAGTGCGGGCATCGAGATGGGCGCGAAGGTGCTGGCGGTCTTCGTCCTGGCCGAGTTCAGCATCCTCAGCGTCTTCGCGCTGGTCACCTTCTTCAAGGGCGGCGGGCCCGAGGGCCTGGCCTTCACGCAGTCCTTCTCGCCGAGCGCGGCGTTCGACGGCGCCCCGGGCGTGGCCCTGATGTTCGCCGTGGCGTCGATGATCGGCTTCGAGGCCACCGCGATCTACGGCGAGGAGGCGCGCGAACCCCGCAAGACCGTCCCGCGGGCCACCTACGCGGCCGTCGCCTTCGTCACCGGCTTCTTCGGGTTCGCCTCCTGGATGCTGGTCTCCTCCTACGGACCCTCGAAGGTGTCCGGGGCGGCCGGCAAGGCCCTGGAGAGCGGCGACTCGACGAGCTTCGTCTTCGCGCCCATCGCCGACCTGCTCGGCACCTGGGTCAACGACGTCCTGCCCGTCCTGCTGGCGACCTCCCTCTTCGCCGGCATCCTCGCCTTCCACAACTCCGCCAACCGCTACCTGTTCTCGCTCAGCCGCGACGGACTGCTGCCGCGCAAGCTGTCGTCGATCAACCACCGGCACTCGCCCAGCGTGGCCGGCTGGGTCCAGACGGCCGTCGCGGTCCTGCTGGTGGTCCCGTTCGCGCTGGCCGGCAAGGACCCCGTGGTGACCCTGTTCTCCTGGGGCAGCGGCGTGGCCGTCCTCGGCATCATGGCGCTGTACCTGCTGACGTCGGTCTCCGTGGTGACCTTCTTCCGCCGCGAACGCCTGGACACCCGGCCGTGGAACACCCTGATCGCTCCCTCCCTGGGGGCCCTCGGCGTGGCCGGGGCGATCTGGCTGATCGTCCAGAACTTCACCACGCTCATCGGGGGCGAGGGCGGCACCGCCCTCGTGCTCGAGCTGACCGTCCCGGCCGTCCTCGTCCTGGGCCTCGTGGCGGCACGGCTCACCCGTGACAAGGCAGGTGCCGCCGGCGGCTGACGCACACCGGGCCGGTCGGCCGGCCCGGTCAGCCGGTCCGACCGGCCCGGTTCACCGCCCGGCCGGTCCGGTCCGCCGTCCGGCCGAGGAAGCCGTCGACCAGCCGGCGGGCGTTCGTCCGGGCCATGGGTTCCATGGCCCGGCTCCGCGCCAGCAGTTCGCCGGGGTCCACACCATGACGTACGCACTGCTCCGCTCCGCCGGCCTCGATCCAGCCGCGCACCATCGCCGTGGTGATCTCCGGATGGAACTGCACACCCAGGCCGGTCTCCGTTTCGAAAGCCTGGACGCACACCTCGTTGCGGGCCACCTCCTCGGCTCCCGGCGGCAGGACGCAGCGGTCGAAGTGCCACTGGAACCAGGGGCCCGGCCCCACCAGGGACGGATCGTCCGTGGCGACCTCGACCCAGCCGATCTCCGGGCGCGGCGACGCCTCCACGCGACCGCCGAGCGCGGTGGTCAGCGCCTGGGCGCCGAAACAGACCCCGAGCACCGGGACGCCGAGGCGGTCGGCCTCGCGCAGAAGGGCCAGTTCGCCGTCGATCCAGGAACCGACGGCCGTCCGGTCGTACACCGACCACGGGGCGCCCAGCGAGACGATCAGGTCCCAGCCGCCGGCCTCGGGGAAGGTGAACTCGACGTCCGGCGCGTGATGGCGGTGCTCGGGCACGACCGTCACGACGGTGAGGTCGTACCCGCGCTCCTCCAGCCGGGCGCCGACCAGCCCCGGCTCCGTCACGTGGTCGTGCTGGACGACGAGTGCGCGCACCGTGGCACTCCCTTCCCCGCGATGCCCGCGGACCTGCCGGATCAATGGCCGGATCAATGGAAGGAGCCCTTGCCCGGGCTCCGCGCTCATCTTATCGTTTGGGTTCAAATAACTTTCTGGAGGTCCCGCATGACGGACGTCACCTACGAGGAGTGGCTGCTCCGAGCCAAGTCCCTGGACCTTTCCGGCGCCCATCACATCGACGGCGCCGACGAGGACGGCGGAGGAGCCGCCTTCGACGCCGTCTCGCCCCGTGACGGCCAGGTGCTCACCCGCGTCGCCGACGCGGGCACCGCCGAGGTCGACGCCGCCGTCGCCGCCGCCCGCCGCGCCTTCGACACCGGCCCCTGGCCGCGCCTCGCCCCCGCCGAACGCGGCGCCGCGCTGCTGCGCATCGCCGACCTCCTCCAGGAGCGCCGCGCCGACCTCGCGCTCACCGTCAGCCTGGAGATGGGCAAGCCCGTCACCGACGCGTACGACATCGAACTGCGCGCCCTGATCAACACCTTCCGCTGGTACGGGCAACTGGCCGACAAGCTCACCGACGAGTCACCGCACACCGGCGCGGACGCACTCGCCCTGGTCACCCGGGAACCCGCCGGAGTCGTCGGCGCCGTCGTGCCGTGGAACTTCCCCCTGACCCTCGCCGGCTGGAAGGTCGCCCCCGCGCTCGCCGCCGGCTGCACGGTCGTCCTCAAGCCCTCGGAGAACTCGCCCCTGTCCGCGCTCCTCCTGGGCCGCATCGCCACCGAGGCCGGACTGCCGCCGGGCGTCCTCAACGTCGTGGGCGGCACCGGCCCGGTGGCCGGCCGGGCGATCGGCCTCCACCCGGACGTCGACGTCCTCGCCTTCACCGGCTCCACCGCCGTCGGCCGCCACTTCCTGCACTACGCCGCCGACTCCAACCTCAAGCGCGTATGGCTCGAACTGGGCGGCAAGTCGCCGAACATCATCCTTCCCGACGCCCCCGACCTGGAGAAGGCCGCCGCCACCGCGGCCTGGGGCATCTTCTTCAACCAGGGCGAGATGTGCACGGCCCCCTCCCGGCTGCTCGTACACGCCTCGATCGCGGAACAGGTCACCGAGTCCGTCGTACGACGCGCACGTGAACTGCGGATCGGCGACCCCCTCGACCCGTCCACCGAGATGGGCGCCCTGGTCGGCGAGGCGCACCTGGGCCGCGTACAGGACCACATCTCCACCGGCCTGGCCGAGGGCGCCCGGCTGCGCACCGGCGGCTCCCGCACCCTCACCGACACCGGCGGCAGCTTCCTGGAACCGACGGTCTTCGACCGGGTGGACCCCGGCATGAGGCTCTCCCGGGAGGAGATCTTCGGCCCGGTCCTGTCGGTCCTCGCGTTCGACGACCTGGACGAGGCCGTACGGCTGGCCAACGACACCGAGTACGGCCTCGCCGCGGGCCTGTGGACCTCCGACCTGTCGACCGCGCACCGGGTCTCCCGCGCCCTGAAGGCCGGCACGGTCTGGGTCAACTGCTACGAGGAGGGCGACCTGACCGTCCCCTTCGGAGGCATGAAGCAGTCGGGCAACGGCCGCGACAAGTCGGCCCACGCCCTGGAGAAGTACACCGAACTCAAGACCACCTGGATCCAGCTGTGACACGCCCCCTGATCGCCGTTCCGGCACGCTTCTCCGCGACGACCTCCGCCCTGCGGTACGCCGCCGAGGTCAACGCCCGCGCCCTGATCGAGGCGGTGTGGCGGGCCGGCGGCGAACCGGTGACCATCCATCCGGCCGATCCCGCCGTCACGGACGTGACCGCACGCCTCGCCCGCTTCGACGGGGTCCTGCTCCCCGGCGGCGGCGACCTCGCTCCGCACCGCTACGGAGCCGCCGACACCCACGACAGCGTCTACGACGTCGACGACCTCCAGGACGCCTTCGACCTCGAAGTCGCCCGCCGGACCCTGGACTTGGGCCTTCCGCTGCTGGCTGTCTGCCGCGGCCTCCAGGTCGTCAACGTGGCCCTCGGCGGCACCCTGGAACAGGACATGGGCGGCCCCGAGCGCGAACACCGGCACATCGTGCACCCGGTGGCCATCGAGCGCGGAACCCTGCTGGAGCGGGCCACCGGCGCACAGAAGGCGGAGGCGTCCTGCTATCACCACCAGCGGGTCGAGCGCCTCGGCTCAGGTCTGAGGGTCACCGCACGCGCCGCGGACGGGACGGTGGAGGGCCTTGAACTCCCGGACGTCGAAGGGTGGTTCACGGCCGTGCAGTGGCACCCGGAGGACACGGCCCATGAGGACGCCGTCCAGCAGGCGCTGTTCGACGCGCTGGTTCGGGCGGCCGGCGAGGGACGCTGATCCGGCGAGGGACGCCGATCCGGCTGTGGGGTTACGGGGCCGTGGGGCTTCGGGGGTGACCCTCAGCCCTTCGCCCGGCGGCCGCTGCGGCGGCGGGCCGGTTCGGCGCCGTCGAGGAGGGTGAGGCGGCGTTCCTCGCCCTCCTCCTCGACCTGGCGCACGACCTGCCGCAGTCCTTCGGCGACGGTGTGGCAGTCCTCGTCACTGAGCCGTGAGGCGACGAACGCCTCCTCCTCGTTGAACCGCGGGAACAGGTGCTGCATCAGCGCCTCGCCCTCGTCGGTGAGACTGAGCAGCTTCAGCCGGCCGTCGGAGGGATGACCGGCCCGTGTCATCAGCCCCCGTCCCTCCAGGGTCCGTGAGACACCGGTGAGCGTGCCCTTGGAGATCCCGGCTTCCTCGGCGACGTGCCGGGTCTCCGACTCGCCCCAGACCCAGACCACCCAGAGCACGACGAAGGACGTCCAGGTCAGATCCGCGTCGCGCAGCACCGAGTTCTCCAGGTGCTGCCGGACCGCCGAGGCGGCACGGTAGATGTTGGCGACCACCGCCATCTGCTCGCGGTGTATCGGGATACCGCCCAGCTTCGCGGCTGCCAGCTTCTCCGCTTCGGTGATGGACCGGTGGCCGGGCACAGGCACGCTCCGTTGATCGTTCGGACCCAAATTGTACGGGACGACGCGCGGTCCCCCTGGTCCCCACCGGATTCGGGGAGACGGAAAACCCGTGGAGACGAACCGGGCGGGTCGTGCAGGCTTGCACGTGTCGAAGGGGTGTAGCTCAGAGGCCAGAGCGCCGGCTTCCAAATCCGGACGTCGCAGGTTCGACTCCTGCCTCCCCTGCTGTGGATTCCCGGGAATTTCTTCGCCGGCGATGTAGAGAACCCGTGGGCGGCTCCGTTCATGGGGGAGTGCGCCAGACTGGGCGGGCCGAAGATCGAGGAGTTCACGTGCCGAGGTTCCTGTTGATGGTCGACCACGACGGTGGGGAGTTCGAGCAGCCCATGGACGAGTGGGCCCCGGACGATGTCACGGCGCACTTCGACTACTACGAGGCGTTGACCAAGGAACTGGTCGCGAGCGGTGAGATGGTGCAGTTCACCGGGCTCGCCGACCCGCGTCTCGCCAGGATCGTGCGCTCTGACGGAGCTTCGGCGCCGGTGGTGACCGACGGGCCGTTCCCGGAGTCCAAGGAGGTTCTGGCCGGGTTCAACGTCGTCGACGTGGAGTCCGAGGCTCGGGCGCTGGAGATAGCCGCCAGGATTTCGGCGGTGCCCGGACCCGGCGGGGTTCCGACGCGGCAGCCGGTCGAGGTGCGCCAGGTCATGAACGACATCGCGTTCGACCTGTGACGGACGGCCCGATCGCCGAGGACCTGCTGCGCGAGCTGGTGCCGCAGGTCCTCGGCACGCTCGCGCAACGCCTGGGGGACTTCGACGCGTGCGAGGACGCCGTCCAGGAGGCCCTGATCGCCGCGGCGCGGCACTGGCCCGCCCACGGGGTGCCGGAGAACCCGCGCGGCTGGCTGCTGCGGACCGCCACGCGCCGCTACACCGACCGGATGCGCGGCGAGACGGCACGACGGCGGCGCGAGGAACGTGTCGCGAGGGAGCCGGCCCCCGCCGCGGGCCCGGCCGACGACGACACTCTCGCGGTGCTGTTCATGAGCTGTCATCCCGCGCTCACGCCCGCCTCGGCGATCGCCCTGACCCTGCGGGCCGTCGGCGGACTGACGACCTCCCAGATCGCGGCCGCCTACCTGGTCCCCGAGGCGACGATGGCGCAGCGCATCAGCCGGGCCAAGCAGCGCCTGAAGGCGTCCTCGGTGCCGTTCGGGGTGCCCGTCCCGGGTGCGCCGGACTGGCCCGCGCGGCTCGACTCCGTACTGCACGTGTTGTACCTGCTGTTCAACGAGGGTTACACCGCCTCGGGCGGCTCGGTCCTGCACCGTGCCGACCTGTCCGGTGAGGCCGTCCGGCTGGCCCGGCAGGTGCACCGGATCCTGCCGGACGAGGGGGAAGTGGCCGGGCTGCTGGCCCTGATGCTGCTGACCGACGCCCGCCGCCCGGCGCGCACCGGCTCGCACGGCGAGCTGGTCCCCTTGGCCGAGCAGGACCGCACGCTCTGGAACCGCCGTCTGATCCAGGAGGGTTCCGCGCTGGTCATCGGCACGTTCGCGAAGGGCGGGCGGCCCGGCGCGTACCGGTTGCAGGCCGCCGTCGCGGCCGTGCACGGCGCCGCCGTTCGCGCCGAGGACACCGACTGGCCGCAGATCCACGGCCTGTACGAGCTGCTCGAACACGTGACGGGCAGCCCGTTGGTCACCCTCAACCGCGCGGTCGCCCTCGCGATGGTCGACGGTCCGGCCGCCGCCCTGGCGCTGCTCGACCGCCTCGACGCCGACGACCGGGGCCCCCTCGCCGGCCATCACCGGACGCACGCGGTGCGGGCCCACCTGCTGGAGATGGCGGGAGAACCGAAACCGGCCCTGCGCCACTACCGCCTGGCCGCCGCCCTCACCACCAGCATCCCCGAGCAGCGCTACCTCACCACCAAGGCAGCCCGACTGCAACGGAGTTCGCCCCCGTCGACCGACTGACGAACGGTCGTCCACGTCCTCCGCGGGCGAACTCGTCATCTTCATCAAGACACTTCCGGCCCGGAAGTCAGAGACCGAGTAGGGAATACGACATGCCCACGTGGGCCCGAACACTGCGCGAGACCGGCATCACCGAGCCGGACCTACGGATCGCGTACGGTCGACAGCGTACGTTCGTCAGGCGATTCAGAGCCGCGGAGTACCTGACCGTCCGCCTCCTGCTTCCGGCACGCCTGCACCCACCGGTCATCGCCGCGGTCGCCTTCATGCACGAGACGGACGAGCGCATCGATACGGGCACACGCGAAGCGCGCGGTACGGCGCTGGAGTCGTGGGCGTCCGCCACACGTGCGGTACTCGACGGCGCGACCACCACCGATGCGACGCTCAGGGCACTCGGGGACGCGGCCACGCGACACCCTGAGCTGCGGCAGCCCGTCGAAGCCTTCCTGCGCGGGGCACGGCACGAGGTCGAGTACACGGGCTTCGGCACCGAGGACGAACTGCAGTCCTACGTCGACGGATACGCGCTGCCCGCCTTCATGCTCCTGGTCTGTCTTCTGGAGCGTGGGGACGCCACGGACGACGAGGTGTTCGTGCGGCGCTGCCGTGACCTCATCGAGGCGATGCAGCGCATCGACTTCCTCGAGGACCTCGCCGAGGACGCGGCAGAGGGGCAGGTCGGCATCCCGGGCGAGGACCTGGAACGGCACGGTCTGTCCGTCGCGGCCCTGCGGAGCCCCACGGACGCCGTCCGCGCGCGACTGGGCCGACTGGTCCAAGAACAGATCGAATTGGCTCGCCCACGTCTGTCCGCAAGCGGACAACTGGTGAGCCTGGTGCCACCGGGGACGCGCCCCTTCGTCACCGCCCTGCTGCGGGTGCAGGAACTCCGGTTGGCCGCGGTCGGCCGGAAGGCCGGCGAACTCGCCGACGGCGGCGCGCGCCCTTCCGTACCGGCGCTGCTGGGCGTGCTGGCACGTCAGTACCGGGCCGTTCGGCGAACGCGGTGGACATCGCTCCGTCCCGGCCCTGTCCCCCGACGATCACGAGCGTGATCGCACGCGACAAACCCGGTGACGTCGGCGATCAGCCCCGGGATACTGGTCGCCCATGGATGAGGTCGAAGTCGTCGTCGCCCATTCCGAGCGCGCGACCCTGCGCGTCGGCGACGTGTTCCTGAAGGTGGACGCCGATCAGGCGCGCGTCGACGCCGAGGTCGAGGCGATGGCCCTCGCGCCGGTCCCGACCCCGGAGGTCCTGTGGCGCAAGCCGCCCGTGCTCGCGATCGCCGCGCTCCCGGGGGCGACGCTCGGGCGCCTCGGCGGGCCGTCGACCGGGTCGCCGGCGGCGTGGGCCGCGGCGGGCGCCGCCTTCCGGAAGCTGCACGACGCGCCGCTGCCGCCCCTGCCGGGCCGGGCCGGCCGGAGCGTCGTCGCGCTGGCGGCGGAACTCGACGACGAGTGCGAGTCGCTCGTGACGAACGGTGTCCTGCCGGCCGACCTGGTCACCCGCAACCGCCAGGTCGCCGAGGCCGCGCTCCGGCCGTGGACTCCGGCGTTCACGCACGGCGACCTGCAGATCGCGCACGTCTTCGTCGACGGCGACGAGGTCACCGGCATCATCGACTGGTCCGAGGCGGGCCAGGGTGACGCCCTGTACGACCTCGCGACCTTCACGCTCGGACACGAGGAGCGCCTCGACGACGTCGTCGCCGGCTATGGCACCGACGTCGACCTCGACGTGATCCACGCGTGGTGGTCGTTGCGCAGCCTGCTGGTGGTCCGCTGGTTGACCGAGCACGGCTTCGACCCGTTCGCGCCGGGCTGTGAGGTCGACGTGCTGAGATCCCGGATGTGAGGCCGCGCGGGATCTACCGATCCGCGGTTGGCTATCTGGTGATGTGACCGGGTGAGTGAACGCAAGCCGTATCCGAGTGACTTGTCGGACGAGCAGTGGTCGTTGGTCGAGCCGGTGATCGCCGCGTGGAAGGACCGGCACCGCTCGGTCAGCGGCCACCAGGGCGCCTACGGCATGCGGGAGATCGTGAACGCGATCCTCTACCAGGGGCGGACCGGCTGCCAGCGGGCTCACCTCCCGCACGACCTGCCGCAGAAGAGCGCGACCTACTACTGCTTCGCCGCCTGGCGCGACGACGAACCGACCAGGTCATCCATGAACTCCTGCGCTGCCAGGTCCGCGAACGCGCCCGGCGTTTAGAGGACCCGACCCTGGTGGTCCTGGACACCCGGAGTGTCCAGGTGGCCGCCGGGGTCCCCGCCGCCACGAGCGGACACGATCCCGCCAAACGGGTGCCCGGTCGCCATCGCGGCCGGCAGCGCCAGGGTGATCACAAGGGAGGTGGTGAGAAGGACGAGGGTGACGGTCATGGCGGGCTCCCATGGGCGAGCGGGGTGTTGACACGACCGTTGTGCCGGTTGTGGAGTACGTCGGGGTTCGGATCGGACGATGATGAACGATTGCGGACACTGAGGTGTTGGGGGACTGCGGGGTGCACGGACACATGGGCCCGGATGAGGTGTTGGCGGAATTGAGGCGCCGCTTGCAGGATGGTCTGGCCGAAGCGCGTCTGGACAAGGCGCAGTTGGTCGCACGGGTCGACATCGCCCGTACCACGGTGTTTGCGGCGTTGGAGGACGGTGCTCCTGTTCCGTCGGCCAGGACGGTGGCCGGGCTGGGTGCGGCCCTGAAACTGCCCGTCCAGGAACTGCTGGATCTTCAGCGGCAGGCCGGCCGGCGCGCAGAGGCGGCAGCGGAGGATGCCTGTGGGCCCGGACAGCCGTTGACCGAGTGGGATCCACATGAGCTGGAGGTCCATCCTGCCGGCGTCCAGCCGGCATTGGGCGCGGATGGTGTGCGGGGCAGGAGACTGCTGCCTGGTTATGTGCGTCGCCCGCACGACGGACTGCTCGCTGCTGCGGTGCATGATGCGGTGGAGGGCCGCAGCCGGATGGTCGTGCTGGTCGGGTCTTCTTCGACGGGCAAGACCAGGGCGTGCTGGGAGGCGGTGCAGCCGTTGGCCGGGGAGGGCTGGCGGCTTTGGCACCCCTATGATCCGAGCCGTGCCGACGCGGCTCTGGAAGAGCTGCACACGGTGGGTCCGCGGACGGTGGTGTGGCTGAACGAAGCTCAGCACTACCTGGGCGACCCGCGGTTGGGGGAGCAGGTCGCGTCTGCCGTCCGTACCCTCCTCAACGATCAGGAACGGGGACCGGTCCTGATCCTGGGGACGCTGTGGCCGGAGTACGCAGACCTCTACACAGCCCTGCCCACACCTGGTAGCCCCGACCGGCACAGCGGGACACGCGAGCTGCTGGCGGTGCGCACGGTTCTGGTTCCGGACACCTTCGACGCCGAAGCTCTGCAGGCGGCACGCGGCCTGGCCGAGCAGGGAGACCGGCTGCTGGCCGACACGCTCACCCGCACCACGGCGGAGGGACGGGTCGCCCAGGACCTGGCCGGAGCCCCGGAGCTGCTGCGCCGCTACGAGCACGCCACTCCAGCGGCACGGGCGCTGCTGGAGGCGGCCATGGACGCCCGCCGTCTGGGTGTCCGCCTGCACCTGCCGCAGGCGTTCTTGATCGACGCGGTCGATGACTACGTGACGGAGACCGACTACGACGCTCTGGACGAGAACTGGGTCGAGGAGTCGTTCGCCAACCTGGCCCGCCCCGTCCACGGCAAGCAGACCCCCCTACGGCGTGTGCGGCACCGTCCGGCCCGCCGCCTGGCGGCCCAGCCCCCCGCGGGCGGTGGTTCCGGTACGACCGCGGGGGCCGGCCCCGTGTACCGCTTGGCGGACTTCCTCGAGGAGCACGGCCGGACCGTGCGCCACGCGTCATGTCCACCCGCCTCCTTCTGGTTCGCCGCTTACACCCACCTGACCGATCCGGGTGACCTTCACTTTCTCGGCCTTGCGGCGGAACGCCGGCAGCGCCTTCAGTGGGCGCACCGTCTCTATCGTCAGGCCGTGTGTCGAGGCAGCGTCGAGGCGCTGCAGGATCTGGCAGAGATGCGCTGGAAAGCGGGCGACGTCCAGGGCGCGGGAGACCTCGCTCAGCGAGCGGCCGAAGCCGGTGACACCGGCGTTCTGCGCTGGTTCGCCGAAGGACTGGAAGAGCTCGGGGACCTGAAGGGGGCGGAGCTTCAGTGGCAGAAACTGGCGGACGCCGACCAGAGCGGGGCGTTGTTCCGGCTGGCTGATCTGCGGGAGCGGACAGGCGATCGTGAGGGCGCCGAGGCTGTCGCTCAGAGCGCGGCAGACAACGGCGACAGCAGTGTGCTGAGGGAGCTGGCGCTGCGACGGGACACAGCGGGGGACCGTACGGGAGCCGAGGCACTGGCCCAGCGGGCATATGAGGCCGGTGACGCCAAGGCGATGGGCCACCTCGCCGTACTGCGCCATCAGGGCGGAGACCCGGAGGGGGCCATGTCCCTGGCCCACAGGGCCGCGGACGCCGGTGATACGAGTGTTCTGATCCGACTCGCAGACCTGCGGATGGACACGGGCGATCGTGAGGACGCCCAAGCGATGTGCCGGCGCGCGGCCGACCGGGGAGACACCGGCGCGCTCATCCGGCTTGCCGGACTGCGAGCAGCGGAGGGTGACCATGAGGAGGCCGAGGCGCTGATGCAACGGGCGGCCGACGCGGACAACACGTGGGCGTTGGGCCGGCTTGCCGGCCTGCGCGAAGCGGCCGGTGACTTCGAGGAGGCCGAGGACCTGGCCCAGCGTGCAGCCGACGCCAAGGACACCAGGGGGCTCTTTCGTCTCGCCGTCCTGCGATGGGAGGCAGGCGATCGACAGGGGACGGAGACCTTGGCCCGGAGAGCAGCCGACGCGGGGGACCACGGGGTGCTGTTCCGGCTGGCCCGCCTGCGGGAGCGTGCCGGTGATCAGCCTGCTGCGGATCTCCTTGCTCAGCGAGCTGTCGATATCGGCGATCCGGGCGCACTGTTGCGACTGGCCAGCCTGCGGGAAGAAGCAGGCGATCGCACAGGAGCCGGGACTCTGATGCAGCGAGCAGCCGACAGGGGCGACCCGGAGGCGCTGCTGCGACTGGCGGACTGGCGGGAAGACGAAGGTGACCGTGAGGCGGCGCAGACACTGGTCCAGCAGGCGGCGGACACCGGCCATCCCGCAGCGCTCATCCGTCTGGCCGTCCTGCTGGAACGGGCCGGCGACCGCGAAGAGGCCGAGATCCTGGCTCAGAGGGCGACAGACAAAGGCCAGTACACGGCCATGATTTCGCTGGCGGTGGCGCGGGAGGAGACGGGGGACCGAACGGGCGCCGAAGCCTTGGCACGACGGGCCGCAGACACCGGTCGCCTGAGTCCCCTCACACTGGAGCTCGACGGACAGACACACACGGCGCTTTTGCGGTACTTCCCGCATGGACTGGACCCGGACGGACTGCCGTCCCTGCCTTGGACAGAAGCGGTGCCCGGCATGGACTCCCGCTTCGGTGAGTGAAGGACCGTCGTCAGGGGTGCGGTGCCGGCAGTCACCGGGACGATACTGCCCCGCTGCTCCCCGCACGCGCAGGGGTGTCCCGGCGAGGACGATCGAGGGCCCAGTGCCCTGACGTCTTCCCCGCCACCACTGCGCTTTCCGTCGGCTCAGCACTGGAAGTCGAGCAGAAAGAGGCCTGAATCCCCGCCCACTGCGAGTCTGCCTCCAGTGTCCTGCGCCTAGTGTCCTGCGCCGGAGATCCGTCGACAGCTTGAAGGTGTCCGTCAGATGCGGCTTGAGCCGGAACTGCCGCCAGATCCGGCCCACGGTCGACTTCGACAGACCACTGTGCTCGGCCATCGATGTTCACGACCAGTGCGTGGCACTCTTCGGCACCTGTTCCAACGTGGTGACCACCACCGCCCGCTCATCAGCAGACAGCAGGTGGTGATGAGGTTTCTGTCCGCGTGGCGGGAACTTCCAACCCTGAGCTGCTGCTGAGGGTGGACACCCCGATAGCGGCCTTTGCCGCCAGGCTCGTCGCATGAGGCGAGCGTGAGTCGCAGCACTCATTGCTGGGTGAGAATCCGGGTCCGGATGTCCCGTCTCACTCAACCGAGTCGTTTTCTCGACGAATCGAGCCGTTCGGGCTTCTGTCTCAGCGAACCTGATCGCGCGACTGAGGGCGCTGGTGGTGCTGGATGGCTGTGCCGGCTGGGGTGGATCAAGCAGGGCCGTGCAAGCCCCTACCGGGCCTACACCCAGTTCGCCCAACCAAAGGCGAAGAGATAGGCCCGTCGCCTCGCGTCCAGACCTCGAATGCCGCGCAGAAACATGACCACCAGAGCAACGAGGAACAGAGCAGTGAAGGCGCCGGCTACAAGAGCCCCAGCGACGGGGTCCACGAGCAAGCCCACGATCACGCTCGCAACGATGACGATCCCCAGACCGAAGTGCGCGGCAGGCAGATCTGCCCTGATCACCTCTCGCAGTGCCTTGCGCACCGACCGCATGTCGGAGTCGTACCGCTCCCGCGCCGTTTCCGGATCAGCGCCGGGACCCTCAGGCCACCGTTCCATCATCGCCCCCGCTCGGTCTGAACGGAGCCTAGCGCGGAAGGGGTACCCCCTGATGACCAGCCATGAGCAAGCGGCTGCTCGCTCGAACTCCATCCGTGGGACAGCACTCGGGCTCGTTTCGTCTCATCGAACCGAGTCCACGTGTCTCACCCAATCCAGTCCACACAGATCAGGCGCACCCGAACGACTAACTTCACTGAGACAGGACAGCCGCCTGGGCGAGCCGGTCAAGGGTCAGTGTCCCGTCTCGCGCTGTCCGGCCCCGGTCTCCAATGATCTGGATCGAGTCGCTCTTCGGCTCGGACGATGTAGTCCGTCGGGGCCGCTCCTGCCTGTCCTAGCAGAATGGAATGACGGGTTCCGTATCTTCCGGCCGGTCCTGGTCGTTGGTGCGATGTCCGTGCCGGTTTTCGATCCCGGAGCTCCCGTGTGCGCTCCCGTAGTACCGTCCCCGCCCCCTGACCTGCTGGCCGTTCGGGTACAGGACCCGTATCCCTGCTTCGCGTGGCTGCGCCGGCATGCGCCCGCCCACCCGGACCGCAGGGACGGACGGCCCACCGTGTGGCAGATCTCCCGTTACGCCGATGTCCGCGCACTGCTGGCCGACGGGCGCCTGAGCAAGGATCCGAGCCGGGTGCCCGGCTACGTTCCGGGGCCGGCCGGGCTGAACCGGCACCTGGTCCACGCCGATCCCCCGGACCACACCCGGCTGCGGACCCTGGTCAACGCGGCGTTCGTACCCCGCCGCATCGCGAGCCTGGAACCCTTCATCGCGGACACCGCGAACCGACTGCTGGACCGGATCGAGCAGCACACCCATGTGGATGTCATCGCGGCCTTCGCGGCACCGCTGACCTTCCGGATGATCTGCGCGATCCTCGGCGTCCCGGAAGAACTGGACAACGCCGCGACCCGAGACACCCTGATGGCCACCATCGACCCCGCTCCGGGCCGGGGTCCGGCCCGGGTGGAACGCGATCTGCACGCCCTGCTGGACAGCCTGATCGCCGACAAACGCGCGGGCGGCGAGCGCAGCGGAGTGGATCTGCTGGGCGCTCTCGTGCAGGCCAGTGACGACAGCGGGGCGATGAGCGAGGAGGAACTGCGCTCCACCGCCTACCTCCTGCTGCTGGTGGGCCACGACACCACCATGAACCTCATCGGCAACGGCATGCTCGCCCTGCTCCGCAACCCCGGCCAGGCCGCCCGGCTCACCGGACCGGGAGCCGGCCCCGGCCTGGTCACCACCGCCGTCGAAGAACTGCTGCGCTACGACTCCCCGGTGCGCGACGCGACGTTCCGGTGCGCGGCAGAACCCATCAATCTCCACGGGCAGTTGATCGGCGAGGGGGACATCGTCAGCCTCCTGATCGGTTCCGCCAACCGGGACGAGGCCCGCTTCCCGGACGCGGACCGGCTCGATGTGGGCCGAACTCCCAATGACCATCTCGCCTTCGGCTACGGCCCCCACTTCTGTATCGGCGCCGCTCTGGCCCGCCTCGAAGGCGCCGTCGCCTTCCCGCTGCTGCTCGAACGCCTGGGCCCCGTAGGTCTGGCCAAGCCGGCCGACGAGCTCCCCTGGCGGCCGGCCCGGGTGATGCGCGGACTGGCCGCACTGCCCGTCGTACGCAACTGACCGCTCCCGCCCGTCCCGCCAAACCGTCCCCCGACCAGGAGCACACCAGATGGACAGCCAAGACCCCGTGACGGTGACCGAGCCACGCCCCGGCGTCCTGCTCATCACCCTCAACAGGCCCCACGTCCGCAACGCCATCGACCAGTCCCTGGCCGACGCCATGGACACGGCCCTGACCCGACTGGAGACCGACTCGTCCCTGGCCGTCGGCATCCTCACCGGTGCGGGCGGTCACTTCTGCTCGGGCATGGATCTCAAGGCCTTCCCCACCGACGGCGTCCCGGTCGTCGCCGACCGTGGGCTCGCCGGCGTTACCCGTGCTCGGCTCCGCAAGCCGCTCATCGCGGCCGTCGAGGGCGCGGCCGTGGCCGGCGGCTTCGAACTCGCCCTCGCCTGTGACCTCATCACCGCCGCCGACACCGCGTTCTTCGCCCTGCCCGAAGTCACCCGCGGACTCGTCGCCGCCGAAGGCGGAGCCATCCGTCTCCCCGGCCGACTCCCCTACCACGTGGCCATGGAGATGCTCCTGACCGCGGCTCCGCTGCCCGCCCCTGACGCGGCCCGGTACGGACTCGTCAACCAGCTCACCGGCGAAGGCGAAGCCGTTCACGCGGCCCTCGCCCTGGCCGACCGTGTCCAGGCCCACTCCCGCGACGCCGTCCTCGTCACGAAGCGGATCGTCCAGGACACCCGCGGCCTCGACGACCACACCGCCTACACCGTCCAGGACCCCCTCAGCACCCCCGTCTTCACCACCCCCGCCGCCACCGAAGGCGTCCACGCATTCGCCGAGAAACGCCCACCGGCCTGGCACCGGTAGGACTTCCGGGCACCACCAGCCCTGGCCGCATACCCAGAACCGCTCCCCCTTCGCATCAGCGGAATCGGACCAGAACGGCCGAGACACCGACTGTCCTCCGTCGTCCGGCGACCAGATCGACTGAGACTCGCGTCAACCAGACGTCTCGAACGACCTGGTCGCCGCGGGCCGCAGGTCCATGCAAAGACCCGATGTCCTGTCTCGACGAAGTTAGTCGTCTCCGCATCGCTGACCTGCGTGGACTGGGTCGGGTGAGACACAACGACTTGGTTCGTTGAGACAGACGGCAGGTTTCTGGGCCGACGCAGGCTCAGTCTCCTGGTGTCCCGTCTCAGGCGATCCGGTCCCTGCCTCAAATGATCTGGTCCGATTCGCTCGCCGTCCCGGATGATCTGGTCCCGCGGGTCTGCTTCTTCGGTCTCGCCGGCCCTGGTGGCATCTGAGCTGTCCCGGGTGCTGACCGATGGGGGCAGGAGCTGGTCATAGCCGTGCGGCCGTGCGGACCAGGCCGGCCAGGGCGAGGGAGCGGCTGTGGGCGGGCCAGACGATGTGGGTCACGACGGGAGGCGCGTCGGTCAGGGGGACGGCCGTGTGCTCGGCCCACAGCCAGGAGCGGGCGGAGTCGGGGACGACCGCCACGGTGCGTCCGAGGGCGATCAACTGGGCCAGTTGCGTCTGGTTGTGGATCTCGGGGCCCGGGCCGGGTGCGTAGGTGCCGTGGGTGGGCCAGCGGGCGAGCGGCAGATCGGGGACGTCCCTGACATCGGCCAGGGACAAGGTCTCGCGGGCGGCGAGGGGGTGCCCGGCAGGCAGGACGGCAACCTGCCCCTCGGTCGTCAGTGCCTCGCTGTCGAACCCGGCGAGGGAGTTCCACGGCGTGTGCATGAGCGCGGCATCGGCGCGTCCGTCGCGCAGCAGCTCTTCCTGCTCGCAGATGCCGCACGGCAGCACCTCGATCTCGGCGCTGTCGGGCTCGGCCGCGTAGGCGTCGAGAAGTTTCCGCAGCAGTTCGTGGGACGCGGCGGCCTTCACCGCGAGGACCAGCCGACCGCGGGGGCCGCCAGGGCTGTCGGCACCGCCGGCGCGCCGGGTGCGGCGAGCGGCGGCAGCGGTCGCGTCGAGGGCCGCCCGGCCCTCGTGCAACAGCACCTCTCCGGCACCGGTCAGACGGACGCCACGGCGGTTGCGCTGCAGCAGGCAGACCCCGAGGCGCCGTTCGAGCTGCTGGATCGCCCGCGACAGTGGCGGCTGGGCCATGCCGAGGCGCTCGGCGGCGCGCCCGAAGTGCAGTTCCTCGGCGACCGCCACGAAGTACCTCAGCTCGCGGGTCTCCAGGGTGTCCACGGCCGCAGCATACGCGGTGATACCTGGCAGGTATGACAGGACACCGTATCGGTGTTGGCCGCGCCACTCGTCCGCGAGTCAACATCGTCAGCATGAGCGAAACGATGATCGCGCTGGTGACCGGCGCGAACAAGGGCATCGGGTACGAGATCGCGGCCGGGCTGGGCAGCCTCGGGTACCGCGTGGGCGTGGGAGCCCGCGACGCCACCCGACGCGAAACCGCCGTCGGGAAACTGAGCGCCGTCGGCGTGGACGCGTTCGGGGTACCGCTGGACGTGACCGACGACCAGAGCGTCACCGATGCCGCGGAACTGATCGAACGGCTGGCCGGGCGCCTGGACGCCCTGGTCAACAATGCCGGCATCTCGGGCGAGATGGACCCGGGGTGGGTGCAGGACCCGACCGCGCTCGACCTGGAGGTGCTCCGCGCGGTCGTGGACACCAACGTCATGGGTGTCGTCCGGGTGACCAACGCGATGCTGCCACTGCTGCGGCGCTCGGCCTCGCCACGCATCGTCAACGTCTCCAGCAGCGTCGGCTCCCTGGCCCGGCAGGCGGACCCCGACACCGAGATCGGCCCGATCATGGCGGCCTACGCACCGTCGAAGTCGTTCCTCAACGCCCTCACCGTGCAATACGCCCGGCAGTTCGCCGGTACGAACATCCTGATCAACGCCGCCTGCCCGGGCCTGGTCGCGACCGACTTCACAGGTTTCCACGGCCCCCGCACCCCTGAACAGGGCGCGGCCACAGCGATCCGGCTCGCCACCCTGCCCGACGGCGGCCCGACCGGTTCGTTCTTCGAGGACGACGGCGTCGTCCCCTGGTGATCACGAACCCGCCGTGAATCGACGAGGCTCCGCCAGGTCCACGAAACGGCGGAGAAGGACCGGATCGACCTAGACAGCGTCAGGCATCTGCCCGACAGGGACCAGACCGACCGGGGTCTCCGGCGACGCGGCGTCTCAACCGATCTGGTCGCCGCAGGCAACGGCAGCCGGCACGGGGGTACGCCCTACCAGTCGGTCAGATCGACGAGGAGATCGCAGTGCGGGTCGTCCGGCGCCGGCTGCCGGTACTGCTCTTCCTCGACGAGGGAGGGCAGGGACGCGATGAGCGCGGTGGCGGGCGTCTCGGTGAGGCGGATGTCGGCGCCGATGATGCCGGGCCGGTCGGTGCGCTGTACGTACAGGCGAAGCAGCCCGTCGCCGTGCATCAGGAAGCCGATGAGGAAGGGGTCTTCGTCGTCGCCGGGGCCTGACAGCGCCTGCACGGCGGTGAGCGCCCGGCCCTGTTCGGGCTCTGGGTCCGGCGTGATGTCCTCCGGGTGGAGGCGAATGAGTGTCATCCCCATGACCTCGTCCACATCGCTGCTGCTGTAGAGCTGAGGTCCGGTCAGGACCGTACGCAGCAGGCCGGGAACGTAGTAGGGGGTCACCGTGTCGTTGGGAATCTCGTAGAGGAAGTCCCGGGCGTTCTCGTCGTCCCCGGCACGGATGGCGATGCGTACGGCGCCGGGTATGGGCAGGACGCCGCGCAGGCGGCAGTAGTCGGCCACCGGAGCGTTCAGGAAGTACAGCAGGCGGCGGGTGACGTCCGCCTGCTGCTCGCGGTCTTCAGGGTCGATCACGGATGCATCCATGCGGGGCACTTGTTGTTTCGTTGGTTGTGGCAGAAAGCGTTGATGACGCCGATCTTCTGTCCCCTGCCGGCGTCGTACAGCCCGTCTTTTGTCTTTCGGGTGTACTGGACGATGACGGTGAACTTGACCTGCCGTGGCCGTGGGACGCCGGTTTCAAAGGCGACACCGTCATACTCCAGGCGGCCGTGGTGGTCGTTGCGGTCGACGTTGCCGTGGATGGCTGCGGCCAGCGTAGAGCACTTGTGGATGTTGTGGCGGTTGGTGAAGTGGTTCCAGCCGAAGCCGGACGTGCCGAATCGGGTGACGATGTGACGGCCGTCGGGGTCGGTCGCGTTGCAGTGCACCCGCTTGTCCCAGGGGTGCGGTACGACGGGGCCGGGCCGAGCCTGCGCGGAGGGGGTGGGGCCGGACAGCAGAGTCGCGGTGGTCAGGGCAGTGGCCGCTAACGCCGTGATCTTCTTCATGTGCCGATCACATCATGGTGCGAGAGGTGCCAAAAGGGATCATTAAGTCGAACTGGAATTCCATATCGGCCAGTTGGTGGGAGCTACGGCAAGGCCCCCTTCGGCGCCCGGGGCGAACTGGTCGCCTACCCCGAAGTCGTTGTTCTCGCCGGCCTGTTGTTCTCGCCGGCCTGTTGGTCTCGCCGTACTGGCGAGACCATCCCCAACTGCCGGCCGAAGCGGCACAGCAACCCAACATCGCACCTCATCAGCTTCCGCTGCATGAGATGGTCATCGCCACGATCGAGAAGGGGCGGTGATCTCATTTCCTGCCTGTCAGTGCCGATCGTCATCATGGGAGACATGACCAACCCGAACCTGACCATCGGCAGTATCTGGCGGCTCCACCACGGCGACCAGGAGATTGCCCGGCTGACCGTGGCCGGAGCCGATATGCCCTGGACGCACGCAAAAGTCGAGACACTTCCTGGTTTTGAAGAGTTCCGTCCCCTCTTCAGTGAGCAAGAGCGAGTTGTCGACGAGGAGGACTGGGAGCGGGCCGATGCCTGTTACACCCAGATCCGCAGTGCGCTCACCCTGACGTTTCCCGACGGCGGCCCGGTCGCCGAGTTCATGCTGCACATCCACGACGACGGCACCGCCGGCTGGCGCTGGCACGACGAGCCCTTCGACACGGTGAACCCGTGACGGCCTGGGTTCGCTGCTTCTGGGACGAGGAGGACGTCTGGTTCTACTTCGAGCTGGACGCCGACGGCTGTGTGATCCGGCAAGTCGAGTTGCAGGAGCCCGGAAGCAAGGCTCTGACCGCTGCCTCGCCGGCCGAGTGGCAAGAAGCCCAAAGAGACGGTCGGCCGGCTGAATACGAGAGCGTCTACGGTCTGACCGCGGAACCACCCGTCTCCGAGTGGGAAGGGCACGACCCGCAGTCGTTGTCGGCCGATGAGTTCGAGATCGTTTGGTCGACCGCCCGCGGTGAGCTTCAGGATCGTCAGCGGCGCCCTCTTCCTGAGCACGTCCATTACTGCGGCTTCCGACCAAGAAACTGCCATCTTCAATGCGAAACCGACCGTCAAGCGTCTCTCCAACCTGACAAGGTCCTGCTCAGGCGGCATCACTCCACCGACTCCAGAATGCGGTCGAGTGTCCGGCGCCCCATTCCGCTCATCGTCGGATTACTCTCGGCGTAATACCAGACAACACCCATCGCCTGTTCAAACGCCCATGCCTTGCCGCGCTCCCACTCCAGATCGTCACAGGCCAGTGTCCGCCGCAGCACCTTCCGCGGGCCTGACTCCAACAGGTGCCAGGCACCGACCAGATCCAGCGCGGGGTCGGCCGGGCCGAAGCCGCCGGTGTCGAGTACGCCGCTGAGCCGGTCTCCCGCGACCAGCACATTGCCGGGAATCAAGTCACCATGGCTCATCACGTCGGCACCCGTGCGCGGCAACTTCCGAAAGTGGCTCCACACCTGGCGCAGCCGGGGCACGTCGAGCAGCCCCTTGCTCTCCTCGAAGCACTTCGCCATCCAGTCGTCGTGGTGAGCGAGAACGCCGCCACGATTTTCGCCGCTGAAAAGCCGCCCCCGCGTCTCGGCGTCCCGCAGGGATGCGATGAAGGCCGCAAGGTCCTCGGCAAAGGCGTCCGACCCACTCGGGTCGGCATCAAAGGCGACCGTTCCCGGCAGCCATGTCTGGACCGACCACGGCATGGGGTAACCCGCTCCAGGCTTTCCCAAGGCGACGGGTTCCGGGGCGGGGAACCGAGACACCTGTGCCAGCTCCGCGCTCGCCTGGGCCTCCTGTTCCAGAACCGCCAGCGCCTCGGCAGCATCGGCCAGACGCAGTGGGAAACGCGCTGAGAGGTCGTTCCCGATGCGGAAGATGGCGTGGACCGTCCCGGTCGACGACAGGAGTCGGATCGCCTTGCCGCTCCACTGGGAGAACTGTTCTTGGATCAAGGTCGCAACGATGTCGGTGGTCACGCCCACTTGGTCATCGTGCATGGTCATTCACGCAGGCCCTTCCACTGGACGAATCCGAAACGCCGGGAGCGGACCAGATCAACTGAGACGACAGCCAGTATTCATGCGCCAGGGTTCAGATCAACTGAGATTTCCATCCACCCAGGTGTCTCAACCGTTCTGGTCGCCCCAGGTCACAGCTGCGGCTTCAGGTCAGCGCGTCGTGCGTAGCGGATGCGGAGCCGCTTGGACTGGTGCAGCCAGGCGAAGGCGCGCTCGACGACCCGGCGCACCTTGCCCGGCCCGGAGCCGTGGGCGACCCCGCGTCGGGCGATCATCGGCTTGATGCCGCGCTTCCACAGCAGACGGCGGTACTTGCCGAAGTCGTAGCCCCGGTCGGCATACAGACGCCGGGGCTTGCGGCGGGGGCGTCCTCGCAGGCCCCGAATCGCTGGGACGGCGTCCAGCAGCGGCAGCAACTGGGTGGCGTCATGCCGGTTCCCACCGGTGAGCGTGACAGCAAGCGGTGTGCCGTGGCGGTCGACGATCAGGTGGTGTTTGGAGCCGGGCCTGCACCACCGCAAGGGTGATGTGTCGGCTCGCGCGTATGAATGCCGGTCGGCGCTGTCCTGCGTGCGACGCTTCGGGCCGACGGCGCAGTTCGGGCCGCCCGGCGTACATGATCCAACGCCGCGCGCTCCGGGGCCGGACACGCCTGAGGGGCCGGCACATTGTGCCGGCCCCTCAGGTTTCAGTAGCGGGGACAGGATTTGAACCTGCGACCTCTGGGTTATGAGCCCAGCGAGCTACCGAGCTGCTCCACCCCGCGTCGGATTCCTCTACCTTACGCCAACTGTCCCAACACCAAGACCACGGTCGACAGCCTGCTTGCGAGGCCGGCGGTCGCGGCTGCCGTTTCCGCATTGGCGCCCCGCCGTGATAGCGCGGCGCGAGCCCGGTTCAGGAGCTGGCCCGGCGCACGCCGCGGACGGCGACTCGGATATCGAGGACGTCACCCCGCTGGTGAGCCCGGCAGGCGGTTGAGTCCACCGACACGGTCCAGCCGATGTCGTCGTCATCGTCGGCCGCTGCCAGGACTGCGGCAAGGATCCGTTCCCGGGTTCCGTTCCAAGGTTCCGTCCACGGCCCACCTGATCAGTCGTTTGTGAGCTGTTTGGAACGGTCCGAGCCGGCCCGGCAGGTCTCGCCAGGGCGAACAGGTGCGGTACTTCCACGCGATGACCTCAAGGGTTCGGCGCTGGTCGGCCCACCGCCGGCCGCGGACCGGATCGGCTGACATCAGGGGAGAGCATGTCAGGCGGATTCGGAGGGCGAGGCCAGTGACCTGAGGTGATCGCGCCAGGCCGCGGTCACGCTCGGAGGGATCTTCGTGGTCAGCCCGCCTTCCTTGGTGAAGGCGAGGCCCTCGCTGTAGGCGCCGCCACCGCAGCCGTCGGACTGGTGGGTGAGCTTTACCTCGGAGGAAGCGTCGATCTCGGGACGACCGCCTCCCTTCGGAGTCACTCGAAAGCGGACCGTGCCGAGGTCGGGGCCGACGTCGTCGGGAAGACGCAAGCTCACCTGGGTGATGTCCTCCTGTTCGAGCTTGTCCTTGACGCATTTACCCCCCGCGCACAACTCGTAGGAGGCGCCGGCGAGATCGGTGTAGCCCTGCTGGAGGAACATCACGCCGACCTGTGAGGTGACGCCGACCCCGGCGCACGGCCTGGGACTGCTGCACGCTGACGCGGTCACCGCCACGGCGGATATGACCGCGAGGACCCCCAGTCCGACCGTTCGTTTCACTACTTCTTGCCCCCTTCCGGGAGTGCCTTTTCTGCAAGAGAGATGTCCGTGAAGAACACGGTGCATTTGCTGCAGTTCTCGCTGGATGCCGCTCAGTTCGTGAAGGTGAAGTACTTCCACGCGCCGTGCGTCGTCGAGTTCACGGTGTCGCCCGACGAGGAGTTGACGTACGAGGAGCGGACGCGCGTGCGCCAGCCCGTCTCGTGCTCGCCGGTCAGCTCCACCTTGGACACACCCGCGGAGCTCAGAGTGAAGTACTTCGAACCGTTGCCGTACCAGGTGCCGTTGTAGTAGATCTCGAACTGGAGGCGCTGCTTGCGGCCCGGGTAGGCCGTCATCGTGTTGGTGAACAGCGGGTTCTTGGTCTTCTTGACGTAGTAGTAGGTGTGGCCCCACGTGTATGACGTCTTGTAGTGCCCGCTCACCGACGTCGACACCTTGACCTGGGCGCCGACCGTGCTGGTCACCGTCTTCGGCGCGTAGCGGGCGTCGCCCGCGAACTTCGCCGTGACCTTGGTGTCCCGCTTCAGGTCCAGCACGACGGACAGGTTCCCGCTGGAGTTGACCGTGCCGGACTTCACCAGCGTGTTCGGCTTGTCCGAGCCGAACGGGTCGGCCCAGATCTCCACCTTGCGGTTCTTGTACGTCGTGCCGAGGTGCGCGGTGAACGTCGCGTCGGCGCCGTACGAGTAGACCTTGCCGTTGTTGTTCAGGCTCAGGGTCGTCGTGGCGCGCGATACCTCGACGGTGTCGGAGCCGGTGCCGGCGGTGTGGCCGGTGTCGCCGGCGTACTTCAGCGTGTACGTGACCTTTCCACCCGCGGGCGGGGTGTCTGTGAAGGAGTAGGTGCCGTCCGCCTTGACGGTCACCGGGGTCAGCGTCTTGCCGCTCGGCGACTCCAGGTCGGTGCGGGTCGCCGTCAGCTTGATGCCGGCGGGCAGCGCGACCCTGGAAGAGACCTTGCCCTTGACGGTGAGCTGCTTGGCGCGGGTCGCTGTGGCCGGGGCGTCCACGGTGATCGAGGTGGTCGGCGTGGTGGGCGCCTCCAGGACCCGCAGGGAGTACACGCCCAAGGAGTTGTACGTCACTGCGAACATCCGGGAGCCGTCCGGTGCCCAGGCCAGGCCCGAGGCGGCCAGTTCGTCGCCGCCGGTGTCGCCGGTGTCGCTGGAGTCGGTGTCCGGGAAGTCGTACTCGCGGACGGATTTGGTGCTGCCCGGCTTGTAGATGTAGATGTCGGGCCGGTACGACGCGTGGACGCCTGCCGCGACCGTGCCGTTCGGGGTGATGGCGACCGCGTTCGGGCCGGCGTCGCCGCTGGCGTAGGAGCCGTCCTCGGTGAGGTCGGACGTCCTGAGCACCTGGTGGTAGTAGGGCGCACCGCTGGCCACGATGACGTGCCGGCCGTCCGGGGTGACCTGGAAGTCTCCGAGGTTGCCGCCGCTCCCGCTGTCGTAGACGGTGCGGGTGAGCGTGCCCGAGGAGACGTCGTAGGAGGCCATGGACACCGGGCTCCCACCGATCGCGGCCGCGATCAGGGTGCTGGAGCCGGGTGCGGCATCCAGCATCGGGGGGTTGTACCAGACGGAGCCCTCCTGCTCGAGGGTGACCACGGGCTGCTCGACGGAGATGTCGACCGAGCCGATGTTGCCGTCAGGGGCCTCGCCATAGCTGAACCACAGCTTGCCGCCCGCCAGGGCGACGCTCACCGGGCTGTCGCCCACCGTGTAGCGGGCGGTCTCGATGCCGGTCGCGGTGTCGAACGCGACGATCGCGTCGGCGTCCCGCACGGCCGCGTAGAGCGTGCCGGAGTCGGCGGACAGTTCCAGGCCCACGACGGCCGGCAGGTTCGTCAGCTGACGGACCACCTTCCCGGCGTAGTCGGTGACGACGATCTTGCTGTTGCTCGGGTCGCTGACGAAGACCCGCTGGTGGACGCCGTCCACCACGATGTCGACGGGCTGCTTCACCGGCAGGCTCGCGGTGGTGTCCGCGGTCGCGGGCGTGGCGGTGAGGACCGCAGAGCTGAAGAGGACCGCCAGTGTGGTGGCGGCCGTGAGGGTGCGCATACGCACGGCTGGTTCGAACCCCCGGAACGAATGATGGTGCCGACACGCCCGGACATGTGTGGGAACTGTGGGGTGCGTGTGGCCAGTGAGCGAAGAGTAGGCCATGGCATCGGCGAAGTCGGCACAGGGCTCCTTCGTCCGGTCGGTGCTTCCCTGGTACCGGCCCCCTGCCCCGCGCGCAGGTCGTGGAGCGACAAACCTGCGCGGCCAAAGACCACCAGATTATGTTCGATCACATCGATCACATCGATCACATCGAGCACTACGGCAGGGTCGGCACAGAGCTCTTTCACCAGGGCGTTTTGTCCGGCAGGTACCCGCCTGTTCCGCCGCAGGCACCTCGCCCTCGGCCACACCCCGTGGATGCAAGCGTGAACAGCGAGTTCGCGCTCGTCATCTGCAGGCCGGCGGGCACCACGTCACAGGCCACGAACGTTTTTCGGCCCGCCCAAAGTACATACCGCCGCTTTCGCCCGGCGTTCGGTCGGGATCCCCCTGGAGCAGAACACTGCTCTCTCCACGCAGCGGACAGCCGACTATGTGGGCATCCCATACCGACTCATTGACAACCCGCACTGGCAGCCCTTCGTCGTCGGAACTGCCGCAAGACGGAGTCACTCCGTCCAGTCGGCGTCCCTGATGCGAACTACGGACGGGACGGCCACTGGGGTCCGCTCGGAGGTCCAGACGGTCATGCGGGGCTGCTCGCTGGTTGGATTCGGTCGCGATGGTTGCTGTACCTCGCTGCGGTACGGCGGGAAGGCATGAGGTACAACTACGCCGTGACGACTCGACCGACGCAGGCGATGTGGTGGGCTGAAATGGCGATCTTCCTTGCCGTGGCCGCCGTGACTTTCACTGGGATCAGCGCTCTTCTGGTGGCATCGGCGCCCCAGGGCCGCCACGTCACCGTGGAGGGCGGGGTCTCCATCGTGCTGATTGCGCTGTCCGCCGGCGTCGGCATCTTCGTGAGTGGCCGGTTCAGGGCATGGGGGCTGCGTCGGCAAGCCGTGTCCTGACTGTGGTCTTGAAAACCGTTGTGGCAGCGATGCCACAGTGGGTTCAAATCCCACCCTTGCCGCAGGTTGACGGTCCCTGACCAGGTAAATCGGTCAGGGCGCCGACTTTTCACTCCCGCGCAACTGCTGCCCACGCTCGTCCATGAGCGCCAGGTACTCCGCATGCCACGGCTTGCCTGCTGCCTCACGGCACAGCTCACGCCACCGCCGCAGACGCCCCTGCTGCCGGAACGCCTCGCACAGCGCCCAGACTGCCAGCGCGGACAGGACCCAGGGGATCCATGTCTCCGGAAGCAGAGCGAACACCCCTGCCCCGACGGCTCCGATCACGACGAAAGTGAAACGCATGCCCCAGATGAGAGCCGTCGGCCCCGGTGTGAACTCCGGCTCGTCGTCTTCGCGGTCGCCATCGGTACCCGCGAGTTCCGGAAGGTCATGGAGCCAGACGCTGCGCCCGAACCGCGCGGAGACCGCCACCCCCCAGAGGGGCAGACACAGTGTCGCGGCATAGGCCACCGGCCGGACCGCCTCAGCGGGTACGACCCATGACAGGACGGCGCAGGTCACAGCCACGGCCACATGAACCCACGGGAGAATGAGCCGGCGGATCGCAAGCTCACCCTCGGCGCGGGCCAGCTCTTTCATTTCCTGCACTATTTTTTCCTCCATCAGATCTGAGCATTGGGGAACCCATCCGGAGGAATCAATGATTCGCTGGGTAGATCACGGGAGTCGCTGACCAGCGCAATCCTCAAATGCTTCTGGCCGGGGATCGTATACGCCCCGGTGAGGCCACTCGTCACCGGTGCCCGTCGGCCTGCGGTTGTCGACGACGACGAAAGCGAGCGCTGGTCGGTGCCGCCGTCGCGAGCTGACGCGCCTTGGTGCCGCAATCGGTAACGGTGCGCATGTGAAGGCAGCCCGTCCTCGCGGCCGGAGTCAGCTCAGAGATGAGAGCGTGAAGTGCCGCACCTGAAGTGGTGCAACGAGGTACTCGTCCTCGCCCGGCAGAACCACAGGCTGGTCACGCCAGTGCTCGCCGGCGTAGCCGACCAAGTCCTGCTCGCTGCGCCAGCGACTGACATACAGCAGTGAGTCAGGCGGCGCGAGCAGCACCTCGTGGTCCACCAGCCCTGGGTAGCGGCCGGGAAACTCGCGCACCGCGGAGACGATCATGTCGTGGAACGCTTGGAAGCGTTCAGGACGCACGTGTGCCTCACTCACCCTGATGATCACAGCCATCAGAGTGGCACACAAGCAGACGCGGCGTCACCTTCATGCCTCGTGCTCTCACAGCCTTCCCCTGGTCTGCCCGCTGATCCAAACGGGACTGTCTCCATGCCGCTTGACACCAAACGGCATGAGGTGTCTGACGAGCAAGATCACGATCTACAGCTGGAGTACTGATGCCGCTCGGTGGTCTTCGTCTGCCGGCTCTGTGCGGCCTGGCGCGGGGCAATCGGCAGGCCGGTGCGGGGGTACCGGCCTGCCGTGACGGCGGTGCGGGCGGTATGGCCGGTGGCTGTTCGCGGTGAGTGGTCGGTCCGGTGTACCTGCGCCAGCACATCATGGTCGCGCAACTTGCGGTCGGCTTCGGTATCTCGATCGGCGCCGCCCACGCCTACACGGCCGCAGTGATCGGCCTGCTCGCCGATCGCGCGTCCGGCCTGCTGCGCGCGGTGCGCGAAGCCGACCCCGACTACGTCCTGGTGGACGGCACCCTTGCCGAGTGCGACCGGGTCGGCGACAGCCGCGCCGACTACTCCCACAAGCACCGCCGACACGGAGTGAACGTGCAGGTGGTGACCGATCCGGCGGGGCGGTTGCCGTGGATCTCGCCTGCACTACCCGGCCGCGCTCACGACCTGACGGCAACCCGCACCCACCGGATCATCCGGATCTGTGAGCACCAAGGCGTCCCGATCCTCGCCGACAGGGCCTACACGGGCGCCGGCCCGTGTGTGACGACATCTCTCAGACGTCCGCCAGACGGAGGAGAGCTCACACCGACCCAGCAAACCGTCAACCGTGCGCTGTCCGCGGCGCGGGCACCGGTCGAGGCGGCGTGGCACGACTGAAGTCCTGGCGCATCTTCCGCAGATCGAGGTGCAGCCCGAACCGAATGACGTCAATCGCCGCGGCCGTCCCCACCCTGGAGCGGCAACGCTGAAAGAGCGTCAGAGAGCCCCGGTCTTCCTTGGGTGGCCGAGGAGTGCAAGGGGGCGTCGGCCACGGACGCTCGGAGATCCGCCGGATCAAGGTGGCAACGGTGAGGAACCTGCTGTTCCCCGGCATGCCAGGCCGTGCAGATCAAACGCCGGTGCACGGACCTCAAAACCGGCAAGACCACGGTCAAGGGCAGGGGAGATCAGAGATGATGTGCCGGCGGGCGCGGGCAGTCCAAGGCCACAGGGTGTAGAGAACTCCATGATCGCGGACGTCCGTGCCTGCTGTGTACCGAACCCCGCCCAACGTGACGAGACGTCAGTAACCTGGCGTCAGCCGACTACGCCGAAGTCCTGACCGAAGAGGGCGCGGCAGTACGCGACTTCCGGTTCGCGCTCCATCTAGATGTTGCCGGTGGGGTCTCTGTTGTTGCGTTGTCGGACCATCCGGTTGGTTTCCGCTGCGCTCTTCGAGATGCGCGACGAATGGATCGCCTTACCTCGCCGCCGCCTCCCCGAAGGCGGTATGGGTGATATCTACCGCAAACTCTCTTTTAGTTCCTCTGCGCTACCCAACGCACCGAAATGCAACCGCCAGTTGATCCCCGACGTCATGACGAGGGACACTATCCGGCGGATGCGTGTTCCCGGCCGAGTGGCACTCGCTTCGGCACCCTCCCGTGTAGGTCGTCGGAGGCCATTTGCCCAAAGATTACTGGGCAGTTGACCTCGGGGTTTCGTGGTAACGTCCTTGTTCGGAGGGACAGTGCAACCTGAAAGGGAAATCGTGAACACGGAGAAGATCGCCGCTCGCCGCCTCTCGCTGGAAGAGGTGACGAAGCTCGGCGTAAAGGACAGGCTCTTCATTTCCGCCGATACGGCAGAACTCAAGCTTCCCGGCTGCTATGTCCCTGCTTTTCTGACCAAGTCCGGTGAGCATTTCGAGGGCGGCTCGATCACGGCGAGAACCGTATTCCAGGAAGAGGTCTCCTGCCTTCCCGACGACGAGAATGAAGCCGGAATCTACTTGGCCGACGAGAACGGCTCGGTGACCATCGAGGTCCTCCAGTCCGCCGGTGTCGTGCTGGACCTGGCACTTTTCGTCCCTGGTGGGGACAAGGGAGCCCTCACGGCCCTTTACGCCGCGGCCCGGCAGGCGTTCGGCGCCGACATCGTGCAGATCTGGCGCCAGGGCCTCAAGGAGGTTCCCGACGTGAAGGTCGACATCTTCGAGGAGCAGATTCCCCGGGGGCGCAAGGGAAGCGACAGCCCCAAGCGTGACCGTCGCGCGATCGACACCTACCCCACCCGTGCGGACTTCATCGAGTTCTCCGAGGGGTGGAAGCCGGTCGTTGAGATTCACCGGCCGGTTGTTGACGACACCCCGACCATCTGAGGCGGCGTCACCTCTCGTTCTCGGCCTGAGAGAACGCCGAGAACGCATGCGCCGGACCCGCAGGGCTTCGGCGTAGTCGGCGGCAACGCGCAGGTGGCCGTGTTCGGCGTGGTAGCGCAGGACGGTGCCGCTTGGCAGGCATCACCCGGGTCACCTTGCGCACGATCAACCAGCTCAAGCACTCCAGGGTCGTAGCCGCCTTCGCTTGTCGTCATCAGGCGTTCGCCAAGTGGTGCTCATGGCCGTGCGCCGCGTGTGATTAGCCAACAGGCAACGAATGCCGGCCATTTGTCATCAAGGCTCCGCCGTGGCGGGCAGTAGCGGTGCCCCGGCAGATCCTGCGCTTTCGTAGATGTCCGCCATAGGCCTCTGTCACGTGGTTGCCGGGCGCGAGCGTCCGGCAACCACGACCGTGGCCCTCGTGAACAAGGGGCGGTTCAAGACACCACGGGAGCGGCGTCCGTGACCTCGCTCAGCCGGACCGTGCACAGCCCGCGGGATTCGCTCCTTACCTCCGTCACCTTGAGCTGGGTACCTGGCGTAAGGATGTATTCCTCCTCGCCGGTGAAGGCGGAGAAGCGCTTGATCCCGACCGCCCGGGCCGGCGTCACCTCGAAGAGGGTCCGCTTGCCGCGACTGCCCAAGAACGCCCTGGCCACCTTCAGCTCGGAGGTGCACGAGGAGACTCCCCACCAGGTCACTGTCCGGCCCACCGGGTATTGCGCCCGAAGGTCCAGCGACACTCCGCGCCACAACGGTTGCGTGTAGGCCGGCAGCTTTGAGACCGCCGAGAACAGCAGCCGCAGGTACGGCAGGTAGGGCATGACCCTGGTGCGGTCGGGGGAGCGCAGAACGCTGTTGATCTCGCGGTAGAAGGCCGACTCACACGTGTAGAGGTGGAGCGCGGCGATCGCGTCGGCGGCCGGGCCGTCGTCGGCCACCTGGTCTGCACGCTGCTTGCCGAAGTCGTGGGAGCGCTGGATGTGTCCGGCGAGCCCGGACATCGCTGCGGAGACCGGGGCGACGGCGTCCTGGAAGTCCATCAGTGGGGTGTCGAAGACACCGGTGATCGCGGGCAGGACCAGGCCCTCGTCCTTGACGCTGGTGAGGCGTTCCAGGTACAGCTGGTGCAGGTTCATGGTCGACTCGATGAAAGCGCCCATGCGCGCCGCGACACCCCCGTCCGCATCGCCCGCGCCGGCCACCGTCCCGTTCCACCCCTTGCTCGGCAGCCAGTCGATGCCGTCGGCGCCCAACGAGGCCAGAGCGTCGTTGACCTGGGTGAAATGGTCGCCCTCGCAGAAGATGTCGCCCTGTGCCGCCGGGTTGGCGTGGTCCAGGTGCCGCACCTCGACGTCCGGGTACTTCTGCTGGATCCGCAGGACAACCCGCTTCAGGCTGCGGGCGTGCGCCCCCCACCACGCGAACACGACCCCGCGGTCCTCCTCGGCCGCGTCCTGCTTGGCCTTGAGGATCTCCTCGACGATCCGCTCGGCGACCGGCCGCCAGAACGCCGTGTGCTGGTCGGCCCCCATCGCCCCGTCACCGCTCGCGGTCAGTGACGCGTTCAGCAGGAGCACGCCCTGTGTCAGCATCGCCTGGAACCACTCCGGCGGCTGGACCGTGTCCCGCTCCTTCAGCAGCGCCCGCACGTCGGCGATCGGCGTCTTCTTGGCGATGCCGTACTTCCACATCGCCGCCGCCTTGATGAGGCACCGGATGCTGACGACCCGGCCGAACTGACTGTCCTTCCAGTCGCTGAAGGTGTTGTCGAACATGGCTATGCCGGTGGCGCTCTCCGGCCGCGGATACGGGTTCTGACCGAAGACCACGACCTTCCACTTGTGCGGCGGATTCGGCTTGAGCGCCTGGAAGGTCAGCTCGCGGACCGGGACCACCTCAGGGCTGCGTCCCTTCCCGATGAACCGCGCGGCGTCCGGCTGCGCCTCGATGACCGGCTTCAGCAACGGGAGCCAGGACTCCCCGCCGCCGTCGAAGAGCTCGGTCAGGGCGAGGGGGTCGTTCGCACCGGGCTGGGGCTGCGGCGGCTGTCCCGGAGCCGGGACGCCGGTCGTCGATCCGGTCATGGCGGAGGCGCTTTCACTCGTCGTGGCAGAAGGAGAGGAGGGACTGGGAGTTCCGGGCGCCGGCATGGCGGACGCCGGCGGCACGATGCGTACCCGCTGGTCGACGGGCGCGTTCTCGATTCCGTGCAACTGGGAGACGATCGTGGAGCGCAGCTCGTCGTCGTCCTCGAACCAGTGGTCGTGGAAGAGCGTGTAGCCGGTCCACATCAGATTGGCGCACACCCGCGCCGGTACCTGGCCGGTCTGCGCCCCCAACCCGACCAGCGCTACGGACCGGATGCTGCCCGGCTTCTTCCGGTTCTGCCGGTGAACGGCCTGGAAAGCGGCAGCGCACGCCAGTGCCACGTTCAGCGTGGCACTCACGTTCTGCGAGGACCGCACCATCGTCGGCGTCGATATCAGGTACCGGGGAACGGTCGCGCCGGACGGGACGCAGACCGCGCTGCCCACCGGCATGGGTCCGGCGAACCGGTCACGGATCGCCCGCTGGACGCGCACCTGGATGCCGGACCCCAGGTACCGCTTGATGACGGCGTCGACCCCGCCGTCCATTCGGCCCCGGGAGTTGGTGGGGGTGACCCAGGCGTCGACGTCCTCGTCGAGGATCGAGCCCTTGCGGATCTCGATGCCGGGGGTGTCGGCGAACGCGGCGCGCCACGCCTCCACCACACGCTCGTTGACGTCCGTCAGCACCACCCTGAGCGCGGGCAGCACACTGCTCTCGGTCATCGTCCACTCCTGTCGTGCAACAGCGGTTCCAAGACACCGAACGTATCGCCCACCACTGACAACGCAGCCCCGACAAGGGGTCTATGACCTGCCGTCATGCCCTGGTGAACCCGCACCGACCGGTGGCCGCGCATGCTCACGCCTCACCGCTTCGACGCCGAGGCGTACAAGCAGCGCAACGCGGTCGAGCGATGCACCAGCCGACTCGAGCAGCGGCGAGGGCCGGCCATGCGAACGGACAAACCCGCCATCGCCTGCCAGGCGGCGCTCTACGCCGCTGCCCTCCTCATCTGGGCCCGGGCACAGGGGCGTCGGGCCGCATAATTTGGAGACGCCCTTCTCGGGCCGGCGTGGCAGCATGCGGCAATGGTCTTTCGACACCCCGACGGCGACTACGCGATCACCGCGATGTACTCCGTGCCCGATGACGCCTGGTACCTGGAACTGGATCTCGCGGCCGGGCGACGGACGCTCGTGACCGCAATCGTCCCCGACGAGGATCCGGCACGGGAACCCACGGTGTGCTTCAACCCGCACGCAGGGCACGCTGACGTCCCGTACGAGGTCATGCGCTGGTTCATGCACCAGGTCGATAAAGAGATCCGTACCTCCCGTGCCTGGATGCGACTGAGACCGGAGCTCGTCGAGATCATCCACCAGCTCCGTCAGGAGCACATGGGCGTCATCGGCGATGACGACTTTCCCCAGGTTCTGGCGGACGTGCGCACCACGGTCTCCGAGGAAGACCTCCCCGACGTTCTAGAGGCCGCCTTTGGGCGGAATCCTGACGGCACCACCATGGACCACCCGCAAACGCCCCAGCCTGTAGACGGTCAAGGAGACAGGCCCTAGTTCCCTCGGAAACCGCGTGTGCCGGTGTGCCTGCTGCCCGCGACTCCCGCGGGGCGGTGCTCTCCCTCCGCCCGGTTCGGCGGTCGTGGTGCTCCAGGCCGGCTTCGGGGTCCCGGGAAATCTCCCAAATATCGTCAACTTGACGATATGGTGGTGGTGTTGCCGGACGGGCCCGTACGTACGTCCCGTCCGCACGTGCCTGAGACCGGCTGACTTCGGAGGATCCTGTGACATTCGGCGAAGACACCCCCGGCACGGTGGCCGTCCGCTGCGAACGGCTCGTACCGGGCGATCCCGAGTGGCTCCAGGATTTCCACCGGGCGCACTCCATGCTCCTCGCCCCCCTCGCCGCCGCGGCCGAGCGGAAGCCCGCGCGGCTGCCGGACGGCATCGACCCGGCGGCGGCCCTGGCGGCGTGGGAGGCCCTGTGCGCCGCCCTCCCCGAAGCGCCGCGCACCCACCTCCCCGAGCCCGCCGACGGCTTCACCGAACCCGTGCGACGCGCGGACCCCGAGGAACCGGTGAGCGGGGGCGTGTACCGGCAGGCCGTGGAGGAACGCGACAGGGCCGCCCGGGGCGGCGGCCTGCGGGGACCCGACGGACGCGAACACATACCGGTGTACCTGGTCGAGTTCGCGGTGCGCGACCTCGGCACGCTCGCGGCCCTGCTGGACCGCCTGACTCAGGTCCTGGCCGGGCGGCTGCACGGCACCGCGCTGCTGGAGGAGATCGCCGAACACCACCCCTACCCGCTCGGTCCGTCCACCGCCTCGAGCCTGTGCGGCCACCTGCGGATCCTGCTGGACACGCTCCGTCCCGAGCCGGCGCCGCAGGACCTGGCGCTGCTGCGGCCACTGCTCGTACCGACCGCGCGGACGGACGCCGGTGAACCGGCCTCGCGGGTGCTGACCGCCGGACAGGAGGCCGCCTACCGGCGCTTCGCGCACCGGGTCGCCGACGCCGTCTTCCCGGGCGACCCCAGAGAGAGCGCCGCCTTCGCCTGGCGGTACTGACACCGGCGCCCGCGGGTGCCGACGGGCGGCCTCGAGACGGGGGGGGGGGCCCCGCCCCCCCCCCGGGGGGGGGGGGGGGGGGCGGGGCGCCCCCCCCGGGGCGCCGGGGGC
>NZ_JBIAQM010000042.1:48817-54233 GCF_042888945.1 Streptomyces sp. NPDC002698
GCCCCCCCGCCCCCCCGCCCCCCCCCCCCCGCGGCGCGCGCCCCCCGCGCCCCGCCCCCCCCCCCCCCCCCCCCCCCCCCCCCCCCCCCCCCCCCCCCCTCGTCCCCAGGAACGTCACCAGGGTTCAGAGGCCGGTGACTTTGGCGTTCGCCGTCACTTCGTAGACCAGGGTGACGGTGCGCCGGCCGCCGGGTGGGAGGACGAGGTTCCAGCGGGCGATGCCGTCGGCGTCGACGGTGTCGGGGGCGGGGGAGCAGGCTTCTTCACGCAGACGGGTCTGCACCGCCGAGATCTCCGGGACCGGAATCCGTTCGCGGAGGACGATCACCCGCTCGTCGTGTTCGTCGGGGGTGGAGAACCGGGACAGGTGCACGCGGACCGTGCGGGTGAGCACGGTGCGTTGACTGATCGCGGCGGTGTCACGGGTCTCGTCGGTGTGCCGGGTGACCCGGTGGTCGTCGCGGCTGCCGTAGGCGAGTTCGACGGGGGCACCGGAAGCGGTGAGGTCCAGGGTGCCGCGGCCGCTGAACTGGCTGCCGAGGACGAGGTCGACGGGGCCGGCGAGCAGGGTGTGGCCGGACAGGTTGTCGAACCGCACCACGTGGGTCACCAGCGGGGACAGCTCGGGCGCGCAGGCGTATTCGCTGCTCGCGGTCGTGGTGAAGGAGGAGAGCGGCACGCGGTGGGCGCGGCCGTCCGCGGGCACACCGACCGGTGCGGGGGAGTGGAGCACCCGTACCTCGCCGCCGTCGTCCACTCCCGGCAGGCCGAGCACGGGGGCCGGACCGAGGTCCGCGATCTCCTCCTCGCGCAACTCGACATCGACGGTCCGGCGCTCCGCGGAGGAGCGGTCCTGGAGCGTGAGCCGGTCCTCGCTCAGCCGGGGCGGATCGGTGGCCAGCGTGGAGCGGGCCGTCGACAGCGTCAACCGTACGTCCGACCAGTCCTCGCCGGTGCGCTGCCAGACCGTAGCCTCGGTCTCCAGCGTGAGTTGATCCCCGTCGAGCACGGCCCGGTAGGAGGGCCGCCACAGCGCGCACGCGGTGAGGTGGCTCAAGCGCAGTTCGGCCGGCCCGGCGACCGCGGCCTCCACCGTCAGTTCGATGAGGCCGGTCTGCTCGGCGGGTTCCTGCTCGGCGAGGCCCATGGCCTGTCGGGCTGTGACGAGCTCGGTGGTCAGGGAGGCCAGGCGGGCTTCCAGGGCGCGTAGTTGCTCGCCGTGGGAGTCGCGCTCGTCATCCACACGGCTCAGTTCGAGGGTCCAGCGGGGTCCTTCCATCTCGCCGAGGCCCGCGCCTTCGCCGATCTCCCGCAGCAGATCAGTGGCGAGACGGCCGAGCGTGTCGAGGCGGGCCTGGAGCCGGTCGCGCTTCCGGCTCAGGGCGAGCAGCTCTTCTTCGAGAGCGTGCACGCGGTGGCGCAGGGCGGAGTCGTGGTCGGTGGGCCGGGGTCCGCGCGGAGTCCAACTGCGGACGATCCGCACGTCGAGCACGGTCGCCGGGTGTTCGGCCGTCAGCTCGGCGTGGAGCGTACGGTCGACGACCAGCGCGCTGACGGGCCCCAGACGCAGCCGCTGGACTCCGGCCTCGAGGTCGAGCACGGTGGTGCGCTCGACGTGGGCGCGGTCCTCCAGGCAGGTGACCGCGGTGACGGGGAGGGGGATCGGTTCCGATGCCGTGGACATGGGGTGGGTCAGCTCCTGCGGTTGCCGCCGGCCAGGGCCTTGGCGGACGGGATACGGATCTCGTAGCCGCCGTCGAGGGCGGTGGTGGCGCCGGCGGGCAGGTCCACCCGCCAGAGGCGGGTGCCGGGTGCGTGGTGTTCTCCTTCCGCCTCGTCCCGGGGAGTGGCCCAGTCGGCCCGTTCCTCGATCCGGATGTCCGTGTCGGAGGCGACCGGGACCCGCTCGCGGACCTCGACGGTGACGGGCCCGGCGAGCTGGTTGGTCAGCTCCACATGGACCCGGTGGTCGAGCACGGTGGTGGTGCCGCGCATTCCCGACGTCGACTCGTGCAGGTTCGTACGACGGGTCACCCGGATGCCCTCGGCCGGTCCGAGCCCCACCCGGCGCACCCCGCCGGGGGCGAGCGTGGGCAGTGCGGCCGTCAGCAGGAAGTCGTCGCCGACGCTCACCTCCATCGGGCCGGCCAGCAGCGCCTGGTCGGTGGAATTGGAGAGCACCAGCGTCGCGTACACGGTCTGCTCCACGGACGGCACGCAGAGGTAATCGGTACGCAGACCGACCGGGATCTCGCCGACGGTGACGGTGTGCCAGGTGCCGTCCGAGGGAATGTCGGCGCGGGCGACGGCGTCGAAGCGGTGGTCGAAGGAACCGGCCGATTCACGGGGCCGTACGGCGTGTCCGGGCAGCGGCAGCACGGCCACCGTCTCGGCGCGGCGGCGGTGCTCGGCTGCCACCGGATCGAAGTCGGAGTCGGGAAACAGCCGGCCCCGGCGACCGCCCTGCTCGTCGGGGCCGCACAGGACGAGGGCGGTGTAGTCGAGTTCGGCACCGCTCGGCTGCGGCGGACCGGACACCGGCACCGCCGCCGGCGGCGGTGCGTCCCGGTTGGGAGCGGCGGGCGCCGAGGGAGGTGGCGGCGCGGCCTGGCCGGAGGCGCCGGGGGCCTCCGGCCAGGCCGCGCCGGCACGTGACCTGCTCCCCGGTCGGGACGGGACCGGCTGCGTGAAGGCACCCACGCCGCTGTCGAAGACCTCCGGGTACGCGCTGTCCGGCGAGAAGGCGGGGGGCGGTGCGCCGTAACCCTGAGGTGTCGGCGGCGCCGGGGTGAACGGCCGGCCGTGGTCCTGGGCCGTCGGTGACCCCGCGGCGAGCGGCCGGCCGTAACCCAGAAGGGTCGGCGACGCCCCGGTGAGCGGGTGGCCGTAACCCTGCGGCTGCGGTGGCGGTGGCGGAACGGGAGCGGACGCGAAGCCGCCCGCCGTGGCCACGGTGCCGCCCCCGGCGGGCAGGGGAGCGGTGGCCGTGGCGGGGCGAGGGCCCGTTCCGTCGTATCCGGCGAACAGGTCGGACAACCCCGTCGGCGGCTCGCGCCATCCGGAGGGCGCGGGGGAGGACTGGCGGCGTCCGATTCGCAGGGAGCGCAGCCTGGGCAGGTCGGTACGGCGGCGCAGGTCGGCGGTGGCCAGGGCGATGCGTACGCCGGTCCAGTCCTCGCCGGTGCGCTGGGCGACGGAGGCGCGCAGCACCAGACGGCCGCTGCTGTCGCCCCGGCGGTGGGTGAGACGGTAGGCCGGCACCCATACCGCGCCCGGTACCCCGTACTCCAGCTCCACTTCCGCGTCACCGGTGCCGTCGAAGGTCACGACCGCCGAGACCGTGGTCTCCACCTGTGTGTGCGGTGCGTCGGTGGAGGCGCGAGCGAGCCGGTCGGTGGCCACGCGGAGCATGTGCTCGACGTCGCCCAGCGCCTCCTCCAGTTCGACGAGACGGGCGTGCAGCCTGGTCAGCCGCTCGTCGACGAACCCGGCGAGCTCCAGCCACGCATCGACCGGGGTGCGGCGGTGCGGGTCGTCCGGCCCGCGGGGCGGCACGACCGGCCGTAGAGCCCTGACCTCCTCGATCAGGCTCAGCTGCCGGTCCCGGCGTCCCTGCGCCGCCGCGCACTCCTCACGCAGCCGTTCCACCTCGCCCTGCAGAGTGTCGGGCACGGCGGCGTCGAGCGGTTCGGCCTCGGTTTCCACCCGGACCTCGACGACGCGCAGCCCGGAGACGCCCGTGACACGAGCCCGCAACGACCCCGGATCCAGTGAACGCGGCAGTCCCGTCACCCGGACGCGGCCGTCCGGCGGCACGCTGCCCCGCGCCAGGCGGCGGCAGACCGCGCCCTGCGCGTACACCACGACCGAATCGAGGGCCGACCCCCACCTGTGCGCCGTCTCAGCCGTCATGTGCTCCGTCCCCCGCCGCGCTCGTGCTGAGCGAAGCCTACGTCCAGACGATCCGTGCTTCCCGAGGAATGTCATGGAACCCATGTGGCCTGGGGCTGCCGGTTCCAGAAGCGCGCCGTGCGGGCCGACGGCATGCGCGATACGGATGCGAGGGCGCCGCGGCTGTACGGGGGAGGGTCAGCGGGTGTGGGACGATCCCGAGCCGCCCGGGGTCCGAGGTGCCCAGGTAGGCTCTGCCGTGGCTTCCTTCATGGACGGTTCGTCCATCAGGACGTGCCAGCCGTCGTCCCCCGCGTTCCCGTCGAGGCGCACGTTGATCTCCTTCCTCTGCCCGGTGTCCTGGAAGTACAGGACGACGGTCTGACGCTCGGAGCCCTCGTCGTGGAAGTCGGCTGTGACCTTCCCTCCCGCTCCCTTTCCGAATGCCTTGATCCAGTTGTCGGCCGTGCTGCGTGCGGCGTCCTCACCGCCGTCACCGGTGGCGAGTGCCGCGAGCCGGTCGGGGGAATCGTCCGCGAGCCGCCAGACGAGTTGTTGCGTGACGCCGAGCGATCCGGTGGAGGGGTAGCCGAGCACGTGCAGGGGTTCATGACCGGCGTAGTCCTCGGCATAGCGGACGTCGTCCGTGGACGAGCACCCGGTCAGCGCCGCGAACAGCACACCGGCCGCCAGCGCTGCGGTGATCGGGCCGCGCGCCGGGGTCCCTGCCCCCGTCCGGCACTCCTGGGGCGGATGACCAGAACTCGTTCCGGACCCCTGCCGACTGTGCCGCAGCACGGATTCATGCCTGGTCATGCTTCCTCGGGCTCTGTCGAACGCCGCGCGAACGCGGCGTGAGGCAAGATCTTCCGTTCTCGAGGATGTTCGCCATGGCCACGACGTTCCGGGAACCAGGGGTGGATCGCACAACTTGGGGGTGCGCCCGGTCACATCGGGTCGGCGGTGTGCGTTCCGGCCGCGGAGGAAGTCGGCGGTCGTCCCCGAGCTCGGGAGATCCAGCCGGGGAGCTGGATCTCCCCAAGCGCAAGGTGGCGTTCGCCTACCTCAAGTACGGTGACTCGGCATGATCGAATCCGAGTTTGGGATCAGTGAGGATCTGGTCCGCGACCTGCTTCGAGAACAGCATCCGGACCTGGCCGAACTGCCGATCCGTGAAGTGGCGGGCGGCTGGGGCAACCAAATGTGGCGCCTCGGTGACGAGTTGGCCATCAGGATGCAGCGGATGGACACGAGCCCCGATCTGCAGCTCAAGGAGCGTCGGTGGCTTCCGATTCTGGCCGCTCGCCTGCCACTGCCGATTCCCGTCCCACTGCGGAACGGTGTACCGTCCGAGCGCTTCCCCAAGATCTGGACCGTCATGACATGGGTCGAGGGCACGCCGTTGGACCACGGCTCGATCACTGAGATCGTTTCATCCTGATCTCGCAGGTCACGGGGCTGGTGTGGGGTGGGAGTGGCGGACTCGTGCGGGTCAGGAACTTGATCGTTCCGGGGAGATCGTCTG
>NZ_JBIAQM010000043.1:0-53261 GCF_042888945.1 Streptomyces sp. NPDC002698
GCCTTCGTCCCGCTGCACTCCATGCCCGGCTGGTTCCAGCCGATCGCCCAGTACCAGCCCTTCACCCCCGCCATCGAAACCCTGCGCGGACTCCTCCTGGGCACCGAGATCGGCAACAACGGGTGGATCGCCCTGGCCTGGTGCCTGGGCCTCGCGGTGCTCGGCTACTTCTGGTCGGCCTCGACGTTCGACAGGGACGCGAACTGACACCCCGCGCGGCGGGCGACGTCCGCACCCTCGTTCCGCCCAGGGCGGCGTACACCGGCACCGGGCCGGAGTGCGCCGCCCCTTCCGTTCGGAAAACACCCGTCCACCGGTCCCCTTCTTTCCGGTCTTCTTTCCGGTTTCCCGGCGTTCGCGCGGCCGGTCCGCGGCCGCCGCATTTCCCGGCGAGACCGCCGCATTCGCCTGCGGGAAAGGCGGGCCCATTCGGCAAAAAATGTTCGACGTGCAACCGTTCGAGTGCCGCTCCGGTGCCACCCCAGGCTGTCCTGCGACGCTTATCGACGGTTATATGCACCGTTCTCAGGAGGCATGATGGCGCATCAGGCCGGTCAGACCGCGGGGCCGCACGGCGGCACCGCGACCACCGCCTCGCAGGTGACGCCGCGGCAGGCACGCGCCACGGCGTCCGCGCCGCGCCGGGTCCCGGTGCTGACGACCAAGGTGGGCCTGCAGATGCCCGCCAAGATGGCCTACGACGAGTGGGAGCGGGCCGGCCGGCAGCTCGCCGACGTCGTCGACTCCTCCTCCTGGTGGCTGGGCGACTGGATGGTGTACGGCAAGGACCACTACACCGACCGCTACCAGCGCGGGATACGCGCCGCCAACCTGTCGTACCAGACCCTGCGCAACTACGCGTGGGTCTCACGGCGTTTCGACCTCGGCCGGCGCCGCCCCGCCCTGAGCTTCCAGCACCACGCCGAGCTGGCCTCCATGCCGGTCACGGACCAGGAGCTCTGGCTCGACCGCGCCGAACAGCGGCAGTGGACCACCAAGCAGCTGCGCGGCGCCCTGCGCGCCGCCCGCCAGGGCGAGCAGCAGCCGGCCGCTCCCGCCCTGCCGGGCCGCCGCCTGGAGGTTCCCGGCAGCCGTCTGGAGTGGTGGCACCAGGCCGCCCAGCAGCTGGGCGTCGACTTCGAGCAGTGGGTGATGACCACGCTGGACAGCGCGGCCGCGACCGCCCTGGAGGCGTCCGGCACACCGGCGGAGCGCCCCGAGGCCGCCGGGCTCAAGGGCGTACCGGACAGGGGTGTGCAGGACAGGGGCGTGCAGGACGTGAAGGGGCTCGCCGAGCAGCGGAGCCGGCCGGTGGCCATCAGCGCCTGAGGTCTTCGGCGCCGGGGCCACCGGCGTCTCACGGCAGCCGGTTCATCAGCCCGGCGACCTCGCGCTTGTAGGTGCACCCGCTCTGCCCGAACGACGCCTGTACCCGCTCGCGCACCTCGCCCGGCTGCTCCTGGCTGAGCTTGAACATGCCCGAGGCCCCCGTGACCGTGAACCGGAAGGCCCCGACGGCGGGCACGAGCTGGCGGAAGTAGCCGAGCGAGTCGGTCATGTCCCAGCCGTCGCCGAACGCCTTCTCGAAGGCGCGCACGGTGGACTGCACCACGCCCAGCGTCTCCTCGGTCGAGTCGATCTTCTCCACCACGCCCCGGACGTGCACCGCGGTGAAGTTCCACGTCGGGGCGGCCGGAGTCTTCTCGTACACCGTGGGTGACACGTACGTGTGCGGGCCGGTGAACGTCAGCAGCAGCACGTCGCCCGACCGCAGCGCCGCCCAGTGCGGGTTGGCCCGGTTCATGTGCCCGAGCAGGGTGGTCCCCGTCAGCTCGTCGCCGGCGTCGCCGGACGCGTCGGGGTCGAAGATGACCGGCAGGTGCGTGGCGTAGGGACCGTCCTCGGGACTGCCGTTCGTCACCGCGAGAGCCAGCGGGTTGTCGCGGATCAGATCCGCCATCCAGGAATTATTCGGCTCGCGATAAAAGCTGGGCACGAACATTCGCATTCTCCTTTTCGGAAATCTGCCTGTTTCGAGGATTCCCAGGACCGTACGGCCGTCCCGCCGACAGGACAATGCTTCCACATGCCGAGGACCTGGAGAAGGTCTAAAGGGGTCTTCCAGCGGTCCTCGATTCTTCTTCGAGAAACGCTCCGGAAACACGCCGCTTTCGCCTTTTCCCGCCCGCCCCCGAGCCCCCGGCCCGCCCCCCGGCGCCTTCGGCCGCCCGGCGCGGCCGCCCGGCGCGGCAGGCCGGCGGACCTCGTCCGTACGGTGGGCTCTGGGCAACGCTCTTCCCGCCGCCGCAGGCGAACCCGCCTCTCCCACCAGCGACTCCGCCACCACTCCAGCGTCACGAGACCAGATCTCAGGATCGAGTTGCCAACATCATGGCAAGGTTTTGCCAGGCCGGAAGGCGTTGTGGGCCACCGGTTGATTTCCAGACGCATCGGGAGCATTCACATGGAGACAACGGGCAGGCAGAGCGAAGAGGTCTACGACGTGGTGGGTATCGGGTTCGGCCCGTCCAACCTGTCGCTCGCAATCGCTCTGGAAGAACACGGGGCCAGCACTCCCCAGCATCCGGTCACCGCCCACTTCTTCGAGCGGCAGCCCGCCTTCGGCTGGCACCGGAACATGCTGCTGCCGTCGACGACCATGCAGATCTCGTTCCTCAAGGACCTGGCGACGTACAGGAACCCGCTGTCGCGGTACAGCTTCGTCTCCTACCTGCACGCCTCGAACCGGCTGGTGCAGTTCGTGAACAACCAGGACTTCTTCCCCACCCGCCAGGAGTTCCACCAGTACCTGGAGTGGGCGGCCGCCGATCTGGACGACCGGGTCACCTACGGCGCCGAGGTCACCTCGATCCGGCCCGTCCCCGAGGCCGGGGCACCGGGCTGCGACCTCCTGGAGATCGAGGTGCGCGGCAACGACGGCACCACCCGGGTGGTCGCCGCACGCAACGTGGTCATCTCCACCGGCCTGGTGCCGCGCCTGCCGGACAACGTCGCGTCCGACGAACGGGTGTGGCACAGCTCGGAGTTCCTCAGCCGGTTCGACGCGCAGGACCCGAGGGACCTCAAGAGCGTGGCGGTGGTCGGCGCCGGCCAGAGCGCGGCCGAGATCACCCGGTTCTTCCACGACGAACTGCCGCACGCCCAGGTCTCGGCGGTCATACCCTCCTACGGCTACGCCATCGCCGACGACACGCCCTTCGCCAACCAGGTGTTCGACCCCGGCGCGGTCGACGACCACTACTTCGGCACCGAGCAGGCACGGGACGCCTTCTGGCGCTACCACCGCAACACCAACTACTCGGTGGTCGACTCCGACGTCATCCGGGATCTGTACCGGCGTTCCTACGACGAGCGGGTGCGCGGCACCGAGCGGCTGCACTTTCGCAACCTCACCCGGGTCACCGACGTCAAGCGCGCCGGGAGCGAGACACGGGTGAGCCTGCGCTCGCTGCTCGACGACCGGACGGAGGAACTCGCCGTCGACGCCCTGGTGTTCGCCACCGGCTACGACGGTCTGGACCCCGCCCGCCTGCTCGGCGACTTCGACCGGCACTTCCTGCGCGACACCGCGGGCCGGCACCAGGTGGAACGCGACTACCGCCTCGTCGGCGCGTCAGGGCTGACCAGCGGGGTCTACCTCCAGGGCGGCACCGAGCACACCCACGGCCTGTCCTCGGCCCTGCTGTCGAACATCGCGGTGCGCAGCGGCGAGATCGCCGATTCGATCGTGCTGCGGCGCACCGGGCGGGAGCTGAGCCGTACCGGCACCGTGCGGGCCGCACGCTCGGCCGCCTGAAGCGGCAGGCCGGGCCACCGTCCCGTTGACAGGACGTGACCCCGCGGCAGGACACTCGAGAACCCGCGCGCGACGACCGCGGCGCCATCTCTCGGGCCGGCCGGCGTTCACCGTCCCAAGAACCCGCAGCACAGCCAAGTCCTTTCGTGCAGCTTTCCAGCGCATGTCCACCGGTCATGGGTCCGACCCGTGGCCGGGGCCCCCACAGAAGGAGTCGTGACCCAATGAGCGCCAATTCCCCGGTCGGCGGGCTCGTTCGGCGGGCGAGGGTCTCATGACCGTCAGCGTGCACCAGGCCCAGGTCAAGGCCCGGTCCCTCGGCGACGCCCTGCCGTGGCTGGCCCGCCACCAGGGCCGCAGGGTCGTCATCAAACTGGGCGGACACGCCATGGTCGACGAGAACCTCACGGCGGCCTTCGCCCGCGACATCGCCTTCCTGCGCTACGCCGGGCTGCGGCCCGTGGTGGTGCACGGAGGCGGTCCCCAGATCGACGCCGAGCTCGAACGGCGCGGCATGAAGCGCGAGTTCGCGGCAGGACTGCGCGTCACCCCACCGGCGGCGATGGACGTGGTCCGCATGGTCCTGGCCGGCCAGGTGCAGCGCGAGCTGGTCGGGCTGATCAACCGTCACGGCCCGCTCGCCGTCGGCATGACCGGCGAGGACGCCAACACCCTCACCGCGGTGCGGCACGTGCCGTGGATCGGCGGGGAGCCCATCGACGTCGGCAGGGTCGGCGACATCACCGGCGTGGACACCGCCGCCCTGGACGGCCTGCTGGCGAGCGGCCGGATCCCGGTGGTCTCGCCGCTCGCCCGCAGCACCGAGGACGGCCTGGTCTACAACGTCAACGCCGACACCGTGGCGGCGGCGCTCGCGACCGCGCTGCGGGCCGAGACACTGGTCATGCTGACGGACGTGGCGGGGCTGTGCGCGGGCTGGCCGCACAGTGCCGAGGTCATCCCGCGGCTGACGGCCGGCGAACTGGAGAAGCTCCTGCCGGAGCTGAGCGAGGGCATGGTGCCCAAGATGACCGGCTGCCTGAAGGCCGTACGGGGCGGGGTGGGCGCGGCCCGGGTGATCGACGGGCGGATCCCGCACTCGGTCCTCCTGGAGATGTTCACCGACGACGGGATCGGGACGGTGATCGTGCCGGACCCGGACGAGGAGGAGGTCCTGCCATGAACGAGCAGTGGCGACAGCGACAGCAACCGCACGCCGACGGGCCGGCCGGCGCGCCCTGGCAGCCGGCGCACTTGGGGCGCGCCCCGCAACCGGCGGTGCTCGTGCACGAGTTGGTCACCGTGGCCGAGACGGACGAGGACCGGGCCCGGGTGTGTGCGCGCCGGCTCGCCGCCTGTCTGCCGCCCGAGGCCAGGTCCGTCCTGCTGGACGCCCTGGCCGAGGCGGGCCCCTGGCACGACGACGACGACCCGGGCGGGTACGCGGCCGGTGGCGGGCTCTGCTTCGACGGGCCCGAGTACACGGTGCCCCCGGCCCGTTCCCCCCTGAGCCTCCTGCCGGCCTACCGGGCACCCGGACCGGACCGGCCGGCCGCCGCCCCCGGCTCCGGCCCTGGCGAACCTGGCAGCTCCGGTGACCCCGGTGACGGAGAACGCGGGCCCGGTGACGGCGGCCTCTGGCCCGAGCCCCGCGACGAGCCGCCCGCCGCCGTCATCCGCCTGCGGTTCGCCGACGCGATCGCGCTGGAGCGTGCCGGCGCCTGCTTCGACGGTGCGGAGAGCGACCCCGAGACACTCATCCTCCAGGTCCCCGCGGACGCCGGCGTCCAGACGCTGCGCTCCGTGCTCGCGGTCCTCGACGCGGCAGCGCTCACGCCCGAGTCGCTCACCGTGCACACCAACGAACTCGACGACGTCTTCGCCGCGTTCACCCATCTGCTCTGAACCCCCGGCGGACCGGCTGCCGCGGCCGGTGCCCCGGCCGGTGCCGCCCGGTGCCCCGGGCGGCACCGGCCGCGGTGTCAGCGGCCCGCGTCCTGTTCCTGGACTCTGCGCATCAAGTCCGCCTGTTCCCGGACCAGTTGGTCGATCCGGGCCTGGAGGCTCGCGGCCTCCGCGGCCAGGTCCGGACAGCGCGGACGCGACGGGGCCAGCGTGGGGCAGTGGTTGAGGATCGCCTCCAGGCGGCACCGCAGCGCGGGGCCCGGTTCCACGCCGAGCGCGCCGACCAGCCGGCGGCGCGCGCGTTCGTAGACGCCGAGGGCCTCCGACTGCCGGCCGCACCGGTACAGGGCGACCATCAGCAGGTCGTAGGGGCGCTCGCGCAGCGGGTGGGCGGTGGTGAGGCGTTCCAGGTCGCCGACGATCTCGGTATGTCTGCCGCAGTTCAGGCTCGCCTCGTACAGGGCTTCCAGGGTGGTCAGGCGCTGTTCCTCCAGGCGGTCCGCCTCGGCTGTGCACAGGGGGCCGTGCGAGCTGTCCTGCAGGGCCGCGCCCTGCCACAGCGCCAGTGCCTGGCCCAGGAGGCGGGTCGCGTGCCGGGGGTCCTGGGGGGCGGCCGCCCGGCCCTGGCCGGACAGGTGGGTGAAGCGGGCCACGTCGGTCGAGGCCCTGCCCAGGCTCAGCAGGTATCCGGTGGGCAGGGTGCTGATCCATTCGTGGCCCGGGGCGGGCAGCAGCCGGCGCAGCCGGGCGACGTGGGTGTGCAGGGCGCTCGGCGCGTTGGCGGGGGGCCGGCCGCCCCACAGTTCCTCCACCAGGCGGTCCACGGAGAGCTGTTCGCCCGCGTGGACGACCAGCGTGGCGAGCAGGGCCCGCTGTTTGGGGCCGGAGGGCGTGATGCCCGTCCCGGTCCGTCGGTCGTACACGGCCACGGGGCCGAGCAGCCGGAACTCGGTCGCCTCGGTCGTCCTGGTCGTCTCGGTGCGTGCCGGGGCCGGTGCGGCGAGGCCGTAGAGGGTCATCGCGGTGTCGCAAAGGGGGCGCGGGCGGTCAGCAGGGCGCGGCGCACGTCGTCCTGGATCTGCCGGGCGACCTCGGGGAGGTGGTCCTGGAAGTAGAAGTGGCCGCCGTCGAACAGGTGCTGGCCGAGGAAGTGCTCGCTGGTCTTGGCCCAGCCGTCCAGGCGGTGCGGCGGCGCCACCTGGTCCCGGGTGCCGCCGAACACCGAGAGGGGCACCGGCAGCGGCGCGGTCAGGGGCGGGGTGCGCCAGGTCTCGCTCATGCGCAGGTCGGCGCGGATGGTCGGCTCGAACAGCTGCCACAGTTCGTCGTGGTCCATGACCTCGGAGGGTGTGCCGCCCATCGTGGCCAGCTCGTGGCGCAGTTCGGCGTCGGTCAGCAGGTGCCGGCGCACGGGGTCGCCGTCGGGGTGCAGTGTGCCGCGTGCGGAGATGCCGAGCCACAGGGGCGGTGTGCGGCCCGTGTCCAGGAGGCGGCGGGTCAGTTCGTAGGCGACGAGTCCGCCCATGCTGTGTCCGAAGAACGCGTAGTGGCCCGTCAGGCGGGTGTCCAGCTCGTGCAGGAAGTGGTCGAGCAGGGCGCCCGCGTCGCCCAGCGCGGGGCGCCGGTCGCGGGGGCCGCGGCCCGGTGCGTCGGGGATCTGCACGTCCCAGTGGGCGGGGAAGCTGGAGGACCAGCCGCGGTACGCCAGATGCGAACCGCCGGAGTGGTGGAACACGAACAGGCGCATCTTCGGTTCTTCCGCCTTGTGCATGGGCACTCCATTACGAGACGCTCCGGCGTCCGGTCCTACGGCCCGGGGCCCGGACCAGGGGAATGCCGACGATAGCGGCGTCCGGCCCGTGGCGGCCGCCGTCATGAGCGGACCTCGAACCGCTCTCGAGTCCTCCTGGACCGGTCCCTCGTGCGTCGACGCGCCCGCCCTCGTCGAGGACGGCGGGCGGGCGCGGACGGGGAGGGGATGTGCCTGCCCGACTTTAGGGCCTGTCTGACAATTCCCGTCTGCCCGGCGACGCCATGCACGCCCTCTCGCCGCACCGGCCCCAGACCCGAGTACGCCCAGTACGCAGGTCTGGGGCCGGCACGCCGAGAGCACGCACCTGACGCCGCCGGGCCGCCCTTCGGGCGACGACGCGAATTGTCAGACAGACCCTAGGCGGCCTTCGGCTTCGTGTCCCTTTGGCTGTACGGAACTTCGAGCCCGGCTGCAGCGGTGTTCGCCGGCCCCGGTTCAGGCCAGGTCGTCGCGGGTCACCCGGCGGTGCGCGATGCGCCACTCGCCCCGGGAGCGGACCAGGACGTCCTGCATGACGCACACGTACAGCACCTTGGGGCCGCCCTGGCCCGGCGTGACGTACACCAGCGCCGAGCAGCGGGTGTGCAGCGACCCGTCCGTCTGCGGCCGCACGTCGAGCATGCCGACCCAGTGGTCGAGGCGGCCGCCGGCCCTGCGCTGCCGGGCCGCGCCGGTGCGCACGTAGCGGTCCAGCGCGGCGCGCGCCCGTGTCGGCCCGGGCGGGGACGGCAGGTGCAAAAGGGCGTCCTCGGTGAAGGTCTCGGCCCAGCGCTGGGTGTCGTGCGCGTCCAGGAGCCGCATCTGGTGCGCGTAGAACCGCTGCGCCTGTGCGTACAGGGTGGCGAACTCCGTTCCGGGCAGGGTGTGTTCGGCGGTGCCCGCAAGCTCGACGGTCATGGTCCCAAGCCTCCGCTCGTGTCCGCTGTTCAGGCCGCCGTCTGCGGTTGGGGTGCGGACTCGGGGGCCGGTGCCGGTGCGGGGGCGGGTGCCGGGAGGTTGCGGCGGGCGCGGTCGACGGTGGGGCCGATGGCTGCCGTGCCGGCCAGGAAGAGGGCGGCCAGGGCGAGCCAGCCCAGGCGGTCGTGGCCGACGACGAGGAAGGCGACGAGGGCGGGTCCGAGGGTGGCCTGGATGACCATGTGGAGGTGGAAGGCGCCGAGGTATTCGCCGCGTGCGTGTTCGGGGGCGAGGCCGAAGCCGAGGCCGAAGCCGCTGGCGGCCTGCCACAGTTCGGCGAGGGTGAACAGCAGGACCGCGCCGAGCGTGACGGCGCCGGTGGCCCAGGATCCGGTGAGGGTCGCGGCGGCCAGGGCGGCGCAGGCCAGCACGCTCACCAGCCCCGACTTGCGGGCCGCGCGGACGGAGCCGTCCAGGGTCTCCGAGCCGCGGGCGGCCGCCACCTGGAAGAGGACCACCAGGACGGTGTTGACGGCGAGGATCAGCGGGACCAGGCCGCGTGGCAGGTCGGTGTTGCGGACGATCCACAGCGGTATGCCGGCGAGCAGGACGGCGCTGTGCAGGGCCAGGAGGCTGGAGGAGGCGATGACGCCGAGGAAGGGCAGGTCGCGCAGGACGCGGAAGGGTTTGCCGGCGTCGGCGGCGGCCCGGGCGCCGTTCGCGGGCAGTTTGAGCGCCAGGGCGGCCGCCGCCAGGAAGGTCAGGCCGTTGCCGAGCGGCAGCAGGGTGAGGGTGTCCTTGCCCAGGGAGATCAGCGCGGCCGCTGTCAGCGCGCCGGCCGAGAAGCCGGCGTTGAACAGGGAGCGCAGGGCCGCTCGCGCGGTGACGCGTTCGCCGTCGGGGACGAGTTCGGCGATCAGGGCGCCGAAGGCCGGTCCGCAGCCGTATTCCAGGGCGCCGATCAGGACGACCACCGGGAAGTAGACGGCCGGTGAGTGCACGGCCGGGTAGAGGGCGTAGGCGCCGGCCAGGAGGAACAGCAGGACGGTGAGCAGGCGCCGGGCGCCGGTCTTGTCGGTCATCCGGCCGAAGACGAGGCTGGCCACGAAGCCGCTGAGGCCGGCGGCGGACAGGCCCAGGCCGACGACGGTGGCGGGCAGGCCGGCCACGGTGACGAAGTAGACCGCGGAGCCGGCCATGAACAGGCCGTTGCCGAGGCTGTCGGCGAAGTGCAGCGCGCCGAGTGTTCGGGCCGGGCCGCGCAGTGAGGAGAACGTGCGCTGGACGATCGTTTTCACGGCGGTGGGTCCCATCCTTGATGTGGTCCGGGTCGGTGGGGCGGTCCGGGCCGGTGTCCGGCCCTGTGTTGCCGGGGTGTGCTCAGGTGTCCTCGGGTGCGGTGGGCGGCAGGCCGGGAAGGCGGGCGGGGGCGACGACGACGCCGGTCAGGGCGGGCGCGGCCAGGTGGGTGGCCGCGGCGCGGGCCACGTCGGCCGCGGTCAGGGCGCGCAGTCGGTCCTCGTAGCCGGCCGGCCAGTTCGCGGGCAGGCCGCCGGCCAGCACCGCGGCGTACGTCGAGGCCAGTCCGGAGCGGGAGGAGCAGGCCATCGCCATGGAACCGACGGCGTAGTTCTGGGCGTTGCGCAGTTCGCGTGCGCTGAAGGCGCCGTCCGCCAGGCGGCTGGTCTCCTGGGCGATGAGGGTCAGGGCGCGGGCGGCGCCGTCGTGCCGTACGTCGGCCTCCACGGTCAGTACGGCGTGTGCTCCCAGCGGGTCCAGGACGGCGCGGGGGGCGTAGGCCAGGCCCTCGCGTTCGCGCAGGACGAGGGTGAGGCGGCTGGCGTAGTAGCCGCCGAGCATGAGCGCGGCCAGTTGCAGGGCGGGGTAGTCGTCGTGGCCGCGGCCGGGCACCAGGCCGCCCAGGCGGAGCAGGGTCTGCGGGGTGGCGGGGTGGAGCAGGGTGCGGCGCGGGCCGGGGGCGGGCTGGGGCGGGGGTGTTTCGCCGGGCTCGTGGTGCGCGGCGGCCGTCGTGCGGGGCAGCAGGGCGGTCGCCTGGTCCAGGAGTTCCTCGGCCCGGTCCGGGCCGACGACGACGCTGCGGCGGCGGGGGGCCGGGGCGCTGTGCAGCAGGGCCTCGGTGTGCGTGCCGTCGACGCCGGCCGCCTCGGCGGCCGATGCCGTGCGGCCGTAGGGGTGGGGGCCGTAGGCGGCGGCGAGGAAGCTGCTGCGGGCCAGGAAGGCGGGCACGGTTTCGGCGGCGGCCAGCCGCCGGGCGACCCGGTCGGCGGCCGCGCGCACCCGGCGGGCCTCGTGGGGGCGGCCGGCGTCGAGGCAGTCGCGGATGCGGGCGCGGGTGGCGGCGAAGTCGTCGGTGAAGGTGCGTACCGCGATGACGGCGCGGTCGCTGCGTGCCTCGACCCTGAGGGTGGCGAGGTCCGCGGCGGCCTCGGTGAGGGCGTCGCGCAGGGCCTCGGCCATCACCTCGACCCGGCTCGGGTGCGCTCCGGGTGCCGCCGTCAGCGGGAACAGCAGTCTGGCTTCGGTCAGCCGGCCGGTTCCGGCGCGCTGGACGGCGACGGCCGTGCCGCGGCCCGTGGTGTGTTCGCTGTGCGCGGGGGCGCTGAAGTGCGGAACGGCCGCGGGCTGCGCGGGGGCGGTCCGGGGTGCGGTGGGGGCGGTCATCGGGTGGCTCCTGTGGGGACGGCGGTGACCGCGGTGGGGGCCGGGGTGGGAGCCGGCGGGGCGGGGCGGCTGGTGATGCGGGCGGCGGGGGCGGCGGCGTAGCGGGCGGCCGCGGCGGCCACCTCGGTGTCGGGCAGTTTCAGCAGGGCGTTTGGCAGGGCGGCCAGGTAGAGCGGGTCGCGGTGGACGGCGGCGCCGACGCACAGCCAGGACGCCTGGCCGGCCACGGAGTCCAGTTCGGCGTGCAGGGCCAGGGCGAGCTGGCGGCGGATGCGGGCCAGGGGTCCGGTGAGGTGCACGCTGCCGTCGGCGATGCCGGTGAGGACGGTGCGCAGGCAGTGTTCGGCCTCGTCGGGCCCGGTGTCCGCGGGGTGCGGGAAGTCCACGGCGAACAGGGCGTCGCGGGCGACGTCGAAGGGGTTGCCGGTGCGGTGGGCGCGGGCCTTGAACGCGCCCCAGGTCCGCCGGGTGCCAAGGTGGCAGGCGCAGTCGGTGCCCAGGGTCTCCAGCAGTTCGCCCAGCAGTACGGTGGCGAGGTGGGCGTGCGGTGCGGTGGCCGGGTCCGGGGTGCGAAAGCCGATCGCGGTGCGCGCGGTGCGGGCGATGTGTTCGTCGCGCAGGGCCCGGCGCGGGGCGGTGAGCGGGGCCTCGGGGGTGTGGGGGCGGTGCGGGGCGGTGCGGGGCGGCACGGATGCCAGGTGCTGCTCGACCAGGTCGCGGGCGTGTGCGGGGTCGAAGTCGCCGGCGAGGGCGAGGTGGATGTTGGCGGGTGCGTAGGACTCCTGGAAGAAGCGGCCCAGTTCGTCGGGGCCGAGGTCTTCCAGGGCGTCGATGTCGCCGTATCCGTTGTGCCGGTTGTGCCAGTGGTCGTGCAGCAGGGCGGGCAGGTCGAACAGGACCAGCCCGCCGTGCGGGCGTTGCAGCATGTTGCGGCGGATCTCGGCCTGGACGACGGCGATCTGCGCGGTGACGTGGGGCGGGCCGAGGTCGGGGTCGGTGAGGCGGTCGTGCTCGATGCGCAGGCCCAGATCGAGCGCGCCGGCCGGGAGGATCGCGGTGTACTGGGTGTAGTCGGCCGCGGTGCGCGCGTTGGTGGTGCCGCCGGTGGCGGCGACCGCGTCGGTGAGCGGCCTGCTGCTGGAGGCGCCCTGGGCCAGGACGTGTTCGAGCAGGTGGGCGGCGCCGGCGACCGGTTCGTTGCGAAAGCCGGTGGCGACGTGCAGGCAGGTGGCGACGACCTGGCAGCCGGGCAGCGGCTGCAGCAGGACGCTGAGGCCGTTGCCGAGGACGAGGCCGGTCGGCTGCGGGGTCATCCGGGCTCCTCGTTCCACAGGGGGGTGTCGGTGCGCAGCAGCGAGTAGAGCACCTGGTCGTGCCAGCGGCCGGAGCGCCACTGGGCGGAGCGCAGGGTGCCCTCGCGGGTGAAGCCGGCTTTTTCCAGGGCGCGTTGCTCGGCGAGGTTGGCGTGGTCGGTGAAGGCCTGGACGCGTTCGGCCCGGGTGTGGGCGAAGAGGTAGTCGACGAGCCGGCGCTGGGCGGCGGTTCCGGTGCCGCGTCCGCGGGCGGCGGGGAACAGGGCGATGGCGATGGTCCAGCAGGAGGAGGTGTCGGGGCGTCCCCAGGCGGAGGCGAACCACTCGACGCGGCCCACCGCCTGGCCCGCCGCGGTGATGGTGAGCATGCCGCCCTCGCGGCCCAGGAGTTGGTCCTGGGCGAAGCGGTCGCGCAGCCGGTGGGTGGAGGTGAACCCGAACCACTGGAAGGTACTGGTGCCGTCCTGGGTGGTGAACTCCCGCTCGAAGAGGTCGAGATCGCCGGGGGTGACGGGTCGCAGGGACACTTCGCTGCTCATCGGGTCTGCTCCTTGGCCGCCGGATCGGTGTGCGCCGCGCCGAGTTCTCCGGCGGGCACCGGGGCCCCGGCATCCATCACGTCGCGCCAGCCGGGCGGGGCGACGGCGCGGCTCAGGTCGCGGTGTTCGGCCAGCCAGCGGCAGGCGAAGCGCACCAGGTCGCGCAGCGGCAGGGCCCGGCAGTGCGCGCCGCCGATGTGTGTGTCGGCGAGCGGGGCGCCGGAGGTTTCGTAGGCGGCGCCGAGGGTGTCGAAGTCGCCTTCCCACACCAGGAGTTCGGGTACGTTCCGCCAGCGGCTGCCGCCGCGTCCGTCGGGTTCGGGCACCGCCCACAGGCCGTGGCGCCGGCCCCGGTAGGCGGTGGCGTACTCGGCGAGGTGCAGGGCGGTGGCCTTGTGCCAGGGGGCGCCGAGCAGCAGGACCGTCGCGTCGAGGTCCCACAGCCGGCCCAGGGGGCCGTGGGCGGCGAGCCGCCAGGCCGCGGGGTGTTCGCGCACGATGGTCTGGGCGCGGGGGCCCTGGGCGGCGAAGGAGACGTGCGGGTGGTGGGAGCGCAGGGTGCCGGGCTGGGTGCGCAGCAGTTCGGGCAGGACGCCCATGGTGCGGGCGGCCGGGGTGCGGCGGGGGTCGAAGGGCGGCATCTGGGCGGCGGTGCGCGGGTCGGCGGCGGCGCGGGCGAGGTCGGGTGCGCGCCAGGTCGCGGGATGGCACAGCTGGGGGGTGAAGGCGGGCATGACGAGGGTGCCGCGGGGGCCGAGGGTGTCGCGCAGGGCGAGCAGGACGCTGTGCGCCGCGCCGACGACGTAGCCGAAGGAGCTGAGGGAGGTGTGGGCGATGACGGTGGCGCCGGGGCGGATGCCCAGGGCGGTGAGGCCGTCGGCGATCGTGGACCGGGTGACGAGGTGACGGCCCGTCATCGTGGTTCCTCCGCGGGGGTGTCGGCTTCTTTCGGGGTGAGTTCGTCGGCGACGGCCGACAGGACCCAGCGGTACCAGGCGCGGATGTTCCCGGGCCGGCTGAGGGGGTGTGCCTCGGAGCGGAAGAACGCCACCTCGCTGCGCACCCCCTGGCGGACCAGGGCGCGGTGGGTGCGCAGGGTCTCGGTGGGCGGGACGAGTCCGTCCTGCAGTCCGTGCGAGAGCAGGACCCGGGTGCCGGGGCGTACGGGGCGCGGGGCGAGGCTGTTGATCTGGTAGAGCGGGCGCCATTCGGTGGGGTCGCCGAACTCGCGGATCCACTGCCAGCCCACGTCGCTGCCCTCGGCGACCTGGGTGAGGTCCAGGGGGGCGGCGTGGGTGACGACCAGGTCGGGGTTGAGCAGGTCGGCGGTGGTCAGGGCGAGGTAGCCGCCGAAGCTGCCGCCCATGAGGGCGAGGGGGGAGTCCAGCAGGCCTTCGGCGGCGCGGACGGACTCGACCTGGGCGGCGGCGCTGGCCGCGATGCCGCCGCGCCACTGGCGCCAGCCGGTGCGGACGGCGTCGGGGTAGCCGAGGCTGAGCGGGGGTTCGACCAGGACGACGGCCAGGCCGCAGGCGACGAAGGGCCACGGGTTCCACCGCCAGGACCATTCGGCCCAGCTCTGGAACGGGCCGCCGTGGTAGAGGACGACGGTGGCGTGGGGGGTGCCGTTCCGGGGCAGGCACACCCAGCTGGCGACGTCGCCGTCCAGGCCGGGGACGCGTTGGCGCCGGTAGTGCAGCCGGCCCGGCCGCGGGGGTGCCTCGGCGGCCACGACGTGTTCGCCGGGCCGGCCGGGGTGCAGTGGGCTGACCTCCAGCGCGGGGGGTGTGTCGGGGGCGGAGGTCAGGACGGCGGCCCGGCCGTCGTGGATGCGGGCGGTGATCACCGAGGCGCGGGCGGGCACCGGCCGCCAGGTGGCGTCGTCCAGGTCGTGGACGTACAGGCCGCGGCGGGGTCCGGACTCGGCGGTGCACACCAGGCGGCGCGGCCCGTCCCAGCCGATGGGGCGCTGCCACAGGCCGTCGTCGGCGGCCAGCAGTACGGGCTGGTGCAGTTCCTCGCCGACGAGGCAGGCGAACTGGGTGATGGGGGTGTTGTCGTGGCGCGGTGTGGTGCCGAGGTAGGCGACCTGCCCGCCGGGGCCGGGTACGGGGTAGCAGAGGTCGACGTCGTCGGAGAAGAGTTCGCGGGTCGCGTCCTCGTGGCCGGCGGTGAGGGAGAGCAGGCCGAAGTTGCGTACGCCGTGGCGGTGATGGCGCTGGGCGCCCAGGAGCAGGGTGGCCTGGGTGGCCCAGGCCGCCTCGCCGGAGAGGGCGAGGCCGGCGGGGACGTGGGGGGTGAGCGGGCGCGGGTCGGTGCCGTCCAGCGGCACGAGGTGGACCTGCCATTCCCCTTGGGGTTGTTTGGCGTAGCTGAGTGTCATGTCGGAGCCTTCGGCCCATACGGCGTCGGAGCCCGCCAGCAGGTCCTGGGGGTGTTCTCCGGGCCCGCCGAAGGTGCTGGTGGTCACCGCGATCTGGCCGCCGCCCGGCCGGGGGGCGAGTGCGCCGACGCGTCCGGGGGTGGTGAGCAGGAGCTGTTCGGGGCCGCCGTCGGCGGGGCGCAGTTCCACCAGGGTGCGCCCGTCGGCGCGGCGGACGCACACGTAGCCGCCGGGCACGGGCAGGGCCTGGGTGCCCCAGGGCAGGGTCCAGCCGGCGTGCCAGGTGCCGTCGGGGTGGCGCCGGTAGTGCACCAGGTGCGGGTGTTCGGCGCCGTGCCGGGTGGGGACGTCGACGCGCAGCAGCAGTCCGTCGTCGCCGTAGGCGGCGACCTCTTTGGGGCGTGGTTCGGTGCAGTAGGCCTCGGCCAGGGCCAGGCCTTGGGCGAGGCGGGTGGGGGCGGGCGGTGCGGTGGGGTTCATCGGGCCGCCGCCGGCTCCCGCAGCAGCCGGGCGATCAGGGTCAGGTCGAAGGCGCCGGCCAGCCGGGCGGCCTCGGCGGTGTCGCGGAAGCCGCGTTCCAGCGCGCACAGCCGGTAGTCGTGCTCGGAGCCGGCCTGCCACAGCCGGCTCAGCAGGGTGTGGCGTCGGGCGGTGGGCGGGGCTTGTGCGCCGGGCGGCAGCAGCAGTCTCAGGCAGCGCTGTTCCAGTTCGTCCAGGGTGGTGCCGGCGACGGCTTCGGCGGGCAGGTCCTGGTAGACGAGCCGGCCGGGCGGCAGGCGGAAGGTGCGGGCCAGGAGGCGTTCGTCGGCGGTCCAGTGGGCGGTGGCCTCGGTGCCGCGGGCCAGCCGGGCGTGGGGGCGGGTGGCGGGGGCGAATCCGGCCGCGCCGAGGAGCCGGCCGGCCGTGCCGGTGGTCCGGGTGGTGGCGGCGGCCATGCGCAGGGCGTAGGCGCGGTGCCGGTCGGGGAAGTCGGTGGCGAACAGCTGCTGGCAGGCCAGGGCGAGCCGGGCGCCGACGGCGGAGCCGGGTTTGAGCGGCCGGTGTTCGAAGTCCCACTGTCTGCCGTAGGAGCTGGTCCAGTTGTCGGCGGGGCCGGGGGCGTGGGAGGGCGGCGGGACGGGGCGGGCGGCCAGGGTGTGCAGGGCGTCGCGGGCGTCGCGGGTCTTGATGTCGCCGTGCCGCTGGAGGTGGTCCAGGAGCAGGTGCATGGCGTCGCGGTCGGGGCCGGCCTCGTGGCGCAGGCCCGTGGCGGAGCGTTCGGTGAAGTGCAGGCGGGCGGCGGCCTGTTCGAGGCGCGATGCCTGGTGGGTGTCCAGTTGCCGCGCTTCGAGCAGTTCGGTCAGTGCGTGGCGGACGCAGACCATCGCCTCGGTCAGCCGGCGGGCGCCGGCGCTGTCGTCGGTGTGGAGCACGGCGACGTCCGCGTCCGCGGTCAGGCGTCCGGCGCGGGCCTGGCCGTAGACCTGGCCCAGGCCCTGCATGCCGAAGCCGGCCAGTTCGGCGGCGCGCAGGGCGCCCAGGCTGGCGGTGCCGGCGACGTGCACGCCGCGGGCGAGCTGGGCGAGGATCTCCTTGTGCCGGATGGGCGCGAAGTGCTGGTAGACGCCGTCGACGATCAGAACCTGGTCCCCGGGGCGCAGGCACAGGTCGAACAGGTCGCCGTGCCGGACGGGCGGCCGGTACTCGAAGCCCGCGGGCCGCTGCTGTGCGGGCAGGGTGGGGCCGACGAAGGCGATGCGGCGGGGGGTCACGCGAAGCTCCTGCTGGCGAGGGACTGCGGGCGCGGGTGTTCCAGGGCGAGCCCGAGTCCGGGGGCGAAGACCTGGACGACGGCGGGCCACGGCCGGCGGTCCGGGGTGAGGTCGACGGCGATCACGGGCCGGCCGGTGGTGCGGTGCACGGCGGTGACGAGGCCGTCCAGCACCTCGCCGAGACGGGCGGCCGGCCCTCTGGTCGCGGTGGGCATCGGCTCGGTGTGCGCGGGGGTGGGGCGGGGCCGGTCCGGTGGGGCGCCCAGGCGGCGGAAGGTCCACTCGGGGATGTCGTCGCGTCCGCCGCTGATGGTGGAGCCCCGGCTCTGGACGGCTTCCAGCAGGGCCCGTTCGGCGGCGATCGCGGGGTCGGTGTGGCAGCCGGACCCGGCGAAGATCTGCCACATCTCCGGCTGGGTCAGCCAGCAGGTGTAGGCCCAGGTGCCGGGCAGGGAGGGGATGCGTTCCAGGGCGACGTCGGCGCCGGCGGCGTGGATCCGGGCGACGACCGCGCCGAGTCTGTCGCCCACGGTGTCCAGGTCGGTGGCGACCGCGTCGCCCGGGCGCAGCCGGGCCAGGGCGTCGCGTTCGACGGTCTCCAGCAGTGCGTGCAGGGCGGCCTCGACGTGGTCGTTGCCCGAGGCCAGGCCGTTGGTGGTGGTGACGAAGGTGGGGGGCTGCCAGCGGGCGGCGGCCCAGCCGCGCAGTCCGACGGCCGCCGAGGGCACAAGGGCGGGCGTGCCCAGGGCCAGGTCCCAGCCCCTGGTCCACTCCAGGACGGTGCGGTCGTCGACCAGGGAGACGGGGTGCAGGGTCAGGTCGTCGACCCCGTAGCCCGGGGCCAGGGTGCGGGCGGTGCCGCGGGTGACGCCGGGGGGCCGGGCCTGCTCGGCGACGGCGACCTCGAGGGACTCCATGACCGCGGAGATACGGGCGGCGGTGTGCGACATGCCCTTGCCGGCGCTGGCGACCAAGGTGGCGGCGGCGGGCCGGATCGCCGTCCACACCGGGACGTCGAGGATGTCCAGGCCGGTCAGGTCGGCGACCCGGGTGATGCCGCGGGCGCCGAGCTGCGGCTCCAGGCGGGCCCAGGTGGCCTCGAGGCCGGCCGTGCGCAGGGTGCCCTCGCTGACGGCGGCGGGTCCCCCGCCGCTCATCCAGGGTGCGCGGCCGGGCACCCGCGGTCCGCTCACCGGTGCTCCCTGCGCAGGGTGACGGCGGCCCGGGTCGCGGCGTTCTCGTCGGCGCGGGCGAGGTGGGCGAGCAGGGCCTGGCGCAGCAGCGCGGTGCGCTCCTCGAGGGAGTGGCGGTGGTGGCTGTCGTGCAGGTCCTTGAAGGCCTGCGTGCCCAGGAAGCCGGCGAGGAAGACCTCGGCGAGGTTCTGCGCGGTGGGCTCCTCCACGGTGATGGCGACGTGGATGGAGTTGCCCTCGCGGGCGGTCGCGTAGTGCGGGGTGCCGTGCGGCATGTACATCACGTCGCCGGGGCGCAGGGTCAGCTCGATGCGGCGCTCGTCGGGGATGGCGCCCTCGTGCAGGACGGAGTCGCTGGTGGAGGTCTCGTCGACGCGGCCCACCACCCAGTCCTTGACGCCGGCGACCTGCAGGATGAAGACGTGCGCGCCGTCCATGTGGGCCTGCATCGCCGTCCTGCCGGGCGGGCTGAGGAAGACGAAGGACTCCAGGCCGCCGCTGAAGTGCGGCTCCAGGGCCTTGACCAGGGTGCGGATGCGCGGGTGCCAGTGCTCGGCCTGGTTGAACTTGAAGGTGGCGCCGTTCGCGAAGTCCTCGCGGATCCGCTCCGGTTCGATGAAGCCGGGCAGTTCGTGGCCCACGACGTTGCGCTTGCGGGTCATGTCGCTGATCGCGGTGCGCACGCCCTCGTTGAAGACGGTGAAGTACGGCCGGGACAGCAGGCCGCAGTCGACCTCGTCCCACATCTCCTGCTCGGTGATGAGCCGGCTCAGGTCGCTGTGCGCGCGCAGCACGACGGGCTGGTTCGCCCAGTGCTCGCGGAAGAAGGCGCCGGTGTCGCCGACCAGGTGCTCCAGACGGTCCGGCACCCCGTCACGGCCGCCGTCACGCCCGGCATCGTCGGCGTGGCCGGTGGCGTGGCCGGCGGGCTGCGCCGGTGCGGCCTCACGGATCTCGGTGGTCGTGGTGGACATCAGCCGATCGCCTCCCGCATCGTCTCCAGCGCCGTACGCGCCCAGTGGTCCTCCTCCAGCGTCCTGGCCTGTTCGGTCAGGGCCGAGCGGACCTCGCCGGTACGCGCCCGCAGCGGGCGGGTGTGGAAGTGGTGGACGAGGTTGTGCTCGTCGTCGAGGAACCGCCGCAGGAGCGCGTCGACCAGGTCCTCGGGGGTCGGCTCGGTGAGCGTGAACGTCAGGTGCAGGGAGTCGCCGCCGCGGGCGACGGCGTCGTGCGGCCAGCCGTGCGGCAGGTACAGCACGTCGCCCGGTTCGAGGGTGAAGACGTGGGTGGGCCGGGCGGCGTCCACGTCCAGACCCGCCGAGGCGCCGACCTGGTCCGGTTCGGCGTACAGGTGCCACTCCTTGCGGCCTTCGAGCTGGATGACGAGCACATGGGCGGCGTCCCGGTGCGGGAGCATGCCGCGCGACTCCTCGGGCGTGAGGAAGACGTAGGAGTTGACCGCCACCGGCAGGAGCTCCTCCAGCTGCCGCGCGATGGCGCGGGTGGGCCGGTGCCAGTCCCCGATCTGGTTGAGCTTCAGGGAGGCGCCGTCCGCCATGTGGCGGGCGACGGCCCGCGCGTCGGCGAATCCGGCGGCCTTGTGCCCGATCACGTCCCGCTTCGTCGTGTACGACGACACCGTGGGCACCTCACCGTGCTTGAGCAGGGTGAAGTAGGGCCACTTGAGGAGGCTGGCGTCGAGCAGGCGCCGGACGGTGTCCGAGGTGAGCAGGGCCGAAGGGTCCAGGGCCTGCTTCTCGACGCGGTGTGCGACGCCCCAGGTGGTGTCACCGAGGAGCCTGCCGGTCAGGGCGGCAGGCAGAGGAGTGGCTGCGGTCATGCGCGTGCCAACCTTTCCGGTCGGGGGGCGCCTGGGAGCGGTTCGCTCCCAGGCGGCCGCCTGTCGTGCTGCTCAGGCCTCGTTGATCTGGCTGAGGACGGTCATGGGGGCGTCGGCGGCCTCCTCGTTGTTGTTGAGGACCGCGGCCTTCTCCGGGTCGAGGACGCCCTCGCCCGCCAGGCGGGACTCGGCCGGCGAAGCGACGGCGTCGGTCTCGTTGAGGGACTGGAAAACGTCGCGCAGAGCCATGCGAAACCTCCTTCGGGGCCACTGCCGTTCAGTGACCGCACCTGGAGGGAACACGAGCGGACTCGGGATGCGCCTGGAGACTGCTCGCGCCTTGCTCGAGCATCGGGCCACAGCCGCCGGGCGTACGGCGAAGCCCGGGAGTCCTTCCCCCCGGGCCCGGTGCGGCGGGTGGGCCGGCGGCCTGCCGGTGTCCCCGTCCGATGGCGCGGGCGCCGGGGCCCGAGGCCGGCGCGGATGGCGGGTGTCAGAGGGCCGCCCGCGTCCGCCCCGGCCGCACCGGTCGTCCCGGCCGGCCGGGGTGCGTGCCGTTCACGCGCCGGGCGAAAGCGGGCCGGTTTGCGGCGGCCGGCCCGTCACCAGGGTCAGGTGCCTGCGGCTTGCCGGCCGCGCGCGCGGGATCCCGGCCGCGCGCGCGGGATCCCGGCCGCGGCCGGCCGGGACGGCATCGTGTGCGGCGCCGGTGCGGCCGGCTCCGGGTGCCGGGCGGGCGCGGGGAGCGGGCGCGTCCCGGTCACGGCGTCCTTGAGGGCGTCGGCGAACACCTCGATGTCCTTCGCCGAGTTGTCGTGGTGGACGGATGCGCGTACGGCCGTGACGACACCCCGCTTCGGCAGGTACAGCGGGACCTCCTCGGCGACCGTCTTCCACACGACCACTCCGCGGTCCGCGAGCCGGCGGCGCACCAGTGCGGCCGGCACGTCCTGGTGCCGGAAGGTGACGATGCCGCTCTGGAGGCGTCCGGGGGCGATCAGCTCGGTGCCGGCCGTGTCCTCGACGGCGGCGCGCAGGCCAAAAGCGAGGTCGGTGCGCGCGGACACGGCCGCGTTCAGGACCAGGGCCTCGTTCAGCGCGGCGGCCGCGGCGCCGTGCGGCGGCAAAAGCGACAGGCCGCCGTGCGGGGCCAGGGCCTCACGCAACCGCGGTGCCACGCCGGCGAATCCGGCCGCGTAGGGGCCGCGCAGGAACCTCCAGCCGTCCCCGGTCAGCAGGTGGCAGCCGATACGGGCGGCGTCCACGGGCAGCTGCCCCGCCGCGTAGGAGGCGTCGACGGCGTACAGGCACCGGTGCGGGGCGAGGATGCGCCCGATGTCCTCGACGGGATGGACGATGCCGCAGCCCGAGGGAACGTAGGGGACGCAGACCAGGGCGACGTCGTCGCCGATGTGCCGTGCCATCCACTCCAGGTCGAGGTCGCCGTCGGGACCCAGCGGTACCACCTCCAGCCGGCAGCCGGTGCGCGCGCGCAGCGCGAAGACGGCGCTGAGGTTGGCGGCCGACTCGTAGGGAGTCGCCCAGACGCGGTCGCGCGGGCCCAACGGCAGCCGGGACAGCACGGCGGCGAACGCGTCGGCGGCGCCGGTGCACAGGAAGGTGTCCCCGGGCGGCGCGCCGAGCAGGGCGGCCAGGTGCTCGTGGACCTGCCGGTGCAGGACGTCCTCGAGGCGTTCGTCCAGCTCGTAGGGCCCGTAGCGGTCCTCGAAACGCGTCCACTCGGTGAGGACCTCCTCTACGGCCGCGGGCATGCGTCCGGCGCCGGCCGCATTGAGGTGGATCCTGCGGTCACCGTGGGATTTCTCGTTCACTTCAGGGGCCTCCCCCCACAGGTGAGGCAAATGATTGCCTACTTCATGGCAACACCTTGCCTTGAGTGTCGGAAGTTTGGCAACCTCGGGCAGCAGCGGCTCAGGTACGGCTCTAGCGCGGGGTCGACGACGGGGATCCCGGCCGCTCCCCACCCGGTTCTCCAGGAATTGCCAAGCGTTGCCAGAGCATTTCCGGCTCTGCCAAGGATTCTCGTTTCCGCAGCTCAGGGCGGCTTTTTCTAGGCAAATCCGTGGCTCCGGACCGCCTCCTGGAGTGTTCCTGGCGTGCACCTTGAGTCCGAATCGACCCATCCACGACCAATTTGCGAGCTTTTGTTGCCAATCTTCTTGGCAGAAGGTTGCCAAGCAACGAAAACGAAATTGACACCGAGGAGCCCGCCATGAACCGCATCGCCCGCATCGCCATCGCCGCCACCGCCCTGACCGCCTTCTCCGCCGCCGGCACCACCGCCGCGAACGCGATCGACTGGCCGGCGACGGCGAAGACGGTCTCCGCGGTCCAGTCCGGCAACATCGACTGGCCGGTCGCCCCCGCCGCCCTCCAGACCGGCAACATCGACTGGCCCGTCGCCCCCGCCGCCCTCCAGACCGGCAACATCGACTGGCCCGTCGCCCCCGCCACCCTCCAGACCGGCAACATCGACTGGCCCGTCGCCCCCGCCACCCTCCAGACCGGCAACATCGACTGGCCCGTCGCCCCCGCCACCGCCAGCGTCTGATCCGCGTCCGGGCATCCGTGCCCGCCCCGTGACGCCCCCGCAGGCAGCCATGCCGCGCGGGGGCTTCGGCGTTTTCGGGCGCCGTCGTGCGCGGGACCCCCGGGTGATCGCCGGGCACTCCCCCGGCTCCGGGCGCCTTGGCAACCTCGCGCCCCGGACCCTGGCGGCAACGCCCCCGCGCCACCAGCGGCTCCAGTGCCGCTCGACCACTTCAGGACGCCTCCTCAGGCCGCCCTTGCCAATATTCAGGCAAGGTTTTGCCAAGCCGGAAGGCGCTGTCATAAGGGAGCGGGTACCGATGTCCATCTCCGACCTCATCGAGCAGCAGGTCCAGGAGCGTCCCGACGCGGTCGCGGTGCGCCATCCCGGACAGGACGACGGCGCCGGCGGCCGCCTCACCTACCGGGAGCTGGGCCGCGCGGCCAACCGTCTCGCCGCCCATCTGCGGGCCCGCGGCATCGGCCGCGGCGACCGGGTGGCGACCTCGCTGCGGCCGGGCCCGGAGACGGTGACGGCGTTCCTCGGGATCGTGCGGGCCGGAGCGGTCTGCGTCCCCCTCGACCCCGCCGACCGTGCGCGGCGGCGGCGGCTGATCGTGCGCGACAGTGCGGCTGTCGCGGTGCTGACCGGGAGCGCGGGCGCCGCGGACTACGCGGGTCTGGACGCGGTGGTCCTCGCGCTGGACGCCGAGGCGGCCGAGATCGCCCGGCGCTGCGAGGCCCTGCCCGAGCAGGCAACCGGCCCGGACGACGCCCTGTGTGTCTGCTACCCCTCCGCCGCCACCGGTGCCGTCGAGGGGGTCGTCGTGCCGCAGCGCGCGGTGCTGGACCTCGTACGCTCCGCCGGTCCTGTGCGGCCGGACGCCGACGGCGTGGTGGCCGGGGCGGGGCCGGCCTTCGACGCGGTCGCCTTCGCGGTGTGGACGGCCCTGGCGCCGGGTGCCGGGCCGGACGGACGGACAGACGCACGGCCGGACGGGGACGGTGGCGGGCGGGAGGCGGCCGGGCAGGTGCGGGACCGGGTCGAGCTGTGCGGCCAGAGCTTCGGGCTCGGGGAGGTCGAGTCGGTGCTGAGCGCGCACCCGGCGGTGTCCGCCGCGGTGGTGTCCCTGCACGAGGGCGCGGACGGCGCGGGGCGGCTGGTGGCGCATGTGGTGCCGGCCGTCGTGGTGCCGGCGGCCGCCGAGGAGGACGCGCAGACCGCCCGGTGGAAGGAGATCCACGAAGCGCTCCACGCCGGTGCCGCGGCCCGTGGCCCGGGGGAGGACTTCACCGGCTGGAACAGCAGTTACGACGCGCTGCCGATCCCGCCGGAGGAGCTGCGGGAGTGGCGGGACGCCACCCTCGGGCGGATCCGGGAGCTGCCGCGCCGCAGGGTTTTGGAGATCGGTGTGGGCACCGGGCTGCTGCTGGCCCGCCTGGCCCGCGACGAGGAGGTCCACGAGTACTGGGCCACCGACTTCTCCCCCGCCGCGCTCGCCGCGCTCGCCGCGGGGGTGGAGGCGGACCCGTTGCTGAAGGACAAGGTGCGGCTGGACTGCCGCGGTGCCGAGGACACCGGCGGGCTGCCCGCCGGCCACTTCGACCTGGTCGTCGTCAACTCGGTGGTCCAGTACTTCCCGGGCCTGGCCCGTCTGCGTACCGTCGTCGAGCGGGTGCTGGCGCTGCTCGCCCCGGGCGGCTCGCTCCTTCTCGGCGATGTGCGCAGCCTCGATCTCGCCCGCTGTCTGCAGACCGGGATCGCGCTGGCCCGGCCGGGCGCCGCCGAGGGCGACCGGGAGGCGCTGCGCCGTGCCGTCGGCCGCCAGGTGGCCACGGAGAGCGAGCTGCTCCTCTCCCCCGCCCTGTTCGGGGCGCTCGCCCGGGACCTGCCCGCCGTGCGCGCGGTCGACGTGCGGATCAAGCGGGGTGCGCACCACAACGAGCTGACCCGCTACCGCTACGACGTGGTGCTCTCCACCGCCGAGCCGGTCGCCGACCTGGGGGTTGCGCCCGTGGTGCGCTGGGGCGCGGACGTCGCCGGCGGGCTGGAGGCCGTGGACCGGGCGACGGCGGCGCGTCCTGCCGTGCTGCGCCTGGCCGGGGTGCCCAACCGGCGGGTGCACGACGAGTACGCGGCGATGCGGTCCCTCTTCGATCCGCTGGAGGGCATCGACCTGGCGCCGCAGGACGCGCCCGCCCCCGGTCCGGAGGCGCTGTGCGAGAGGGCCGAGCGTCTGGGCTACCGGGCTCTGCCCACCTGGGGGGAGAGTCCCGAGCTCCTCGACATCGTCCTCGTCGATCCCGCGCGGGTGCCCGCGGGTGTGGTGACGGGCACCTGCGCGGCGCCCGCTGCCGGGGCCAAGGGGCGCACCGGTGCGGGGGCGGAGGGCTGGGCCAGTACTCCGGCCGCTTTCGAGGACGCCGTGGATCTGGAGGTGGTCCTGCGCGCCCATCTGCAGGAGCGGCTGCCGGAGCACATGGTGCCGTCGGCGCTGGTGGTCCTGCAGGCCCTGCCGCTGGACGGGGCCGGTGCGGTGGACCGTGCGGCGCTGCCGGTGCCCGCCCCCGCGGCCGGCCGCGGGGGCACCCAGCCCGGCACGCCGCTCCAGGAGATCGTGCGTGATCTGTTCGCCGAGGTGGTGGGCCTGCCCCGGCACCGGGTGCGGGCGGAGTCCGACTTCTTCCGTATCGGCGGCCATTCGCCGGCGGCGGCCCGGCTGCTGTCCCGGGTCCGCGAGGTTCTGGGCGTCGACCCGGGCAGCCGGGCGCTGTACGAGGCGCCGACCCCGGCCGCGTTCGCCCTGCTCGTCGGCGACACGCCCGCGGCGGTGACCGGGCCGGGCGACACGGCCGGCGACAGCCGGGCGTTCTCGCTGCGGCTGCGCGGTCCGCTGGACGGGCGTGCCCTGGAGGCGGCCCTGGAGGATCTGGGGCGGCGCCATGAGGCGCTGCGCAACTCCCGGCTGGGCTCGGCCGGTACCCGGCTGCGGGCGCTGGCGGCCGAGGACCATCTGCTGGAGCTGGCCCTGCCCGCCGACTCGGTGGATCTGTGGTCGCATGTGCCGCTGGCCGCCGACCTGGCCCGGGCCTATGGGGCGCGGGCCGGCGGGGGCAGCCCGCACCGCCGTCCCGCCGGGCTGGACGCGGCGCCCCGCGCGGTCTTCGGCGACCGGCCGCCGGCCGTGCTGCCGGGCAGCGGGCCGCGGTCGGGGCCCGCCTCCTACGGCACCCTGGACAGGAGCCTGGACGCGGACCTGCACGCGCGGCTGACCCGGCTGGCCGCCGGGCAGGGCGTCACCTTGTTCATGGTGGTGCACGCCGCGCTGGTGGCGCTGCTCGGCCGGCTCGGCGCGCAGGACCCGGTCACCGTGGCCGCGCCGGTCCCGGCGCGGGACACGGCCGCGCTGCGCGAGGCGGTGGGCCCCTACGGGCGGGTGCTGGCGCTGACGGTCGACACCTGCGGGGATCCGGCCTTCACCGAGCTGCTGCGCCGGGTCCGCGAGCGGGACCTGGCCGCCTACCGGGACGGTGGGGCGGCGCTGGCGGCGCTGCCCGGCGGGGTCGCGCTGGCGGTGGTGCAGGAGTGCGTGGGCCGGTTCGAGGCGGGTGGGCTGTGTGTGCAGGCCGAGCAGTGCACGCCCGCGGTGCCGGCCGCGGACCTGGGGCTGACGCTGACGGAACGGCAGGGTCCCGCGGGCGAGGCGGCCGGTATCGCCGTCAGCGTCTCCTTCCGTCACGAGACGCTCGGCGAGAGGGCGGCGGCCGCCCTTGCCGACCAGCTCACCGCCGTACTGCGTTCGGTCCTTGAGGCACCCGCCACGCGGCTGAGCCGGCTGCGGCTGCTGCCCGGAGCGGTGGCCGGGAGCGGGGTGTGGGCGGGTGCGCAGGTGCCGCTCGTGCGCCGGGACGTGGCGTCACTGTTCGCGGCGCAGGTCGCGCGGGCTCCTGGGGCGCTCGCGCTGGAGGGCCTGGACTACGCCGAACTCGACGCCCGTTCGGACCTGTTGGCGCACGCCCTGATCGAGCACCGGGCCGGTCCCGGCAGCTGTGTGCTGACCGCGCTGTCCTCACCGGCGGGGTTCGCGGTGGCGGCGATGGCGGTGGTGAAGACCGGGGCCGCGCTGGTGCCGGTCGACCCGGCGCTGGACCTGGCCGAGTCGCTGCGTCCGGTGGTGCTGCTGCTCGACGAGACCGCGGACCTGCTGCTGCCGGCCGTGCCCGGCGCGGCCCGGCTGGTGCGGGAGGACGTGGCCGGCCGGCAGGCGCCGGCCGGGCACTGGCCGGTGACGCAGGGCGAGCGGACCCGGCCGCTGCGCGGCGGGGACCCGCTCCTGCTGCTGCCCGGTGAGGGCGGCACCGTCGCGGTGGGCGGTGAGGCCGTCACCGCGGCGGTGCGGGCCGACGCGGCCTGGCTGGTGCGCGGCTACCCGGACGGGGACGCGGCGATCGGGCTGCTGGGCGCGCTGGTGGGCGGGGCGCGCGTGCACGTCCCGGACGGTTCGCTGGCCTGCGACGTGCCGCACGAGGTGCTGGGGTGGCTTGGCCGGCAGGGGGCGCGGGTGGTGCTGGGCGGCGCCGACGACGTGCTGAGCGCGCTGGTCTCGCTCGCCCGGACCGAGGGCGCGGAGCTGACCGTGAGCGGCGGCTGGGCCGAGGCCAGGCTGGTGGTCGAGCACACGCCGGGTACCCCGGCCCGGCCCGCTCCCGGCCACCGCGCCTATCTCCTGGACGCGCGGCTGTGTCCGGTGGGCCCGGGCCGGACCGGGTCCCTCTACATCGCGGGCGCGGGCGTGGCCCGCGGCTACACGGGGGCGGGCGCGGCGGGCGGTGAGCGGTTCCTGCCCGACCCGTTCGGCGGACCCGGTGACACCACCGCCCGGATGTGGCGTACCGGCCGGGCCGCCCGGCTGGACGAGTACGGCAATCTGCGGGTGCTGGACGGTGCGGCCCACGACGATCCGTTCGACGACGCGTCCGCCGCCTTCGTGGTGCTGGCCGACGCGGCCGGCCACCGGGCCCGGGGGCCGGCCGCGGCCGCCGTGCCCCGGGGCTGGCACGAGGCGCGCGCGGAGGATCTGTACGAGCGGTGAGGAAGTCCTGGGGGGGAGCCCTGGGGGCGGGTGCTCAGGTCCCGGAGGGGGCGGGGCCGCTTTGTGCGGCGGAGCCCGCCAGGGATTCGGCGAGGATGCGCCAGATGTCCGCGGCCAGGTCGATGTTGGCGCCGGCCTGGGCCTGCTCGGCCAGGTCCCGCAGTCCCTGGATGCCGCTGGGGTCACCGGAGCGGATGCGCAGCTGGTTGCGGAGGATGTCCAGGCGTACCCGGTCGCGGTAGCTCATCCTCAGCTCCATCTCGGCGAGTTCGCCGAGCAGGGCGTTGACCTCGTCGTAGCGGGCGAGGAAGAAGGCGACGTCCGCCTTGAGCGCGAGCAGGTCCTGGCGCAGGCCGGGGGTGCCGACGAAGGCGAGCGCGGGTTCGGCGTCGGTGAGGCACCGCTCGGCGGCCTGGGCGTTCGGCGGCTGCTTTTGCAGGTACAGGCGGCTGGCCGTGAACCGCAGGCGCAGCCACAGCACGAGGTCGTCCTGGCTGCTGAACTTCTCCAGGGCCTCTTCCAGGTAGATCTGCGCGGCGGTGTGGTCGCCCTGGCGCAGGCGTACCACCGCGGCGGTCCACATGGACTCCGCCCACAGTGCGTCGCTGCGGCCCGCGACGAGTTCGACCAGTTCGTCGGCGTGGGCCCGCGCGTCGGGCATGCGGCCCGCTTCGGCCTCCACCGAGATCAGTGCCAGCAGCACCGCGGCGCGGTCCTCCGCGTCGAGGTCGTCCTCGCGGGCCAGGTGGTGGGCCGCGGTCGCGGCGTCGAGGGCGGCGGTGATCTCGCCCAGCGCGCGCAGGCAGCGGGCGAGGCGGGTCAGGCCGCGGACCCGCAGGGCGACCAGTCCGACCGCGTCGCCGAGCCGGACCAGTTCCTCCAGGTACTCCCGCTCGCCGGCGTGGTCGCCCTGGAGGCGGCGCTGTCCGGCGAGCTGCCACAGGGCCTGCCAGCGCAGTACCGGTGCTTCGTGTCCCTCGGCCGCCAGGGCTTCGCGCAGTGTTTCCATCGCCGTGCCTGAGCCGGTGGAGGAGACCAGCGACAGGGCGTGGGCCAGTGAGCCGCCGGCGGGTTCCTCGAAGTCGGCCGCGTCCAGGCCGAGCCGTTCGGCGAGGTGGGCGACGGCCCGTTCGGTGGGCTGGCGTGCGCCCGACTCCAGGCGGGAGAGGTATCCGGTGGACATGCCGTCACCGGCCAGGGCGGTCTGGGACAGCCCGCGGGCCTGTCGCAGTTTGCGGAGACGACGGCCGAACGCGGGCTGACGCAGCATGTGACCATTCCCTGGGACGGGCGGGTGGGGGGCGGCCGGTGGGGCGGGACGGGGCGTGCGACCGCCCCGGTGCACCGGGTGCCGCAACGAGCCTAGGGGGCCGGGCAACGGCGGGGCAATGTTTTGCCAGATGCCGTGCCTCGGAGTTCGTGCGAACCTCATGGATTCGTCTGGCGTTCCTCGAGCGGTTCTTGAGCGGTTGCGGGCAATGTCTCAAGCGCCGGGGCCGGTACCTGCGCACCGGTCCGTCCTCGTTCACGGGAGCTGTCCTCGTCCGCGTCCACGGAGGGTCTGATGAAACACGCGGTTCCTGCCCGCCGCGCCGTCCGCATGGGCCTGGCCGGCCGACCGGCGCCGATGCGTGACACGTCGTCCGACGACGACATCAACTGGCCCTAGAAGGGGTCTTCCCCCCGTGGTGCTCTTCCCCCGTGGTGGTCTTTCCTCGCAGTGGTCTTTCCTCGCAGTGGTCTTCCCCCCGTGACGGTCTTTCCCCCCGTGACGGTCTTTCCCGTGGTGGTGCGGGCGTGACGGGCGCAGGAGGCGTGACGGCTCAGGGCCGGGCGGCTGACGTGCTCGCCCGCTGCAGGGCGCGTGCCAGGCTCCGGGGCCCGCCCGGGTCGTGGCCCGCGCCGCCGACCACGACCAGCGGTGTGCGCACTCCGGACGCGGTGACCTGCCTGGCCAGTTCGCAGGCCAGAACGCCGGTGCCGGAGTACCCGCCGAGGACCAGCCGGCCCGCCGAGCGGGCGAGCCGGGTGAGGACGTCGGCCTGGGCGGCCTGCCGGCCGGCGGTGAGCCGCAGCGCGGTCAGGGCTTCGGGTCCCCGGTAGTGCCGTACCAGTTCGCGGTGCCCGGTGTGCGGGGCGCCGGGGACGTCGAGCAGGCACACGGTGGCCGCCGTGGGTGCCGACGCGCCGCGCAGCACCACCAGGGGTGCGGTGTCCCAGGCGGCGGGGCCGTCCGGCACCGGGGGTGTGGCCGTCTTCGGCATCCAGGCCAGCACGTCGGCGACGGTGGTGGTCGCGCTCGCCGTGGCGGGCAGCAGGCGCAGCAGGCGCACGGTGTGTGCCAGCAGGGTGCGGGCGGTGCCGGTGTCGATGAGGTCGCGGTCGTAGGCGCAGGTCAGGACGAGCGCGCGGTGGGTGTCGTGGCCGGCGCGCAGGCGCAGGGCGTATCCGGCGGGCGTTCCGGCCGCTTCCTGTTCCTCCAGGCGGATGCCGTGGGCGGCGAGTTCGTCGCCGTAGGCGGTCTCGGGGCGCGGGCCGCAGTCGAAGGCGAGCAGGCCGCCGGCCCGCGCCGGCGCGCCGGCGCCGGTGGCCGCCGGTCTGCTCGCGGTGGCCCATTCGTAGGCGGACAGGTCCATCACCTGGTCGCGCAGGGTGCGCAGCAGCCGGGGCAGTCGCAGTGCCGGGTCGAGGGCGACGGTGAGGGGCAGTGCGTTCTCGAACGGGCCGGGGACGCCCTCGATGCCTTCCAGGAGCAGTCCGCGGCCGGGGAAGTCCAGGCCGAAGCCGACGGTCGCGGGGGCGGGTGCGTTCTGGCGGGCGCGGTAGAGGAGCAGGGTCCACACGGCCTGGAGGACGCTGCTCTCCGCGACGCCCCAGCGTGCCGCCCAGTGGGCCAGGTGGGTGCTGCGGGCCGGGGACAGGGCGGCGCGCAGCACACCGGTGCCGGTACCGGTACCGGTACCGGTGCCGGTGTCCGTGGGCCGGGCAGGGCCGGGCGCGGGTGCGGGTGCGGGTGTGGGTACGGGGGGCCGGTGGGCGGGGCCGCGCCAGAAGTCGTGGGCGGGGCCGGGGTCCTGGGCGCCGAGCAGGCGGGCGCAGTCGCCGAGGTCGGGACGGCGCCGGCCGCCGGGCAGGGTCCCCCCGGCGAGGTAGGCGCGGCAGCACTCGCGCATCAGCAGCCGCACGCTCCAGCTGTCCAGCAGGGCACGGTGATAGGTGACCAGGACGTCGGTGAAGGGTTCCGCGGTGTCCTCGGGGCCGCTGTCCAGCAGGGCCAGGCGTACCGCCGGCGGGCGTCGCAGGTCGAAGGCGCGGGCGCGTTCGCGGGCCGCCAGCGCCGTGCGCCGGATCACCGTGGTGCCGGGGTGGCGGACGATGTCGGTGAAGGCGCGGTCGAAGACGACGGCGCGGGGCCCGGGGTCCCATACGAAGGCGGTGCGCAGCACGCTCTCCCGCTCGCCGACGGCGTGCCAGGCCGCTTCGAAGCGTGCGGTGTCCAGGGGGCCGTGCCAGCGCCAGAGGATCTGCTCGGCCTGGTGGCCGGGCCGGGCCAGGGCGTCGGCGAGCCGCTGCTGCTGCAGGGGGGTGACCGGTTCGGTGCGCGGCAGCGTCCGGCAGGGCGGGCCCGCCGCTGCGGCGGCCGGCCCGGCGTCGGGGCAGGGCTCGGGGGCGGCGGTGAGCAGGTCGGCGAGCAGGCCCGCGGCGGCGGGCGCGGGGGCTCCCCCGGTGCCGGGCAGTTCGACGGTGTGCAGGCCGGGCTGGTGCCGCAGCAGCCGGAATCCCCCGTGCCGGGGACCGGGGCGGATCTCCGCGACGCGGTGCAGGGCGCGGTGGAAGGAGGCGGTGTCCAGCGCCCCGTGCAGTTCCATGGTGGTGGTGTCGTGCTCACCTTGTTCGGGGTCGATCACCGCGCACACACCATCGGGCCGGTCACCGTTCATCGTCTCCCCCTTTCCGGACACCCCGTACGGAACGAGCAACCGCCCCCGGGCTCGGGGGGCCGGCGGGCCCTGGCGGGCGGGCACGCGCCGACAGGGCCGGAGCCCCGGTCTGTTCACGCTAGCTCCGGCGCGTCCGGGCCGTCCGTTTTCTCCAGCGGCCCGCGAACGGTCCTCGGTTCGGGCGGCGCGCTGCCGTCCCGGCGCTCTGCCGTCCAAGCCGTCCCAAGCCGTCCCGGCGCGCTGCCGTCCGGGACCGCTGCCGTCTCAGCCCGCTGCCGTCTTCGCCACGAGCAGGTCGTGGCACTGCTCGACCCGGCCCGCGGCATCGAAGCGGAGCTCGGCGGCCAGCGACCAGGCCGCCCCTTCGGCACGGGCGGTGGCGCGCAGGGCGACGACGTCGTGGTCGGCGACGACGCTCTCCAGGGTCAGCCCCAGCCCGTCGGGCAGCGTGTGTCCGCCCGTTTCGGCGGCGCCCGCCCAGTGACGGGTGAGGTGATTGACCTCGCCCCGGTTGCCCGCCGCGACCAGCGCGAGGACGAGTTCCCTGTTGCGCTCGCGCAGGCTGCGCGCGGCGAGGAGTTCATGCAGCGCCCCGCTGAGGGGCTCGGTCAGTGCCAGTGCCATGGCGAGAGGCCCTTCCTCGTGGTCCGTCATCCCCTTTGCGGCCGTACGACCGGCCCGGAAATCATGGCTGTTCACGCTGGAGCGGCAATGGAGGACGGGTAAATCCCGGAACAGCGCGGCCAATCGACCGGAAATCCTTTTCCGAAAACCGTGAAATGATCCCGCGGCCGGCTTTCCCCTTTTTCTCCGCCTTTCTGAAATCGTTGCCGGTCGAATGCGCGGGCCGCCCGGCGCGGGTTTTTCCGCCCCGGCCATGGTTTCGTCCCGCGTCCGGCCGCGGCTCCACCGCCGCTGTAGGCGGCGTGGCCAGGCTGGCCCGGTGGGGGTGGAGCGACCGACAGGACCGCTATGACGCTGGCCGGCAGGACCGCGGTGATTGTGACGGACGCCTTCACCGACCGCGCCCGGAGGTGCTCCCGCGCCGTCCCGGCAAAGGGGCCCGCGGGCCGGGGCGGTAGCGCGCCCGCACGCCCGGGGATCGAGCGGGCGGCCGCCGTGGACACACCGCGCACGTCCGCGGGTCCGGCAGCGGCGGCCCCGCTTCCGCACGCCCTCCCGGCCCCGCCCCTCCCCCTCCCCCTCCCCCTCTCCCTGCCTCTCCCCTGTGCTTCCCGGCTCCGGCCGCGGCAGACGGGTGCGCCGGCGAACGGGCACGAGGGCTTGGGACCGGCAGGTGCGGGGCTGCACCACAGCCCACGCCGACGGCCCGCGCGGCGGACAGCGACCGATGAGACGACGACACACAAAGGGGTGAGGTCAGCCATGGCCTGGGACAAGAAGTTCGAGGAACTGCTGCGCGAGTACCTGCCGTTCCTCGACGCCGGTGAACCGCTGGAGGCCGACACCGACCTCAGGCTCGCGGGTCTGGACTCGCTGGGCGCGGTGGAGCTGCTGGGCTCGCTGGAGGGCGCCTACGGGGTGCACTTCGTGGACGATGTCCTCTCCCTGGACACCTTCGCCACGCCGGGGGTCCTGTGGGCGACGCTGACCCGGCTGCGGGCGCTCGTGTGAGCCCTCCCGCGGCACAGGCCCGGTGGCCGGACCCGATGGCGGTCCGGCCGCCGGGCCGCGGACCGGCGGTGGCGCGGGAGGGCGAAAAAGGCCGCCGGCACCGGGCCGGGCGGCGCCGTCCCTCACGCCGCGAACAGGTCGAACGTCGAGCCGTGGCGCGGTCCCGCCAGCATGTCCAGCTGCGGGTCCACGGCCAGCATGGCCTGGTGCATGCGCTGCAGCTGCGGGGAGGGTTCCACGCCCAGCTCGTCGATGAGCCGGATGCGCAGCCTGCGGTAGACCTCCAGCGCGGTGGCCTGCCGGCCCGAGCGGTACATCGCCACCATCACCTGGGAGTGCAGTCCCTCGTGGTGCGGGTGGCGGGCGGTCAGCTCGGTCAGTTCGGCGATCAGCTGCGCGTGACGGCCCAGCCGCAGGTCGGCGTCGATGCGCCGTTCGACGGTGACCAGCCGGCTCTCCTGCAGCCGCATCACCTCGATCTCCAGGACGGGACCGAGTCTCACGTCGACCAGCGGTGCGCCGGTCCACAGGTCCAGTGCCGTGCGAAACCGCGCCGCGGACACCTCGTCGTCGCCTTCCACGAACGCCGTCTGTCCCTGGCGGATCAGCTCCTCGTAGGCGTGCACGTCGACACAGCTCTTGTCGATCTGGAGCAGGTATCCGCCGTGCCGTGTGGCCAGAACGTCCTTCGCGCCGGACGGTGCGCCCGGGCCCATGGCCGTGCCGAGCCGCCGGCGCAGCTGGAGTATGTACGTCTGCAGGGTCGTCAGTGCGCTCGCCGGGGGCTCGGTTCCCCAGAGCTCCTCCATGAGCGTGGGAACAGGCATGACCCGTCCCGGGTAGAGCGCCAGCAGCGACAGGATCTGTCGCGGCTTGCCGGCCGTCGGAACGATTGATCCCCCGTTGACCTCGGCACTCAACGGACCCAGAACCTGAATCTCCATGGCGGCCTCCCCACCTCGTCGAGTTCCTTGTCCATTTCCTTTTGATGGCCGGAAATCTCCGCCGCTAGGCACGCTAGCCGTGTCCGTGCCCCCCGAGCGTTTTCCTGTAGCGGTCCTCCAGCGGTGCTCCACGTGAGGTGGTGCGCCGAATGTGCGCCTGCCCCGGGAACTCCGCGCCCGGAGGAAAACTGAATTACTGATTCCGGATTGCGGTCCGGTTTCGGGACGGCGGACGATACCGCGCCGCGTCCGCCCCTCTCTTTTTTTCATCCGTGCTCCGCCACGCCGCCCCATCCCACGCCACGCCGGTCCGGTCCGGCGTGGCGTGGCGGGCGTGGTGGTCCCGTCTCAGCCGTGGCCGTGCGGTGCGCCGCCCACGGGCCCGGGCAGGGCGATGGTGTGCGGTGCGGCCCGGTCCCAGGGGAATCCCTGGTGCAGTTCCAGGTGCGGGGCGCGGTTGTCGTCCGCGGGCAGGGCCACCGCGGCCAGCACGCCGGGCACCGGCTCCAGTTCCAGCAGCCTCCAGCGTCCGGCCAGGTCGTCGGCGGGCGGCTGGAAGGCGAGCACGCCTTGGTCGTCGTCCAGGGTGAAGGCGAACTCGTCGAAGGGCAGGCCCAGTCCCAGTCCGCGGGCCTTGGAGTAGGCCTCCTTCAGGGTCCACAGCCTGAGCACCCGGCGGTCGCGCCGGCGTCCCGGGGGCGCTCGGCGCGCCCAGTGCTGCTCGCCCGGGGTGAAGGTGGTCAGGATGGTCTCCAGGGCGCCCGCCTCGCGGTCCAGGCACTCCACGTCGACGCCGACGCGCTGTGTGCGGACGATCCCCAGCAGGCTGTAGCCGCCGGCGTGGGAGAGGTTGAAGTCGAGATGGCCGCCGCCCCGGGGCAGGCCGCCGGGCAACGGCTGCAGGAAGGGCCGCCCGCGGGAGGAGCGCCAGATGACCAGCTCGGCCTCGCCGAGGCCGGCCTCCAGCGCCAGCGCGCGGCGGACCAGGGTGTGGGCGACGAGGTACTGCCGGCGGTCGCGTTCGAAGAGGAACCGGGCGGCGGTCTCGTTCTCCCGTTCGTCGAGCCAGTGCGAGGCCAGGATGCCGGCGACGGCGGGCGGGAGGGCGTCGTTGGGGCACAGCCACAGCTTCACCGGGGGCACCGTCTCGTGGTGCGGGGCCAGCGGGGTGCCGGGCGGCTCCGGTGCGGTGAAGGTCATGGTGTCGTCTCAGTCCGTCTCGGTTCGCCGTCCCGCCATGGACGAGGGGACGTCGCGGCGCGGGGGCCGCCAGGGCCCGGGCGGGCGCAGAGCTGCCGGTGCTCCACAGGTGGTGGCCCCCGTTCAGGCCGGACGGTTCGCCAGCAGCGCGGCGGCCTCGTCGACGCCGATCCGCTCGCCGCGCACCGCGTCGAGGAGCGCGAGCACCTCCTGCCGGGACAGCGCGGGCGGCCCGGGCGCCGCGGTGACGGCGGGCGGCCGCTGCGCCTCGGGTGCCTCGGGTGCTTCGGGTGCCTCGGGTGCTTCGGCCGGGGGGGTGTCGCGGGCACCGGGTGCCGCGGGGGCCGGTGCGCCCCGGGTGCGGGAGGCGATGTAGGCGGCCATCGAGGCGAGGCTGGGATGCTCGTGGACGGTCAGGGGACGTTCGCTCAGGCCGTAGGCGCGGTTGACGCCGGCGGCGAAGTCCGCCGCCAGGATGGAGTCGATGCCCAGCTCCGCGAAGGCGGCGCCGCCGTCGATCTCCCAGGGGTCGCAGTGCAGGATCTGTGCCAGCTGGTGGCGCAGCACCTGCAGCACCGCGGCCACGGCGCCGGAGTCCTGGACCGCGGGGGCCTCGCCGGTGCCGCGGCGCAGGGCCGCCAGGTGACGGGCCAGGAGGGCCGGCGTGGCGTACTCGTAGAGGTCCGCGCCGGCGATCCGCAGGCCGAAGTGCCCCTCGATGGCCGAGACGAACTCGATGGTGAGCAGGGAGTCCAGGCCGAGGACGGAAAAGGGCTGCCCGGGGTCGACCCGGTCGGGGTCGGCGTGCACGACATGGGCCAGCACGGCCGTGAGCTCGGCGAGGATGTCTCCGTGGCCGTCGCAGGGCGGCGTCGGCTCGCTGGTCATCGGGTCGTCCCTTCGTGGATGCCCCCGGCCTTCGGGCCGGGGTGGGGTGCCTCCCGCTCGCGGGAGAGAGTCGGGCTCCGGCCCGGGCGGGCACGCCTGCGGGAAAGAGAGCGGGCTCCGGCCCGGGCGGGGCGGCGGCGTCCGCGTCACCGCCCCGGCGGGGTGGGCCGCTACCGGCCGGCGGCGGCCCGGGCCGCGGCGTCGGGGTGGTGCACGGCCCGGGCGGCACGGGCCGCGGCCGGGGCCGGCGCGGTCTCGGGCGCGTCCAGCAGGATCGAGTGCTGGAGCCGGCGCAGCCGCGGGGAGGGTTCCAGGCCCAGGTCGCGGCCCAGGGTGGTGCGCAGGTGGGTGTAGGCGTTGAGCGCCTCGCCGCGCCGCCCCGAGCGGTGCAGCGCGATCATGAACTGGGCGTGCAGGTTCTCGTGGCTGCGGTAACGGCTGGTCAAAACCGTGAGCTCGGCGAGGACTTCGCGGTGCCGGCCCAGCCGCAGGTCCGCCTCGATGCGCTGGTCCAGTGCGCACAGCCGGCCCTCGTCCAGGCGCCTGGCCTCCATGGCGAGCTGGGCCCCGGTCTGCACGTCCGCGAACGCGGATCCCGACCACAGGTCCAGGGCGGCGGCCAGGCTGCGGGAGGCGCCCGCGAAGTCGCCGGCGTCCATGGCCCGGTAGCCCAGTCCGGCCAGCCGGTCGAACTCGCGGACGTCGCTGGTGCCGCCCGCGGCGGCCAGCAGGTAGCCGCCCGGCAGGGTGACCAGGACGTCCTTGGCGGTGCGGCGTCGCGGCCCGGCGGCGGGCTGCTGTGCGGCGCCGTGCTCCAGCGCCGCCCCGATCAGTTCGCGCAGCTGCAGCACGTAGGTCTGCAGGGTGGTGCGTGCGCTGCGCGGCGGCCGGCCCGACCACAGTTCCTCGATGAGCGAGGCGACCGGCACCGCCCGGTCCGCGTGCACCGCCAGCAGCGCCAGCACCTGGCGGGGCTTGGGCGCCGTCGGAGCGACGGACACCCCGTTCTCCCGCACGTCCAGAGCACCTAATACGTCGATGTCCACGCCGTCTCCCCTGTCCACGTGCGCTGCTGACACTCCAACATTAAAAAACAGCACAGGCGGTATGTCAATACGAGACCGGTCGTCCTGTTTTTGACCACCCGTCCAGCAGCGGTGCAGCGGTCCCCGAGGACGGCCTTCCACGTGGCACCTCGCCCTGGAACGGCGGCCGTTCGCACACCCCGCAGCCTGCCCGCGGACCGGTACGGGACCGCGGGGCCCAAGGGGTCCGCCCGGCCGGAGCGGACCGGGCCTGCTGCCGGGAACACCCTCAAACAGACCGGCAAGTCTCCTCGTTCCGGGCTCCGCCGGGGGCCTCACCGCCAGCCGTGCGCCCCGTGGCGGTGAGGCCCGCGCAGCCACCAGCGCGAGCCGCCGTCCGGCCGGCCGGGGATCCGCCCGGGTGCCGGCCGGGCGCGCAGGGCCAGCAGTACGACGGTCAGCGCGGCCAGTTCCTCTTCGGTCGCGGTGCCGCGCTCGACCCGCAGAGCCGGCTGTGCGCGGTCCAGGTCGCCCATGGCGCCCTCCTTCGTCTGGCGCCACCCTTCGCGACGGCACTCAAGAAACGCTCTCGGCCCGCTGGACGGCACCGCCGCACACCGGACGCCGGACCCTGCCGGCCTGCCGGGACCCGGGCCCTGCCTGCACGCCAAGAACGCCTGCCGGGCGCCGGGCCCTGCCGGCGGGCGCTCTTGGCGTGCCGGGAGTCAGGCGCTGCGCGCCCGCACCGCCCGCAGGGCCGGGGGGGGGGGGGGCGGGGCGGGGGGGGGGGGGGGGGCGGGGCGGGGGGGCGCCGGCGCCGCCCCGCCCCCCCCCCCCCCCCCCCCCGCCCCCCCCCCCCCCGCGCGCCGCCCGCCCCCCCCCCCGCCGCCGGTGCCGGTCATGACCACGGCCGCGGCCACACCCGTCTCCCGCGCCGTGCGGCGGGCGGCGGCGTGGGCGACCCGGCCGGCGGGCCCGGCGCCGCACACGGTCAGCCGCCGGCTCCGGCCCAGGAGTTCCTCCAATACCCCGGCCGGCACCTGCCCCCCGGCGACCGTGAGCGAGACGATGCGTTCGGGCCCCTCGTACTGGCGCAGGAGCAGGTCGTAGGCACCGGGGGTGACGCCGGGGACGGTGAGCAGGCACACGAGATCCGCCCCGGGCCGCCCGGGGCGCAGCACCGCCGGCGCCAGGGCGGTGCCGGCCGCTGCCGGCGCCGTCATGGCGGGCACCTGCGAGGTGCCCAGCAGACGCAGGGCGTCGGCGACGGTGAACGCCCGGTCCGGGTGGTCGGGCAGGCCGCGCAGCAGGTGCAGGCACTGCGCCAGCGCGTCGGAGGCGTCGGCGTCGGTGAACCTGGCCCGGTCGTACAGGGCGCTCAGCACCAGGCAGCCCTCGCCGTCGTGGTGCGCGACGAGCGTGATGGGCAAGGCCGTGGCGCCGCCGGCGCTGTGCGGCGCGCCCGCCCCGATGCCCTGCGCCGCGAGTTCGGCCCGCAGGTTCACCGGCGGCTCGAAGCGGCCCTCGAAGCGCACGGTGCTCTCGGTGAGAGGGGACCCGGGGGCGCGCCCGCTCCACCGGCGGACCTGGTCGCCGCCGACCCAGGCGTAGGCGCTCAGGTCCAGTGCCGCGTCCCGCACCCGCAGCAGCAGGTCCACCAGCGGCGCGGCCGGGTCCACGGTGACCGTCATCGGCAGCGGGTTGCCCAGCAGCCCGGGAATGCCGGCGGCCCCCCGCAGCGGCAGGTCCCGCCCCGACAGGTGCACGCCGAAGGCCACCGGCAGCGGCCCCTTCGCCCCGGCCGCCCGGTACAGCAGCAGGGCCCACACCACGTGCAGGACGCTGCTCTCCCCCGCGCCCCGTCCCGCGGCCCAGGAGCGCAGCTGCGCGGCCTGCGGCGCCCTGAGCCGGCGCCGGATACGGCCCGTCCCCTCACCGCGCCGGGGCGGCCCGCCAGGACGGGCGGGGCTGACGGCGGCGCCGGCGGGCGGTGCGCCGGCCCTCCAGAACTCCCGGGCCGCGGCCGGGTCCTGGCGGCTCAGCCAGTGGGCGTAGTCACGGATGTCGGGCCGCCGCTCCGCGCCGGGCAGCACGCCGCCGGCGAGGTAGGAGCGGTAGAACTGGCGCACCAGCAGACGCGCCCCGCGCTCGTCGAGCAGCGCCCGGTGATAGGTCACCAGCACCCGGACGGACACCGGCCGCCCGCCCCCGCCGGCGGCGGGGGTGTCGGTGGTGGGGGTGGTGGGGGCGGGGGCGGGCGGGCGGTCGAGCAGGGACACCCGCAGCAGGCCCGGCCGGTACAGCTCGAAGCCGCGGTCGCGGTCGCGGCGCAGCAGTTCGTTCCAGCCGGCGTCGGTGTGCGCGTGGCGGACGACCTCGAGGACCGCGTGCTCGTGCAGCACCAGACGGGGGGCGCCGGCCCGGTCGAAGGACGCCCGCAGCACCGCCTCGCGCTCGGCGACGGACTGCCAGGAGGCGGTGAACCGGGTGAGGTCCAGCGGGCCCGTCCACTCCCAGTGGATCTGCTCCACGTACCGGCCGGGGCCGCCCTGGCCGGTGACCGCGGCCGCGAGCAGCGCCCGCTGATGCCCGCTGACGGTGAGCGTGCCCGCGGCGGGCGGGGCCAGCAGGTCGGCCAGCAGGTCGTCGGTGAGCGGTGCGCCGGATCCGGCCGGGGCACGGGAAGCGAGCCGCAGAAGGTAGCGGCCCGCACCCGCCTCGCCCCGCGGCGGGCCCGGCGTGTCGTCCAGGGCGACGTCGTAGGACCGGTGACGCCGCGCGACGCGGGCGGCGACGGCCTCGGCGTCCGTACGGGTCAGTCCGCACAGTTCCAGGACGAGCGGCGACCGGTCGTGGGCGCCCGGCGGTTCGTGCACGACGGCGACGACGGCGCCGGCGCGCGAGTGATCACTGCTCATCCGCCCCCGGGATGCCGGACAGCTCCGCCGCAGCAGCCCTGTCCCTCACCCGGACCTCCCTTTTCGAATCGTTTCTGCACGGCCGGCCGCAAGCCCGCGGCCGGCCCACCCGGGATCTCTGCTCACCGCGGTGGGCCACCACGCCGCTGGGAAAAGTCCAGGACCCGGCCGCCGTACGACGCCCGCACCCCGGACGGCCCGGACGGCGCGTCCGGCGCGTCCGGCGCGTCCTTGACGACGGGGGCGCGCGGCCCCTGCGGCGGCACGGCGGCCGGCCCGTCCGGCCCGTCCGGCGCGTCCTGGACGAAGGGGGCGCGCGGCCTCTGCGGCCGCGGTCCCTGCGGCGGCACGACGGGCGGCCCGTCCGGCGCGTCCTGGGCAAAGGGCGCGCGCGGCCCCTGCGGCCGCGGTCCCTGCGGCGGCACGACGGGCGGCCCGTCCGGCGCGTCCTGGGCAAAGGGCGCGCGCGGCCCCTGCGGCCGCGGCCCCTGCGGCGGCACGGCGGCCGGCCCGTCCGGCCCGTCCGGCGCGTCCTGGACGAAGGGGGCCCGCGGCCTCTGCGGCCGCGGTCCCTGCGGCGGCACGACGGGCGGCCTGTCCGGCGCGTCCTGGGCAAAGGGGGCGCGCGGCCCCTGCGGCTGTGGCGGCGCGGCGGCCCGGTGGTGTGCCCGGCCGCGGTGGTGCCCTTCGTCCCCGGCCCCGGTTTCGTCCCCGGCCCCGGCCCCGGCCCCGGTTTCGGCTTCGGCTTCGTCGTGCCGGTAGGCCTCGCTCACCAGGTAGCGTCCGTCGACGAGGTGGGTGGCAAAGGCCCACCGGCCTGCCGTGTCCCCGGCGAGCCGGGCCCTTCCGGCCGTGTCCCACTCGAAGCCGATGGCCGTGAACCGGCGCCGCATGCCGTGCCCGAGCGCCTTGGCGTAGGCCTCCTTCAGGGTCCACAGGCGCAGGAACGTCCGCGTGCGCTCCTGCTCGGGCAGGGCCTCGATCAGTCGGGCCTCCTGCGCGGTGCACACGTGCTCGCACAGCGCCGGCAAGGAGATCCGGCGCCCGGCGGGCTCGGCGTCCACGCCGAGCGGTCCGACGCGGCTGACGCCGACCACGATCAGCTCGTCGGTGTGCGCGAGGCTCACCTGCAGGTCCGCGCCGAGCCCGCGCAGCACGGGCCGCCCGCCCGGCAGGTAGGCCAGATCGAGCCGGCCGGGCGGGACCTGCAGCACCTGGGCCGCGGTGTGCTTGAGCACGGTCCGGGAGACGGCGAGGATCAGCCGGCCGGCCGGGGCCGGATGCTGCCGGTAGCGCGGCCAGTCACGGCCCAGCAGGGTGCGCAGCGCGGGGTCGAGCAGGGCCGCGGTCAGCCACTGGCCCCAGGTGGTGTGCACCACCGCCCGTCCGGTCCGCTCGATGCGCTCCTGGACCTCCTCCCACGGCCCGTCGGGACCGGGCACATGGCACGGCAGGAGCGCGGGCACCGGTGTGCGGCCGTCCGACGCGCCGTCCTGGCTCACCACGCCGGCCTCCTCGCGTACAAATCGCAGTCCACGCCGTTCGCCGCGCGCCGGACCAGTTCCTCCCACACGCCCGGCTGCGCGTCGGGCAGCGGGGCGGGCAGCGGCAGCCCGAGCCGCACGGTGATCCGCCCGAGCGCCAGCAGCGCCCAGCCCGCACCGCCGGGGAAGGACCGGTGTGTCCCGGCCGCCGCCTGGCACGCGCCGAGCGTCCGGGCGGCCAGCACCAGCAGGCCCTGACGGTCCGCCAGGGCACGCGCCGCGGGATCGGCGGGATCATGCACGGCGGTGGCCGCGCAGGCGGCGCGCAGCGCCCGCCGCTCGGCACGGAGCCTGCGGGCCAGGCGGGCCAGCGCAGCGGCACCGGCCTCCTCCGCCGTTCCGGTGCCGGCCGCCTCCGCGGTTCCGGTGCCGCGCAGCAGCGCTGTGTGCTGTGCGCCCTCGTCCTGCCCCGTGGCGTGCGCCGCGTTCAGCCCGCGCACGATGCGGGCCTGAGCGGCATCGGTGGCCGCGCGGCCGGCTCCGGCGAGGACCCGGTGCCGCACGATCCTTGCCAGCGTGCGCCGTTCGAGGCTGTGGCCCTCGAAGCCGCACTCGTTCAGCACCAGTTCGAGATCGCCGAGCAGTTCGACGGCGAGCCGGGGCACGAGACAGCCCGTGACGGCGGCGAGCATCTCCCGGTCCGGATCCAGGTCCATGCCCGGATCCAGGTCCATACCCGGATCCAGGTCCATACCCGGGGCCGGGGCCGGGTCCATGCCGGGGCCGGAGTCCGGGTCCGGGTGGGGGTGGGGGTGCTGTGCGGTCGCCGGGCAGGAGCGCAGCGCCGCTGCCGTCAGGCTCTCGCAGGCCAGCAGGTCGGCGAAGACGGTGGCCAGGACCGGACGCCACTGGCGGGCGGCGGCCTGGTGGCGGCTCAGGCCGTCCACGATGCGGGCCGTGCTGTGCAGGACGCCGCCCGCCGCCGCGAGCAGTGCCGCCGGGCCCAGCAGCGCGGCTGCCGGGTGCGGCACCGCGGCGTGGGACAGCGGGCGGATGCTCCAGGCGTGGGCCAGGGCGAGGTCGCGGCGAAAGAGCGGGCGCAGGGCACGGGCGAGCTGGTCGGCGCCCGGCACGTCGGCGATGCCGGGCAGGCCGGCCGGCGGGGCGGGCAGCGCGTCGGGGTCCGCGGCCCACAGGGCACGCCGGCCGTAGGGGTTGCGGGGGTCGCGGGGGTCGCCGAGCAGCGCCTCCAGGCGCGCCGCGTGCCGCGCCGCGCCCAAGGACGCCCGGGCCCGGGCCAGGGGTTCCTGGGCCTGGGCCATGGGTGCCTGTACGGGGTCCGGGGGTGTTTGGACCGCCGGGGGCCGCCCGGCGGTCCGGACCGGCCGGGTCGGGGCCATCGCCGCTCTCCTCCTCGTCGTGGTGCCGCTCGCCGCGGGCTCCTCGCCCGGCGCGCTCACCGCAGTCGGCGCAGGGCACTCTCGGCGTGCCAGCGCGCCAGGGTCAGGGCCTGCGTGCTCGTGCGTCCCAGCCACTCGCGCACCTGGCGGCGGGCGTCGGCGGGCAGGACGCCGGAGCCCGGGGCACCGTGCAGCACGCTCTCGCGGAGCATCACCTGGTGCGCGCAGGCCACCCGCACTCCCGAGGCGTCGGGCTCCAGGTACCACTCCCCGTAATAGGCGGCGACCAGGCCGGACGCCAGGACCTGCCCGGAAACGGCCCGCCCCGCGTCGGGGATCTGCTCGGGGGCGGCCTGCCCGGCGTCGGGGATCTGCTTGTGGACGATCCGCCCGGCGGCCGGGAAGCACAGCCGTACGGCCCTGGACACCGAGGTGTCCCCGGTGCCGGGGTCGCTGGTGTGCAGGAGGGTTTGCTGCACGCCGGGGCGGTCCTCGGTGACCTCGGCGCGTTCGACGTGGGGAACCAGGTCGGCCCAGTCCCCGACGCGGTACAGGAAGTCGTAGACGATCTCCGGGGAGCCGCAGGCGTAGACGCTGTCCTCGAAGGACAGCAGCAGTTCGTCCAGGCGGTCCCAGCGCTCGGCCGCCTCGCGCACGGCCTCGAGCTGTGCCCGCACCTGCGCCTGCAGCACCCCTGCCTCCCCGGGCTCCCCTGCTTCCCCGGGCTCGCGGGCGCCCGGCGCGGGTGCGGCCGGGCGCCGGCGGCACAGGGTCAGCAGGCAGCGGCCGGCGCCCTGGGGTGACACGTTCCAGCTGCCGGACTCCGGCACGCCGGGCGGCAGGAAGTCCTGCAGTTCGAAGTCGATGCGGCGCTCCTGCGGGTGCAGCGTGCGGCGGGCGTGCGCACAGCGCACCTGGCCCTGCCGCAGGTGCCACACCTGCAGGCGCTCTTGGACGCCGTCGAAGTCGACGCGTTCGACGTGCAGGCAGGAGGGCAGCAGGACCGGCCAGCGCGGTGCGTCGGCGAGCAGGCCGTAGACGACACCGGGGGGCGCCGCGACCGCGACGGTGTGCCGGGCGCGGTCCGTGCGCTGCGACGCCATGCGCGACCCCTCCTCCTCCAGATGTGATCAACGCTGCACGCCGGGGGCCGAGCCGTGCTCGATTCCTGGTGGAGAGGGCGCGCGGCGGGCGCGCCTCAGCCCGCCCGGACCGCTGTCGCGCTCATCGGGGGGCGGGCCGGGAGGGTCTCGGGGCCCGACATCAGCAAGGAGCGCTGCAGCTTGGCGAGCGCGGGCGAGGGCTCCAGGCCCATGGTGCGCACCAGGGTGGCGCGCAGCCGCTGGTAGGCGTCGAGCGCCTCGCCGCGGCGCCCGGAACGGTAGAGGGCGAGCATGTACTGGCCGCACAGGCTCTCGTGCATGGGGTACTGGTTGATCAGCACGGTCAGCTCGGCGAGCAGTTCACGGTGGCGCCCCAGGCGCAGGTCCGCCTCGACGCGCTGGTCCAGCGCGCACAGCCGGCTCTCCTCCAGGCGCTTGGCCTCGGTCTGCAGCTGGGGGCCGGTGTGGACGTCGGCCAGCGCGGGGCCGCTCCACAGTCCAAGGGCCTGGCGCAGCAGACGGGCGGCCTGGGGGTAGTCCTCGGCGTCCATGGCCCGGTACCCGCTGCCGGCGAGCCGCTCGAACTCCCGTACGTCACTGACGCCGTCGCCGCTCTTGAGCAGGTAGCCGCCGGGAACGGTCAGCAGCACGTCCTTGGCCTGACGCCGCCCGGCACCCCCGGCATCCACGGCGTCCCCGGCGTCCCCGGCGCCCTCGGTGCCCCTGGCGCCGCTTTCCAGGGCGGCGCAGATGAGTTCGCGCAGCTGCAGGATGTAGGTCTGCAGGGTGGCGCGGGCGCTGCGCGGGGGCCTGGCCCCCCACAGCTCCTCGGCCAGGACCCCCACCGGGACGACCTGCCCGGCCCGCAGCGCCAGCAGGGCGAGCACCTGGCGCGGCTTGGGCGCCGTGGGCGTGATGGAGACGTTGTCGAGCCGTACGGCGAGTGTGCCGAGCACATCGATGTCCACAGCGTCTCCCCCATCGTCGGTGCCGTCCGGAGCGGTCACCTGGCACCCACCAGTAAAAAACAGCATGGGCGGTATGTCAATGCCGCGGGGGCCGTCCCGCCCGGCGCTGGACCCGGACTCGAGGCAGCCGCAGGACACACGTGTCACCGCACCGGGCAGGGCGCACCGGCCCGGCCCGGTGCGGCGACCGGCGACCGGCGACCGGCGACCGGCGACCGGCGACCGGCGACCGCACGGACCGCTCCTGGCGTAACCGGGGTTCCCGGTCCCGGCGGCCGTCCTCCGCGCCACCGGGCGCCGCACCGTCGTTCTCCGCGTCATCGTTCTCCGCGTCATCGTTCTCCGCGTCATCGTTCTCCGCGTCGCCGGGCGCCGCGGGCTTCCCCTCGGGCCCCTGTCCGGCGCGCCGGCCCCGGCCGCGGGCAGCGGGCGGGGGCGGCGCAGACGGCCCTTCGGGAGGGATCCCGGCCGGAAAGAATTCCCGGGCCCGGCCTGCGGGGCGGACGGCACGCTCTGCGCACGTGTCTCGATCGTGGCGGGAACTTCTCGGGGGTACCGCGCAGGCCCGCGCCGGCGGGGTGAGGTCGCCTGCGGCCGCGCATGCGCTCCGGTGATCCGCCGCCCGCAAGGCGAACCGTCCGGGCGGTGTCGTCTCCCGGGGCCGTCTGCGCGATGACGCCCGGACGTGCTGCCCCGACGGCGTCCTGCGGATCGTCACCGGGTGGAACGGCGCCCCGCCGGCGCGGCGGCGCGGGGCCGGTGACCGCTTCGCCGGGGACTGCCGCTGCTTCGCGCCGCCGCACCGCCCGTTCCTGCGCCACGCCGGCGATACCGGGGCGCCCGCGGTCCGGTATCGCCGACCGCCTCGGCCCGGACACCCTCCATGCCGACCACGTGGTCACCGAGTACGGGGACCAACCGAGTACCGGGACGGCGAGCGGGGCCGGCTGCCCGCCGGTCCGCAGCCGGCCGACCCGGCGGTCACCGGCAGGCGGCAGGCGGGCTTCGGCCCGGTGAAGGTGCCGCGCGACCGCTTCCGGGCCGCGGGCAAGGCGCGGCAGGCCATCCGGGCGGGCGGTCCGGACCCCAGGACCTTCGCACCGCGCTCCCCGCTCCCCGCAAGAGGGGCCGGTGTCCGGGCGGTGGTTCGTGGCGCACGGCGTCCGGACCGGCCTCGCGGCGCCGGACAGGGTCCAGACGCCGCTGCGGGACATATGGGCAACGGGGCGGGCGGCGGCAGGCAGGTGACGGACCCGGCCCGAAAACGGTACGGCCACGCCTCGCCGGTGGCGTGCGACGCCGCCGCCTTCGGCGCGGCACGAAAACTGTCCACGCAGGACGAGGGGCTGCGAACACCGGAGAAGGTGCTGTCACCGGCGCCGTTCAACGCTCCCGGCGAAGTCACCCTCCGCCGGCCCGCGCGGGCGTTCGGTCATGCAGGTGCGCCCGGCCGCCCGCCTGCCGGGCGTCCGGGGCATGACCGAACGCCAGGACCGGCCGCCCGCGCGCCGGGACGCAACAGGACCGGCACGCCGTCCCGGCGGACACCGGCCGCCGGGACGGCGTGCGGCAGACGCGCCGCGGCCCGCCGGCCCGGCCGCGGACGGCGCCCCGGCCCCGGCACGGCCGTGACCGGCCGGCGGGGCGCCGTCCCCAGCCGCCGGGCGGACGAAAAACGCCTCCGCCGCGGCACGGGCCCGCCGTCTCCGTCCCGCAGCCGCGAAAGGGCGCGGGCCACGCGGAGGGGCGGGCGCGCCGCACCCCGGCTTGATAGGCAAGTGATGACTTGCCTATCGTGTGGTCGTGGCCGACGATCTTTTCAAAGCCCTCGCCGACCCCACCCGGCGCGCCATCCTCGACGAGCTCACCGAGAAGTCCGGACAGACACTGTTCGAGATCTGCTCGCGGCTGAGCATGAAGCACCAACTCGGCATCTCGCGCCAGGCGGTCTCCCAGCACCTCGCCTCGCTGGAGGCCGCCGGGCTCATCGAGACCAGGCGGGAGGGCCGCTGCAAGTTCCACGACCTGAACACCGCCCCGCTGCGGCAGATCACCGAGCGGTGGCCCCTGCCCGGCACACCGCAACCGGAAGAGAGCACTCCATGAAGATCCGTCTGACCAGCGTCTTCGTCGACGACCAGGACAGGGCCCTGCGCTTCTACACCGAGATCCTCGGCTTCGTGAAGAAGCACGACGTCCCGCTGGGCGGACAGCACCGGTGGCTGACCGTCGTCTCGCCCGACGAGCCCGGCGGCACCGAACTCCTCCTGGAGCCGGCCGGACACCCGGCCGTCGCGCCCTACCGCGACGCGCTGGCCAAGGACGGCATCCCGCTCGCCCAGTTCGCCGTCGACGACGTGAACGCCCAGTACCAGCGGCTGCGCGGCCTCGGCGTCCGCTTCACCCAGGAACCCCTGGAGATGGGCCCCGTCACCACCGCCGTCTTCGACGACACCTGCGGCAACCTGATCCAGATCGCGGCACAGCAGCAGTAGCGGGCCCGCCCGCCACGGCGCGGCCACGCCACGCGGCCCGCCACCCGCCCGGCCCGGCCGCGGCGAGATTCCGGAACAGCACCCCGCGCACCGCCCCCGAGCGGCCCGGGCGCCGAACCGCCCCACCCCCGGCGCCCGGCCCCGGCAGCCCCGGCCCCGCGCGCCGCCGGCACCCGCCCCCGGCCCCGCGCGCCGCCGGCACCCGCCCCCGGCACCGCCGCGCGCGCCGCCGGCCGCACGGCGGCGAACAGAGCCCCGCACCACACCGACCGGGCCCCGCAAGAGCCCCGCAACGCGCAGAGCGGGCCCCGCAGGAGCCCCGCGCCGCACCGGCCGGGTCCCGCAAGAGCCCTGGACCGCCCGGCACACCGTCACCGGGCCGGTACGCCCGCCCGCCGCCGGCCCCGGCCACCGGGCCACCGAGCCGCCTGACCACCTGTCACCCGGCCGCCTGACCACCTGGCCGTCCGGGTGCCCGGGTGCCCGGGTGCCCGGTCATCCGGTGGCCGTGTCCCCGTCCCGCGGTCCCATAGCCCCGCCGGGCTTGGGGAGCACCTGCTGCGGCGAGGCGGCCAGCAGCGGCAGCAGGAAGGTCCAGAACTGCGTGGTGCGCTCCGGCGACACCCACCGGCGGTCGAAGTCGCCGAGGGTCTCGAAGCCGACCGTGGCCGCCACGACGGCCGCCACCGCGCCCTCGCAGGAGACCCCGTAGGCCAGTTCGCCCTCCCGCGCGGCCTGGGCGAGGAGATCCTGCACCCACCGGCACCACCACCGCACCAGCCCTCCCCCGCCCCGGCCCTTCGCGCGCGAGGGGTCGCGGCCCAGCTTGAAGCCGGCCCTGACCACGGGATCGCTGCCCACGGCGTCGAGCAGCCGGCAGGTCGCGTTCACGAGCGACTGCAGCAGGGTGTCCTCGGCGCCGCGGCAGCCCGCCGCCATCTTCTCCACCAGGTCGGCCGCCGCCTCCTCCACCTCCCGCGCCAGCGCCTCCTTGCTGGCGAAGTGGAAGTGCAGGGCACCGGTGCTCACCCCGGCCCGCCTGCTGACCGCGGGCAGACTGGCCAGCGCATAACCGTTGTCGGCGAAGACCTCGGCCGCGGCGACGATGAGGGCCTCACGCGTACGGACCGCCCGCGCCTGCTTGACCATTGCGCCCTCCTTGCTCCCCGTCCGGCTGCACCACTTTAGCAAACCGCATGCCTGGTAGGTTTACAAGAGGGCAGAGTGACGCTCTGCTTGAAGGCTTCAACAATGCGGAGGGAAAGTCCCCTGCTCGGCGGGAAACCCTCCCGGACGGCACGGCCCCGCGGGGCCGGCACGGAACCGTTCGGGCGGTCTGTTCCGTGCCGTCCGGGCCGGGGCGGCACGGCGGGAACGCGAAAAGAGAGGGAGAACGGCGAGAACACGCCGCGGAACCCGGCGGCCCGGCACGAGGAGCCGCCGCGGGAAACCTTCCATAAGGTTTTGTTCCGCGGGGCGCCGGCGCCCGCCGGCCCGGCCGCGCCCGCTCAGCCCGCCGCCGCGGCCGGCGGCCGGCCCGCCAGGCGCTCGGCCTCCTCGATCACACGAAGGCCCCGGTCCGGCGCGATGTCCAGATTGACCAGGGTGGCGGGAGTGGCGATCGCCGGAAGGATGTAGCGGTAGAGCATGGAAGCCCGCTCGGGCAGGTCGCTCCAGTTGGCGTAGGCCTCCGACAGGAACTGGATGCCCAGCCAGGAGCCGAGGAAGAACTCCGCCGTCTCGTTCGGGTCGATGTGCGCCAGGACCTCCCCCTGCTTCTTGCCCTCGGCGAGCTTGCCGGCCACCACCTCGGTCCACGCGGGCCAGGCACTGCCGAACAGCTCCCGCCCCTGAAGGTCCGCGGAGAGCCTGATCCCCGCCATCAGGACCACGTCCTCGGGAATCCGGTGGGCCAGCATCATGCAGATGTCCACCCACTCCTGGAGCTTCAGCTCACGCGGCACCCAGTGATCACGCGTGATCTGCGCGTCGATGACACCGCGCGCCAGCGCTTCCTTGGAACCGAAGTGGAAGTAGAGCGCGCCCTTGGTCACATCCGCACGCTCGAGGATCTCCGCGATCGTCGCCGCCGCGTAGCCGCGCTCGGCGAAAACCGCGGCCGCCGCCTCGACAACAGCACGCCGGGTCCGTACCGCACGTTCCTGCCGCGCCATGGGACTCTCCAGGACAGGATAAACAAAACCGAACGTGAGGTACCTTACCCCACCCCCAGGCTCCTACCCGGACCAGGACACACCCATACCTGCACGGCACCGCCCCCACCCCCGCCCGCCCCCGCCCCGCGCCCCCGCCCGCCGGGGGCACGGTCCCGGCGGGTCCCGGCGGGCGGGGCACGGTTCCCGGCGGCCGAAAGGCACCGGGGCGGCGGCGTGAGCGGGCGGTGTCACCAGGCGGTCCGCCCCCCGTCCACGGACAGGGTCGTGCCCGTCACGAAGCCGGCCCGGTCGCTGCACAGCCATGCCGCCGCCTGCGCCACCTCCTCGGGGTCCGCGGCCCGCCGCAGCGGCGCGGAGCCGAAGGCACGCTGCCTGGCCTGCGGGTCGGCGAGCCGGTGCTCGACCATCTCCGAGCGGGTGAGCCCCGGCGCGACGGCGTTGACCCGTATGCCGTCCCCGGCGTACTCGACGGCGGCCGCCTTGGTCAGCCCGATCACCGCGTGCTTGGAGGCGATGTAGGGCGCGCCCGCCGAGGAGGCGAGCAGACCGCCGACACTGCTGGTGTTCACGATCGCTCCCCCGCCGCACGCCAGCATCGCGGCGATCTCGCTTCGCATGCAGTTCCACACACCGCGCACGTTGGTGTCCATCACCGCCTCGTAGACGTCGTCCTCCAGCAGGTGCATCGGCGACCTCTCCAGCCCCACACCGGCGTTGTTGAACGCCGCGTCCAGCCGCCCGTACCGCTCCAGCACGTACTCCACCGTGGCCCGCACCCCGGCGGCGCTGCGCACGTCAAGGACTCGCCAGCTCGCCTCGGCGCCCGAGCGCCCCAGCTCCGCCACCAGCTCGCGCAGCCTCTCCTCGCGCCTGGCCGCGAGCACCACCACCGCCCCCTGCGCGGCGAACACCCGGGCCGCCCCCGCGCCGATCCCGCTGCTCGCGCCGACGATCAGCGCCACCTTCCCGGCCAGCGGCGCCGCCGCGTCCGCGCTCACACCGCCCCCTTCACACACCCGGCACCCGCGCCCGCGCCCGCGAGCCGCCCGCCGCCCGCGAGCCGCCCGCCGTCCGCGGGCCACACCCCCCGCGCGGACCACCCACCGTCCGCGGACCACACGTCCTCCCGCCCGCCCCGCGGGCCCCGCGGGCCCCACACACCGTCCCGCCCGGCCTCGCCGTCCACGGTGCGCAGCAGCGTCTCGTCGACGGCGTCCAGGCGGTCCACCAGGTGGCGCACCCCGATCTCCCGCATCGCCCGGCGCTGGAAACCGTGCCGGAACGCACTGGGATGCCCGATGAAGGGCGCCCGCGCCTGCCGCGCGTGCTCGGCGAACCGCGCCGCGTCGTCGACGAAGAGCACCTGCCCGAGACCGAGCCCGAAACACCGGGCGATCTCCTTGATGCCCGGCCGGAAACCGTCGGTGCAGATGTAGCCCGGAGCGGTGAAACACGGCCGCCAGGAACCCAGATGACGCTCGAAGTGCCCCTGCCCCAGACCCCCGTAGCACACCACCTCCAGACCCAGCCCGCGCAGCCGGCCCACCAGCTCCAGAGCCCCCTCGTTCACCCGCACCGGATGCTCTCGCAGATACCGCTCGCGCTCGGCGAAATAGGCCCGCACCGTCTGCCCCACACCCCCCCTCGCCCCGGTCGCCCGCGCCAGCGCCCGCGCCGCGACATCACGCGGCTGCGACAGCACCGCCCGCTCCAGCTCCGCGGTGTAGGCCACCCCGTACGCCGTGACGAACCGGTGGATCACCGGACTGAACGTGTCACTGAGCAGCACACCGTCGATATTGACGGCGGCCAGCCGCAGCGTCTGCAAAACAGCGGGCATCGCGGACTCCCTGTCGCGGACCAGACCCGGCACCCGCCGGCCGGCCTTCCTCGGACCGCCCCCATCGCACCGGAGACAAAGAAAACCGTCAAGCAGGTTTCCACCGGGGACGACCTCACGGTCGAGTGGAATACATCGCCGTGACACCGCAAAACGGAGTCACTTATTCATGTTTCGGCCACATTCTTGGTCAAGTCTTTACCCAGCAGCGCCAGTCAACAAAACCGGTAGGTCCGTATCTTATGGACTCGTCGGACGCGGCTTCAAGACGGGGGTAACGATGAGAGCGACCACCGCCCACAGCGCCACAGCAACACGCGACCCGCGGGACTTACCCCGGCTGACCACCACGGTCCCCAAGGAGTACGTCCACCGCGCCAGCCTCGCCGAGGTCTTCCTCAGCTCCTGCACCCCCCGCGCACCCCTCGCCTACACCCTCACCGGGCAGTGGCCCCGCGCCCACACCTACTTCACCGGCCCCGACCCCAGCAGCCACGACCCGCTGCAGGTCGCCGAGACCATCCGCCAGGCCGGCATCCTCCTGGCCCACACCGAACTCGGCGTCCCCCTCGGCCACCACTTCGTCCTGTGGGCCCTCAGCTACACCACCGACCCCGCCGGCCTGCGCATCCACAACCGCCCCACCGACTTCACCATCCAGGCCCGCTGCACCGAACTCCTCCAGCGCCGCACCACCATCAACCGCGCCACCATCGAAATGACCCTGCACCGCGACCACACCCCCATCGCCCACGGCGCCGTCACCTTCTCCACCATCAGCCCCGCCGTCTACACCCGCCTCCGCGGCACCACCACACCCCGCACCGGCACCAACACCAGCACCGGCGCCAGTGCCGGCACAGGGTGCGCCGGCGCCAGTGCAGGGTGCGCCGGGGCCAGTGCCGGTGCGGGGTGTACCGGTACCGGTGCGGGTACGGGGTGCGCCGGTACCGGTGCCGGGTGTACCGGTGTGAGTGCGGGGTGCACCGGTGCAAGTGCCGGTATGGGCTGCGCCGGTGCGGGTGCGGGGTGTGCCGGTACCGGTACCGGTGTGGGTGCGGGGTGCGCCGGCGCCACCCCGCCCATGACACCCGCCTCCGTCAACCGCCGCTCCCCCACCGACGTCGTCCTCACCCCCACCAGCCACCCCCGCCGATGGCTCCTCACCCCCAACCTCGACCACCCCGTCCTCTTCGACCACACCGGCGACCACATCCCCGGCATGGTCCTCCTCGAAGCCGCCCGCCAGGCCGCCCACGCCACCGCCAACACCCCCGCCTTCACCCCCACCCACACCACCACCACCTTCACCCGCTACACCGAATTCGACCACCCCTGCACCATCGAAGTCACCCACACCCAACCCGACAACAACACCACCACCACCATCCACATCACCGGACACCAGCAAAACCACACCGTCTTCAACACCACCATCACCGGCCCCACCACCTAACCCACCAACAC
>NZ_JBIAQM010000044.1:0-52985 GCF_042888945.1 Streptomyces sp. NPDC002698
CCAGCCGCGGATGCCCGAGACCTTCCTCCGCCTGCTCCTGGGCACACTGGCCGCCGGACTCGGCACCCTCTACGCGATCAACGCGCTGCGCTGACCTGCCTCGTCAACCCACCACGTCGGCAGGTCGGAAGAGGCAGCACGGCAGCTTTCGTGCACGGTGTCACCACCAGTGAGCGCGATTCCTGCCCGCCCGGCGAATCTGCCGAGCGATGGTCTTCCCCGACTCCATGAGGTATTGCCTGCCGTCAGACGTGCTGGCCTCGACCTCCACGATCCGATGCTGCAAGCGTGGCGGCAGATGTTCACAGTGATCCGATCGCCTCTGTCGCCATCTAGTGGTCGAAGCCAGAGACAACGCGTAGACCTCGCCGCGCAGGTCCCGGTAGTACAGCATCCGGTGGGTGAGAACGAATTTCCCCTCCGGCGCCGGAAAGCACGAAAGGACGACCATGCTGGCCACTTCTCAACGGCGTGAGGTGCCTCGCCGCCGCCGGCATAGGGTGATCGGCCGACCGCATCGCTGGCGGGAAGCTGACCAGACTCAACTCCCGGATCCAGGTCCCGCCTCCAGCGTTCCGACTCACTTTTTCTCAGGGCATAGACGACCCGGGGAAAGCGGTCATCCCGCTCCTGCCCTGCCCTGTCTCGTCGGGGGCCGGCCATCGGTCGCATCGCGCGGGAAGACGCGGTGCTGTTCCGGATGGCCTCTTTGAGCGCGAACCGAAATCGGGTCGGCAGTCAGGCCGCAGTGGCGTCAGCCGTTCTGACGGCGGTATCGACGCGGGCGTGCACTACCAGGCCCCCACCCTGAGCAGCGGCCTGCGCCTGCAGGGTACGGCGGGCAGGAGCACTGGGCGTCGCCACCGATATCAGCACATCCGATCGCCTGCACCTGCGGTACGCCTCCACAACCGCCTCGATCACCTCATCGGGCACCACGGTCCCAAGAACGACGACCGCGGGCGTGGGATCGTGCACGTGGACCAAGTCGCTGATCAAGGCTGCCAGATTCTGCTCTCGTAAGCCGGGCGCGTCCTCCACCGTGAGGACCAGCACGCCGTTCTCAAGCCTGTGGGACAGCATGGCCCTCTCCATCCCGAAACTTCGTATCACCTGCAGGTGCAGGGCGTGCTCGGTGCTGGTGGTCCCGGATCGCCTCTTCCAGGGCTATGCGAAGTCCCAGATTGAGTTCACCAGTGGGCACCCAGGCGGCGAGCAGTTCGGCGACTCGGCCCAGCGTGATACCCGTGCGATCAGAGACCTCAGACAGGACAGTTCCAGCCTTGCCGGCGTCGAACCGTCCCAGAGCCATCACCACACCCGTCGCATGCTCGACCACGGCCTGCCGCACCCCATCTCGCTGCGGCTGCGCGGCCTGCGGTATCTGCTCATTCTCCGTGCGGGGCGCGGGCTGCTCGCTGGGGCCGTGCGTCAGTAGCTGACTCATCAGCGCGCCCTCCTTCACTTCCGGGCCTCCGGTCACTGCGCCAGGGCCCCTCGGCGTACGCGGGCGCAGCTGCGGGAGATGAGGCGGGAGACGTGCATCTGCGAGATGCCGAGCTTTTCGGCGATGCGCCCTTGCGTCATGTCCTCGAAGAAGCGCATGTAGAGGATGGTCCGCTCCCGTTCGGGGAGCCGGCGCAGCTCCTGGGCGGCCGCCTGGCGGTCGACGATGGTGTCGAAGGAGGAGTCGGTGCCGCCCAGGGTGTCGCCGAGGCTGTATCCGTCGTCGCCCGCGCCTACTTCCACGTCGAGGGAGAGGGCGCTGAAGCCTTCCATGGCCTCCATCCCGGCACTCACCTCTTCCTCGGTGAGGCGGGCGTGGGCGGCGATCTCAGCGATCGTCGGCTCGGCCGGGCCGGGCTGCTGGCGGAGTTCCCGGCGGGCGACCCGGACACGGTTGCGCAGTTCCTGGACACGGCGCGGAACCCGCACGGCCCACATCCGGTCCCTGAAGTGACGTTTCACCTCGCCGGTGATCGTCGGGACGGCGTAGCTCTCGAAGGCGCCGCGGACCGGGTCGAACCGGTCGACGGCCTTGATGAGCCCGAGGGCTGCGACCTGGCGCAGATCCTCGATGGCTTCACCCCGGTCGCGGAAGCGGCCGGCGATCCGGTGCGCCATGGGCAGCCAGAGACCGACCAGCTCATCGCGCACTGCGTCCCGCTCGGGCCCGTCCTCCAGTTCCACCAGCCGGATGAACAAAGCGCCGGCTACGGGTGAATCGTCAAAGCCTCGGTCTGCAGCAACCGCAGCGGCGTCGGCCGGCTGGGCCTCGGAGACGGCGTCGGTGTGCGGACGGACTGCGGGGTTCTCTGTAAGCACGCGGGATCCCTCCTGGACGGCGCGTCCGGGCGGTGCGCGAGGACAGCGGCGCGGGGCCCGAACGAGGGTGATGGGACATGCCGCGCAGAGAAGGGCTACGCAGACCGCAGAAGAAGCCGCGGCCGCGCGGATCAACTCCGCTTGGCTCGCGCCTCCGGTCCGAAGCACACACCCCGCCTGCCCCGCGTCCACACCCGCAAACGGCCCCCACGACGCCGCCTGTCCCCGGGTTGCCGCGACGCCTCGTCGAACAACGCGCGGGATCCTGGCCGCTTGTCGGCGCGGTGCCGGCCACCTGCTGGCCGTGGAGCGTGTGCAGTCGGGAACCGACTACCGCGCCAGTGTCGCTGTCGGCACGCCTCGGCAGCGCCTGGCTCATCCGGCATGGCCCCGTCTCATGAGGCGTTGGCTGCAGCGGCCACACACCCAGCGCACCCACAGCAATTCGTTTCCTCTCCTGAACGAGGCAGTTCGGGGTACTCGCCCAGTCATCAAAGCCCGGGCTGCCGCGGCGGCCCGGTCGGCAGGAACAGAGACAGGAGGTGATCGCATGTCGAGTACACAGCCGTACAGCCCGAACTCGGTCCAGCATTCGAACGACGTGGGGCATGAGCCGGTGGGCGAGCTGGTCCAGCGGGCCTCGCAGCAGCTGACTGAACTGGTGCGCGGCGAGATGAAGCTGGCGCAGGCGGAAATGAAGGAGAAGGGCAAGCGCTACAGCAAGAGCGGCGGCCTGTTCGGCGGCGCCTCGCTGGCCGGCCTTCTGATGCTCCAGGCGCTGGTCGCTACTGCGATCGCAGCCCTTGCGCTCCTGCTGCCGCTCTGGACTGCGGCCCTCATCATCACCGCCGTCCTCGGCGTGATCGCCGCAGTCCTGGCCCTCAGCGGCAAGAAGCAGGCCGCCGCGGCATCCCCCCTCACCCCTGAAAGCACGATCGAGAACGTCAAGGCCGATGTGGCTGAGATCAAGAGGAGCGCACACCGATGACCCACACGCCCGCCGAGCAGCACACCACTCCCACACCGGCCGAACTCCGCGAACAGATCGAGCACACCCGCCACGAACTCGGTGTCCAAGACCTAGCGGACAACGACGTCAAGGCCCGCACTCAGCAGAAGGCCGGGGAGCTGAAGGATCAGGCGTTCCTCAAAGCCGGCGAACTGAAGACGCAGGCCGCGAAGGCCGCCTCCCAGATCCAGGACAAACTGCCCGACCCCGTCAAGGAGAAGGCCGCTCAGGCAGCCGGGCACGCCCGGGCCGCGGCGGCCCAGGCCGGACGGATGTGGGAAGAGAAGACACCCCAATCCCTGCAGGACAAGACGGCTCAGTATGCGCATCAGGCACGCGACAACCGCACCGCGCTGCTCGTAGCCGCCGCGGGCGTCGCCGTGCTGTCGCTCGCCCGCCGCCGCAGGAAGAGCTGAACACAAGGGCATGTGCGAGGTGGCTAAGGGCCCGAACGCGATAGAGATGCGGGCCCTTGGCCGCTTCTGCTCCAGGGCCAGCCACCGTCCTGGTGTGTTTGAGGTAAGTCACGAGTTGCTGCGCGTGGCGGGTGACGCACGTCTGCTTCGTCTTCGCTGTCCCCGTCGGGGCTGCTCAGTTCGTGGTCCACGACCGTGCCGATGGCACCGACCGAGTGAAGCGAACGAAATGATTGATCCATCTACCGGGGCGGAAGCCGTGAAGGGATGCGAACGCCCGCCCGCCGGCGGCTCTCAACCACAAGCAGGGGCAGCGACGCCAGGTCGGCTGTGGGGGCAGTTCCCTCCCGCGGTCGTCTTGGAAATGCGCATACGGTGCAGCAGGGCGCGGGTGAGGCGGGTGTCGAGCGTGGTGCGCCAGGTGATGCGGGGTACTGGGAATGCAGGCGTGATAGTGCCCTGGTGCTCAGTCCGCAGTCGCGGAAGGGTTCGTCCAGGGTGACATCGGTGATCACGCCCTCGGCGCACGTGTCGCATGCGCGATAGGTCACCCGCCCGATCACCCTGCGGATGTGCACCAGCAAGAGACACTTCTCACCCGCGTCCCCCGGCGAGGAAGACAGCAGGATCTCGACACCGCGATAGGCAAGCAGCCTGCGATGCCACCGGCCCCGACGCCGTCCTGTACGCCGGTGCCTTCCCTCGGCAGGCCGTGGTGCGGGGTGCGCCCAAAGCCCGGCCCGAACAAGAGGGTTACTCCTGGCATACGTCTGATTTACCTGCATAGCCATCGCGAGTGCCCGCTTGTCACGGACACATGTCACGCCGCAGCAAAGGGCCTTCGCGGCTTACGGCACCTGGAGCAAGCGAGCGAGGGGCGCGCCGCCATTCGCGTGGGCTGTGCGAATGGCGGGTGACCGTGCTGTTGTCGGCTTCCAGCAGCCGGCGGTACGGGGCTGGAACCGTGAGAGGGGCCTGACATGACGGCCCGGGAGGATGTCAAGCTGTGACCTGCAGCCGCCGCGTGATCGTTTGCCATCCCGCACCGATGATCAACAGTGGCCGTTCCTGCCGTCGCCAGCAGGACAGAACGGCTCATCAAAGGGGACGCAGTGCTGGGGTTGCTGGGCTTCTACGACGAACTCGAGAAGGGCTCCGGCCAGCCGAACGGATCGATCCGCGATGCTGTCCGGTCCGTCGGCGAGCCGGACGAGGCGGACCTGGCGGCTTATCTGGACGCCGGCCATGTGCTGATCGACGTCATGGAAGCCGGGCGCGACGCCATTACCGGCAGCCCTCACCGTCACTCCCCGGGATGCTCGTCCCTGATGACCGACGGCACCTGGTTGTGGCGCCAGGACTTCTCGCACTACCTGGAGATCCACCACGTCTCGCTGCCCGAGAGGTTCCTCGAACACGTCCGCGGCCTGGCCTATCGGATGCCCACGGTCGACGTCGCGCAGTTCGCCCCGCATTACGACAAGACCATGCCCCTGGTCGGCTGGGCCTCGGCTGTCCCTTGGCGATCGACGTCGACCACACTCGTCCCTGAACCACGAGCCGCCACCAGCAAAGCCCAGTTTGACGCGATGATGCTGGAGCAGGACCGGAACAGGCCACAAGGCAGCTGGGGCAAGCGACGCAAACCGCGGCAAGCGTAGGTAGCAGCAGCCCACGCGCGCTGGCACAATCCGCGTCCTCAGGGCAGCACCTGAGCTGAGGTCGCACGACGGCGTCCACCGCTCCAACACCGCCCGGTCCCATGGACAGGGCCGGTGGTACGGGGCGCCGCAGAGCACGCTCCTGCGGCCTGAAGCACGACGCCCTCGATTCCCTTGAGCTCTCCCTGGCAAACACCGGTTCCTGCTCGGCCCGACCGCGGGGCGGGGCAGCACGGCAGGTCTGCATACCTCGGCGCAAAGGTGGCACCTGCGCGTCATGGCAGAGGAGCTAGGCCGTTTCGTTTAGATCATCGGATCGTTGGTCCGGATGTGCCGTTAACTGACGCGCAGTGGGCGCGGATCGAGCCGTTGCTCCCGGACCGGACGCCGGTGCGGGGTGGCCGCTGGCGGGATCACCGCGAGGTGATCGACGCGATCGCCTTCAAGTTCCAGACCGGGACCCAGTGGGTGCACCTGCCGGAGAAGTACGGCAACTGGCGAGGCGTCTACAACCGGCTGCGAATGTGGGCCATCGACGGCACTTGGGAACGCGTCTTCACCGCGCTGATGGCCCAGGCCGATGCCGACGAGGACCTCGGCTGGGCGGTCTCGGTGGACTCCACGATCGTGCGGGCCCACCAGCATGCGGCCGGTGCCCGCAAAAGGGGGCCCCGGCCGGCGAACCCGACGACCATGCCATCGGCCGCTCCCGCGGCGGACTGACCACCAAGATCCACCTCGCTGCTGATGCCCGCTGCCGGCCCCTGGCGTTCGTCCTCACCGCCGGACAGGCGGGCGATGCACCGGCCTTCACCGCTGTCATGGCCCGCCTGCGTGTTCCCCGACGACGCGGGCGGCCGCGCACCAGATCGGACGTGGTCCTGGCCGACAAGGCCTACGCATCCCGCGCGATCCGCGAACACTTGCGCCGGCGCGGCATCCGTGCCGTGATCCCCGTGCCCGCCGACCAGCGCGGCCACCGGCTGCGGCGCGGCAGCCGAGGCGGCAGGCCACCGGCCTTCGACCGCGAGGCCTACAAGCAGCGCAACACCGTCGAGCGGTGCATCAACCGCCTCAAGCAATGGCGAGGCATCGCCACCCGCTACGAGAAGACAGCCACCATCTACCTGGCCGGACTCCACATCGCCGGCATCTTCCTCTGGCCCACACGATGATCCAAACGAAACCGCCTAGGCGTCCGCCGCCCCGTCCGCCGCCAGCCTGGAGACGATGTTCGGCGGGAAGGGGCTGGAGCGGATGACCGAGTTCTTCACGTCCGTGCGGGACGGCGCGTGACGGGACTGCTCCCTCCCTGACGGTGACGTCCGGCACCGGCGGCCGTCACCGGAGGGCGCCGAGCCGGGTGATCTGCTGGGCCACGCTCCTTTCGATGACGGCGGCGAGGTCCTTCGCCCGCTCGGAGCTCCCTGACGTGCGTTCACTCGCGCACAGCATGCGGACCTGGACCAGATGGGCCCGCAGACTCTCGGTGAAGAGGCGGTCGAAGCTCTCCCCCGTCACCGTCCTCGCCCTGCGCACTGTGTCGAGCGTGACCATGCCCGGCATGTTGTGCCCCTCGTGGGGGCGGGTGTCGGGAACACCCGAGACCTCCAACAGCTCACGCAGGTCGACGAGTTCGTCCTTCAATCTCCTTCCCGCCTCCTCGGCCCAGCCGGCCAGGGCCGGGCGACCGGCGCGGGCGGGCGCCAAGTCGATGAGCAGCGAGGCCCGTTCGTCCATGGGGATCATCAACTGGATCCATGCCGTGTCGGTGTCGTTGAAGGCGGCGGGCGCGGGCCTGTCGGCCGCCGGCTGCGGGGTGCAGCCGGCGGCCGCCAGGCCCAGGAGCAGGGCGGCCGCCGTCCGCCGGGTCAGAACGTTCCGGCGGAGTTGCACTTGGCGCTCTGCACGATGCAGTCCTTCACGCGCTGCCCGAGGGCCGCGGTGTCCCAGGCGTTGAAGAAGTCACCGTGGATGGACGAGGCCATGCCCGACGCCAGGCTGAACCCGTCGGCGCTCCCGCTGGTCGGGTAGCTGATGACGAACGACACCGAGGGGATGGCGACCGGGTAGGCGCCGCTGCACTTGCCGTCGTAGGTGAAGGCGACGTGCGACTTGTGGTCCGGGCTGTCGAGGTGCTTACCGTCCCAGCAGTCCGGGAAGACCAGCTGGTACACCAGCTTGGCGGTGGGGGCGCACAGCGGCCAGTTGCCGTCGGCGCTGCGGCCGGTCTCGCCGCCGGGTCCGGCGCACCAGAACTGGTTGGGCGAGCCGGCCGGGGTGGCCACCTGCAACTTGGCGCTGCCCGCGATCATGCGGAAGCCCTGCGGGAAGGGCACGGTCGCCGTGGAGTCGGGCAGCCGCGACCCGTAGTAGACGATCATCCCGTCGGGTTCGACCGCCTTGCCGCGCTCGTAGAGCGTGGGGATCCAGTACGCCGAGAGGTCCTTGGCGGGTGTGCAGGTCGTGCCCGTGTTGCCCAGCAGGCTCTGGGTGGTGGTGAACGCGTCGGTGCTCTTGTTGCCGAAGAAGCTGTGCATGTGGGACGCGCCGGGCAGGCCCGGGGCGACGATCGGGTCGTCCGGCTTGGAGTGGCTGTAGGTGCAGGTGGCGTTGAACTCGGGGACGCGCACGGCGTTGGCGGGCACCGGCGCCGGGGTCATCGCCCGGAACTGGGTCAGCTGGGCCTGCCACTTGGTCTGGTCGACGTCGACCCAGCCCGGCGCGGGCTCGTCGCCGCCGCTGACGAACGAGAACCAGTTGATGTTGACGAAGTCGCCGGGCGTGGTGCTGCGCAGCACCACGAACACGGTCTGGGCGCCGGTCGGGTGGGTGGTGACGTCGGCGCTGCGCGTCGCCCAGGTCTGCCAGCCCCCGGTGGGGCCTGTCTGGATCACGGCGAGCAGGGGGCCGGTCAGGGAACCGGTGCGCAGTTCGACGGACCCGCTGCCCGTGGCGGCGGCGATGCGCGCCGACACCGTCAGGCGGCCGGCGGGCCCGAGGTCGACCTGGTCGAAGCGCATCCAGTCGCCGTCGGCGAGGTAGGCGGCATTCTGCCCGCCGCCCATGTCGGCGGTCGTCTCCAGGGCGACGCCGGACTGCGCCGCGTAGGACTCGGCCTGGACGGTGACGGTGGCGGCCCGCGCTGCGGGGGCGCCGAGGGTGATGCCGAGGGCGGCGGCCAGGGCGATCGCCAGGGCACCGACCAACACGGGATAGAGGTGTAACGGGTGTCTGCGCATGTCACTTCCTCATCGGAGGGGGTGGGGCGTGGTGCGGCTGCGGTCCGGCCCGGAACCGAGGTGTCCGGGCCGGACCTGACAAGGGGGCCGGTGCCGGCTGCGCTACTGGTACACGCGCACGTAGTCGACGAGCATCCGGGACGGGAACGGCGTCGACGCGTCGGTCGGGCCGGGCCAGTCGCCGCCGACCGCGAGGTTGAGGATCATGTAGTGCGGGTGGTCGAAGATCCAGGGTCCGCGCGTACGCTCCACCTGGTCCTTGTCCAGGGTGAACACGGTGCGCCCGTCGAGGCTGAAGACGATGCCCTTGCTGTTCCAGTCGGCGGCCCAGGTGTGGAAGTCGTCCGAGAAGTCGGCGCCCGAGGGCAGCCGGTACGGCGAGCCGATCCCGTTGCCACCGTTGTAGGCGGGGGCGTGCACGGTCGAGTAGGCCGTTTTCACGTCTTTGCCGAGGACCTCCATGATGTCGACCTCGCCGTTGTACGGCCACGGACGGCCGGTGAGGAAGTCGGCGCCCATCATCCAGAAGGCGGGCCACAGCCCGTTGCCCTTGGGCACCTTGATGCGGGCCTCGACGCGTCCGTAGGTGAACTGGAAGGTGGCGCCGGTGTTCATGCGGGCCGATGTGTACTGGCAGGTGGTGCTGCCGGTCAGCGGGTCGGGCGGGCAGGCTCGGCCGGGGCTGGCCTCCTTGCGGGCCTCCATGACGAGGTGGCCGCCGCCGTCGAGCGCGGCGTTCTGCTGGTCTGTGTAGTACTGCAGCTCGCCGTTCTGGCCGGTGCCGGGGTCGGCGCGCCACTTCGCCGGGTCGGGCTTGCTGCCGGCGGCCCCGTCGAAGTCGTCGCTCCACACCAGCCGCGGCGGCTGCGCCGGGTCCGGCGGCAGCGGCGGCGCCGGGACGGGGGCGCCTCCGGTGCCGTACACCTGGAACTCCCAGAGGGAGTAGCCGTAAGGGGTGGCGCGTTCGGTGCCGTACATGCGGACGTAGCGCCCCGTGCCGGAGACGGCCAGGGTCTGTTTGAAGCCGGTGCCGGACGTGGTCGAGTAGATCGGCGTCCAGTCGGTGCCGTTGGGCGAGACCTGGATCTGGAAGGACTTGGCGTAGGCGGGGTCCCACTGCAGGACGACCTTGGTGATCTGCGCGGTCGCGCCCAGGTCGACGGAGATCCAGCCGGGGTCGGTCCAGCCGGTGGTGGAGCTGGTCGCCCACCGGGAGGCCGGGTCGCGGTCGAAGGCCCGGGCCGGGGTGCACTCCCAGCAGTTGCCGTCGCTCTGCGACGAGGAGGCCGCGCCGGTCTTCCCATACGACAGCAGGGTGTCCCCGCCGCCGGGGTCGCCGCCGGTGCCGGCCGTGCCGTACACCTGGAACTCCCAGAGGGAGAAGCCGTATTGAGTGCCGCGCTGGGTGCCGTACATGCGGACGTAGCGGCCGGTGGCCGTGAGGGTCAGGTTCTGGGTGCCGCCGGTACCGTCCGCCGTCTCGTGGACGGTGGACCAGGTCTCGGCGTCGTCCGACACCTGGATACGGAAGGCCTTGCCGTAGGCGGCCTCCCACTGGAGGGTGACACGGCTGATCCGGGCCAGGGCCCCGAGGTCGACCCTGATCCACTGCGGGTCGGAGAAGGCGCTGGACCAGCGCGTCGCCGGGTTGCCGTCGACGGCTCCCGGCGCGGTGAACGGGTCCTCGGTGCTCGACGCGACGACGGGCCGGCCCTGCGACAGCAGGGTCTCGGCGGCGTGGGCGCGGGGTGCGGGCAGGCTGACGAGGGTGAGCAGGACGGCCGCGACCAGGGCGGGTAAGCCGAAGCGGTGAAGCAGGGGATGCACGGGCGACTCCTCAGTGGGGGAAGGGTGAGGGAGCGCTCCCTGAGGGGTGAGAATGGGCCGATGCCGGTGGCCTGTCAAGGCTTTCGGCAACAGGCCCGTAACACCCCCGACGCATGTGCTGCGTGTCAGGGAACGGTTCCTGAGATCCACTGCGGCGGTGCGCGCGACGCCGGCCGACCGGCGCCGGAGACCGGCCGGTTGAGGCGAGAGACCATCAACCAGGTGCACGGGAGGCGTCGTTGACAGGCGGATCGGGCCGAGGTCATCCTGGGGGAAACGCTCCCTGGACTCGACGACCGGGCACCGATGATCGGAAGGCGATGAAACGACCCACGCTCACGGTGGTCGCCGCCCGGGCCGGCGTGTCCAAGTCGAGCGTCTCCCGGGTCATCAACGGGGAGACCACCGTCGCGCCGGAGATCCGGGACGTCGTCATGCAGGCGGTGCGGGAACTCGGCTACGTGCCGAACGCCGCCGCCCGCAACCTGGTCACCCGCCGCACGGACGCCGTGGCCGTGGTCGTGTCCGACCCGCCCAAGGGCGTGGTGTCCGACGACCCGCTGTTCTCCACCGTGGTGCGCACCGTCAGCCGGGAGTTGGAGGCCGTCGGCAGACGCGTGGTACTGATCCTCGCCGAGTCCGACGAGAGCCGGGCCCGGGTGGAGCGCTACGTGGCGGGGGGCCACGTGGACGGCGTGATGCTCGTGGCGCTGCACGGCGCCGATCCCCTGCCGGCCGCGCTCGCCCGCATGGGCCTGCCCGTCGCGTCCTTCAACCGCACCGCCGCGACGGACGTCCCGTACGTGGCGCTGGACAACGCGGGCGGTGCGGAGCTGGCCGTACGGCACCTGCTGGAGCGGGGCAGACGCCGGATCGCCACGATCACCGGGCCGCTGGACCTGTACGAGTCCCGCGAACGGCTCGAGGGGTACCGCGCGACCCTGCGGGACACCGGCCGCCGCTCGATCGTCGCGCTGGGCGACTTCACGCGGGTGTCGGGCGCGGAGGCCATGCGGCAGCTCCTGGAGGATGACCCGGACGTCGACGCGGTGTTCGCGGCCAACGACCTCATGGCCATCGGGGCGCTGCGCACCCTGCACCAGGCGGGCCGCCGGGTCCCCGACGACGTGGCCGTGGTCGGGTTCGACGACATCGAGGCCGCCGCCTACACCACTCCCGCGCTCACCTCGGTGCGCAGTTCCATGGCCGACCAGGCCACCGCGACGGTGCGCCTGCTGCTGGCGCTCATCGAGGGCGGCCCCAGGAAGCCGGTGATCATGCCGAACGAACTCGTGGTCCGCGAGTCCAGCTGAACGGAGGGCCCGGGCCCGTTTCCCCGCGCCTTCCCCCGGCCCTGCCCGCACACGAGGTCGTGCTCCGGACGCGGGCGGCCGGCGGGCGCGTCGGACACGCCGGTGTCCACCTCGTCGAGCGACGACGCGGCCGGCTCCTCGGGCGCCCGTGCGGCGATGCCCTGCCGTGCGGGGATCACCAGGGCGGCAAACGCTCCGAGGACGACGAGCAGCGCGACGACCGGGCGGCCGCCGAACCGATCTGAGCCGATATCCCCAGCCTCCGCAAGATCACCTCCTGGATCATGCGGCCCCGGAAGGCCCTCACCGAGAGCCAGGACCAGCGGCTGCTTCAGGTCCGGCTCGCCTGCCCAGACATCACCCGGGCCTGCGACCTCGCCCGCGCCTTCGCCGACCTGGTCTGTCATCGGCGTGGATACCTCCTGCTGGAGTGGATCCGCCAGGCCGAGCAGGACGCCCCAAAGCCCATGCAGGGCTTCGCCGGCTTCCTCCGCCAGGACCTCGACGCCGTCACCGCCGGCCTCACCCTCCCCTGGAGCTCCGGCGTCGTCGAAGGACACGTGAACCGGGTGAAAACGCTCAAGCGAGCCATGTACGGCAGCGCCTCGTTCGAACTCCTTCGGACCCGCGTCCTCACCCAGCCATGAGTCCCGGGGTCAGGAGAAGGCACCAGGCGACAGCACAGCATGTACGAAATCGGTCGGCGGCAAGTAGCTGTGGGCTTCGACATAGTGAGCAACCAGCTCAGGAGCAGCGTAGGCGACGCCGTTCCTCATAACGCGTATCTCTGAACTGCCCCGTGGACTGTCGCCCCGCGGTCCGAGCAGTCTCGAGGCACACCAAGGGCAGAAGTGATGGCCGCGCGTCTGCTGGGCCCGATGCGTCTGAGTCATACGCTGCAGTGCGTCTACCAACCCCGAAGGGGGTGCCCCCTTTGCGTAGATCTTACTGCGGCTGAGCCAGCCCACGTTCAGCAGCGGGACACCTCGCCAGCAGCCTGACGCTTCTGGATCCCAATTGTCCCTGTCGTACGTGTACGGAGTCAGGTCTGCGTAGTAGGTCATGACGATTGTCTATCAACCAGAGTTGATCGCATCGCATGTGCCGGGACACGCCCACGCCACAACGCGCTCGAGGATCACGGAACTGCGGCCAGAGCCCTGAATTCGACCAGGGGCGCTCGTCGCCTCACATGCTCCGGCGGTCAACGGAGTGGGGAGCTTCAGCGAGCGTCGAGTGCCTCCGCACAGTCACCGCGACCGCACCGGCGTCGGGCCCGCACAGCCGCTCACGACCAGCTCAGGAACACCGTGTGTACGTCCAGTTCCGCGTCGGCGAGATCGGTCGCCGTTCCTCCCCGTGTGGCCGGCACCACCCGGAAGTCGGGCGCGTTGTACCCATAGTCGGGGTCCTGCTCGGCATTGGGTTGGTGGACGGAGGCGATGAACTTCGTCCCGTCGGGCGATACCAGCATCCCCTCCGCGACGGTGCCGTCCTGCGGGCCGACCACGCTGATCGGGGCGCCCGCGGCGCGACCGGTGCGGGCGTTCATGGTCCGGAATGAACCGGACGACGTGCGGCACAGCACCCGGTCGTCGCTGACCCAGCCGACGACGGCGGCGCATCCGCTGAGCAGCACGGCCTCGCGTGCCGACGTCCTGCTGAGTGGGCCTGAGGAGTTCCAGGTGTCGAAGACGGTGCCGAAGACTTTGGGTGCGGTCGCTGTGAGCCTGCGGCCGTCCGGCGCGAGGTGCACCATGTTGGCCTGGACGGCGCGCACGGGCTTGCCCGTGATGGTCAGGGGCAGGTCGTTCCCCGCGCCCGGTCCCTCGGCCGACAGGTGGTGGTCGCCCTCGGCGGACCGGGAACCGATCCTCTTCCGGCCTTCCCGGTCCGTGTAGGTGAACCACACGGTGCGCCCGTCCGGCGACATCACGGCGTTCTGCTCGTCGTCGCCCGCAGCACCGCTCAGGTGCACGAAGTCGTCCTGTTCCGCGTCGCTCTTCACGAAACCGACGTGAGAGGCGGTCTTGCTTCCGGGGTCGCGGAGGACCACCGCCATGCGTGTGTACGACAGGTCGAAGAGCGCGCGGACCCGGGGAGTGATGTGTTCCAGGCTGTCTGTGGGATAGGGGCCCGGTTCGTCCGCTTTCTCGGCGCAGAGGTCTACGAGTGGGCTGTGGATCGTCTTGGCGCCGGGATAGTTGGTGAACGCTGCGTCCTCCGGAACGGCGAACCACCGTGTCGCGCGCGGCTTCCAGCTCTGCGGATCCCACGCCGTCACCACGACGCCGACATAACGGGCGCCCATGTCGCACCTGGCGGTGACGACCGTGTCCTTGCGAGTGAAGGGACTGTCCGAAAGGGCGTATCCGCGGTTGCCCAGGTAGGGTGCCGAGCGCGCCGAAGACCCGGACGCAGGCTTCTCCGAGCTCGGTTGAGGTGTGCAGGCCTGAAGGGACAGGACCCCGAGGGCCGCGAGAACCGCGGCCTTTCCGGCTAGACCATGTCGCACAACGACCCCTCCTCGAGCTTCTGGTGGCACGCCGTCCAGGGGACGGACCCGAAGACCCACTTCTGCCGGGGGTCGGCTGGGACGGACTCCGTGCGGATACGCAGCGCGTTCCCGGCGCTGTCCTTCAGCTGGAGCCACTGCGCCTTCTGGTAGGCGTCGACGTAGTGGACCTTGATCCCCCACTCGCACGACTGTCCTTGTGGCGCGATCGCCTCCACTCGCATGGCGCCCGAGGACTGGCCGTTCCCGACCTCGATGATGTGGCTGTCGAAGTAGGGCTCGCCCTGTCCCTCGTCGTCATCGGTCAGCACCGGCTCGCCGCCCCGGGGCGGGACGTGGACCCGGATCCCCTGGTAGGCGGATCCGCCCTGCAACGGATGGCCGACGACCGTCTTGGCGGTGCTCGGCCGACAGGTGACGCCGGTGGCTTTCCAGCCGTCGATGACCACGGCGGCGGACCGGGTGCTCAGCAGTCTCAGCTTGAAGGTGCGGGAGAATTCCGTATTGCCGGTCGACGTCCCCTGCGGGTACCGCTTCGGGGCGTGTTCCAGGTAGGACGCGTAAGTGAGCAGGCGGCCACCGAGTGACCTGAGATACGCGAAGGCGGCGGCGTCATCGCTGGAGGTCAGTTTCCGCGTCTCGCCCTCGGTCAGCTCGCGGTCGAGGACCATCACCCAGTCCTGACGGGGGTCGCCCAACTCGGTTTGCACGGACGCCGTGAAAGGCGCCTGGGAGGCGTCGTACCCCTTGTTGGAATCGTTCTCCCTGGTCACGCTCGGCTTGATCATGTAGTAGCCAAGGAGCGCTCCGCCCAGGACGCTCAGGAGAGTGACCGTCGCCGTCACCGACAGCCAAAGGATCTTCTTGCGCCGGGAGGCAGCAGGGTCCACTCCGAGAACTTCGGAGGTGATCGCCCCTAAGCTCTCGTCGGCTCCGCCTCCCGTATCGGCGGACCCCTGCGGCGGGGGCTGATCAGCGGCGGACGGCGCGGGCGCATCCGAGCCTGCTTGCTGCCCCGTCGGCTCCGAAGCGCTGTCTCCGTCGGCGCTCGGCTGCGGTTCCGGTGTCCCGTCCGTTGGCGCGCTTGCCGTCATGCCGATTCCCCCACGTCGTGATACGTCCTGTGCGCCCGGTACTGGACACAGGCCGTACAGAACCCAGCTGTACCGGGCGCCCACCGCGCCTCGCGGCCACATCTCGTCGTCCCGGTCTTACCCGCCCGTCGCGTCCACGGCAACGCCCGAAGGCGCCAATGTCCTTCACCTCACCCCGAGGCACCTGCCTGGCCCGGCTGTTGGTCGCGCAGTACCTGGACACCTGGCACCATCCCTACGACAGCGATGTCAACGAGATGCCGGCCGCTCCTGCCGATCGGTGGAGAGATCCAGCGAGCAAGTCTGGGGTACCGCCGAGCAGCGGTTGGCCGTTTTCAAGGAGCGCCATCACTCCGGGACCGGGAGCCGTCCCGCATCGGCTGCCCTGGGGGCAGGTCACCTGAGCTCAACGCGGTGGGCGCGGCCCTCGCCGCCGGCCGCAACAACGACTCCTACGTCGTCATGTACGTCGCCCAAAACCCCGTCCGCATCGAAGGCAAACCGGTACGGCTGCGTGTCGCCGTGCGCAGGATGCGGCCGACGGTGGTGTGGCGCACCGTCGTCCCCGCGCCCGCGGGGGTAGTTCGTCCCACCGGAAGCCTCGGCGGCTGCACACGGCGTCGTCCCTGCGCCCGCCGGGGTAGGTACATGTGGTCCCCCGCGCGACGCGGCGCCCGCACGATCGCCTCGGCTTTGGTTCTGCGGCATGGCCTCGTGCAAGATCCCCTCCAGGACCACCGCGACGCCGGCCTCGACTCTCTGAAGCACCGGACGTCCTCGCGGCCGATCCGACGCCGGTCGTGGGCGGAGTTGCCGTGCTTCCCCGCCCACGAGGGTGCTTATCGTCCGGCCTGCAAGGCTGCCCAGGTCTGCGGGCCGACGTCGCCGTCGACGCCGAGGCTGCGGGTGGTCTGGTAGTCGCGCACGGCTTGTTCGGTGTTGGGGCCGAAGTCCCCGTCGATGCCCACGGTTCGGCCGAGTGCCGCGGTCAGTGCTCGCTGCAGTCGGCTGACGTCCGCGCCGGTCGACCCGTTCTGCAGCGCCGGTGTCGAGCCGTACGACAGCAGGGCCGTCCAGGTCCTGGGGCCGATGTCACCGTCGGCCGTGAGACCCCGGGCGGACTGGAAGGCCATCGTCGCCGTTGCGGTGTCGGGCCCGAAGTCGCCGTCCGGTTCTCCCGGATTGTGTCCGGCGGCGATCAGTCGGCATTGCGCCGCCTTGACCAGACTGCCGTTGGATCCCTGCTGGATGAGGGGGTACGCAGTCAAGTCGAGGTTGACGCCGCTGCAGGTGGGCGCTGGTGTGCCGCCGCAGTTGTTGCTGGTGACGTTCCGCCAGGTCCGGCTGTTGGCCTGGCCGTACTCGACGCCGTTGAACCAGGGGCGGATCCGTTCGGAGGTGGAGTTGCCCCAGGTGGCGGATCCGTTGTTGTCGGCGTCGTAGGCGAGTTCGAAGTGCAGGTGCGGGTGGTCGTTCGAGGTAGGCCCCGTCCTGCCGACCCGGCCGATCAGCTGGCCGCGCTGCACCGTCTGGCCGACGCTGACATCGCGGCTCTGCAGGTGCAGGTATGTCGTGAAGTAGCGCTGCCCGTGGTTGATCTGGATCACGTTGCCGGCGTTGGAGTGGTAGAAGGACTGCCGGACCGTGCCGGAGGCCGGAGCCAGCACCGGTGCTCCTTCGGTGCCGACCTGGTTGGGCTCGCGAACCATGTCGAGCGCGGGTGCGTGTGCCCAGCTGTCGAGTCGCCACTGCTGGCCGCAGGTGAAGGGCAGTTGGAAGGCGATGGGCGGGGCCGCCGCGGCGGCCGGCGCCGCGGCCTGCCAGGGCAGGACGACGAGGGCGGCAACAGCCACGAGCAGTCTGCCGAGCAGCCCTGGGCTGAGCGTGCGGATGAGGGATGTCAACGTGCCTCCTTCTTTGGTGCCGAGTTCATGCGTGTCCGGGACGGGGTGTGCGCGCGGCGATGGGACGGCAGGTGCCCATCCGCTATGGCTGGGCGCTGCGGGACGGCCGCGTCCGGTCGCGGTGTGTCGCCCGCATGGCGGTCACGATGAGGGCCGAGTTGGCGGTAGCCGTGTACGGCCCTCATCGTGAGCTCGCCGGCGGGGGGAGCGACCTGTGCGCTGAGCGTGCCCCGCGTCGGTATAGCGCGGGTATTTCCGAAGGTCACCCGGTCGCCCTGGGCGGTGGTGCCGGCCACGGACCGCTTGCAGGGGAGCATGCCGCGCCGGCGGCGTGCCCGGGTCAGGGCTGCGGGCAGAGCGCGCCGGTGTCCTGGCCGGGGAGGTGGCGGTCGAGTTGCGCTGCGGTGGGCGGTAGGGCGGTGGCTCGGCAGATGCGCCGGATGGCTTCGGTCGCGGTCAGCGGCCAGTGGATGATGCGCTGGTCGGCTCCCGCGGACAGCAGGGTTCCGTCCGGGGTGAACGCCAAGCCCTGCACGTCTGCCGAGTGGCCGGTGAGGGTGGCGATGCGCCGGTGGGTTCGTACATCCCAGACGACGATCGTGTGATCCTCACCTGCCGAGGCGAGGAGGCGTCCGTCCTTGCTGAAGGCGAGCGTGCCGACCGCTGCGGTGTGGCCGGTCAGGGTGCCCCTGCTTTTCCATGTCCGGGTCGACCACAGGCGCACCGTGTGGTCCGAGCCGGCGGTGGCGATCAGATCGCCCGCCGGAGTGGCCGCGATGTCCTGCGTGGACCCCTGCGTGGCCGGAAAGGCCTTCACCAGCCGGTCGTCGGCGGTGCTCCACACGGCGATGCCGCCGGCCGGTGTGCTCGCGACTAGGAGGCCGCCCCGAGCGGGGTAGGCCATGGCGGTCGAGGTGCGCGGGCCGGTCGGCGCCGGCAGTGGACGGGGGTGTGCCGGGTCGCTGACCCTCCAGCGGAACGTTCCTCCCAGGGACATCACGGTGACCGTGCTGCCGTCCGGGCTGAAGGCGACGTCCGTGCCGGTGCCCATACCGGTGAAGGTGATGGTGGTGTGGCGCCGACCGGTCGACGGGTTCCACAGAGTCAGGGTGTGGTCGCGCGTCACCGCCGCCAGCACCGTGGCGTCCGGGCTGAACGCGACTGCCTTGACATGGTCGGAGTGTCCGCCCAGCAGCCGTTCGGCAGCACCGGAGGCATTCCAGATCCGTACGGACCTGTCGTCGCCGGCGGAGGCGACGAGCCGGCCGTCGGGGCTGACGTCCACGTCGTTCACGGCGCCGCCGTGACCGCTGAAGGGAAGGGCCGTCCGGCGCACCACGATGGTGCGTCCCAGACCGCCCGAGACCACCGTGCTCGCGTCCGGTGCCAGGTCCAGAGCCATGGTCTCCGAGCGGTAGCGGTCGGCGTGGCGGGCGATCTGCTCGCGGCGCCGGTAGTCCCAGATCGAGATCATGCCCTCTTCGTCGGCGATCGCGATCCGATCACCGACCGGCGCGGAGATCATCCAGGGGAAGGCCGTCTGCACCGGGAGGTCGGCGAACTGGCGGGCCGAGCGGCCGGTCAGCCGCCAGAACCTGATGCCGTGTTCTTCGGAGGCCGTGGCCAGGACATCGGATGTGGAGCCGAACCGGGCCACCTGGGCGCCTTCGGTGTTCAGCTCGAAGCGACGGCGACCGGTTTCGATGTCCCAGACGGCCACCGTCCCATCGGTACGGGTGACGGCGAGCGAGCGCTGATCGCCGGCCAGGCTGAGTGCCGCGGGCATACCGGTGGGCAGGAACACGGCCTTGCCACCGCCCAGCGTGGCTACCCGTGTGCCCTCGCCGGTGCCGTAGGCCACGACCGTGCCGTCGGCGCTGAAGGCCAGACCGTTGCTGAGGTCGCCGGACACTACCTGCTTGAACAGCACCTTCCTCGACCGGACCTCCCGCACGACGACCGAGCCTCCGGTCGGCTGCTTCGGATTGTTCAACCGGGCCAGGGACGCCAGCCGGGTACCGTCGGCGTTGAAGGCCACCCTCAGCGCGAAGAACCCCTGGGGGAGCGGCTTGACGACATGCTCGGTGAAGGAGGCCAGCCTCCTGTGTCGTTTCGGATCCCACAGCTCCACGGTGCCGTCGCTGGTGGCCGCGGCCACCAACGAGCCGTGAGGGGACAGGGCCAGGCCGAACGACGCGGGCCCGTTCGTGTTGAGTACGACGCTGGGCTGCGCGGACGCCGACGTACTGATCACCGCGCCCAGGGTGTCGGCGTCGGGATGCAGCCGATAGGCGGCCAGGGCGAGGGACCGGGCGACGTCCGGGTCGGTGGCGACCAGCGAGCGCGATGTGAGCGCGGCCTGATGGGCCAGGACGGTCAGGTGCTCGCGCTGTGCCACCTGCCGCTGCTGCCAGGCGGCACCGCCCCCGGACACGGTCGCCGCCAGCAGCACCGCCAGCACTATCGCCAGGACCCTCAGCCGGCGGACCCGGCGCCGCGCCGCAGCGAGTTCGGACTCGGCCAGCGCCTCGCTGGCGTCGAGGAACTCACGCTCCAGAAGGTTCAGCTCCGAGCGGTGGGGGCGCGCCTCGGCCAGCCCCAAGCCCCGATAGAGCCCTCCGGCGTCCCGCCCCGACTGCTGCCAGACTCGGGCCGCGGCAGTGAGCCGCTGCCGTACGACCAGGCGCCGGCGGTCCTCGCTCAGCCAGGCCCGCAGCCTGGGCCACGCCACGATGAGCGCCTCATGGGCGATCTCCACCCGATCCTCGTCCACGACCACCAGGCGCGCCGCCACCAGCTCGTCGACCACATCCGCGACCGCCGCGGCCGGGCCCATCCCGTCGAGTTCGGTTTGCGGGACCCGTCGCCGACTGTCCCGCACCCCGTCCTCGTCCAGGCTGATCAACCGCTGCATGAGCCGGCGCACCAGGTCCTGCTCGGCGGGTTCGAGCTCGGCGTAGACGTGTTCGGCGGTCTGGGCGATCGCATCGTGCATCCCGCCCCCTGCCTGGTACGCCGCGAGGGTCAGGGTGCGGCCGGCCCGGTTGCGCCAGGTCTCCCGCAGCGCGTGGGACACCAGCGGGAGCGCGGCGGCAGCGCCGGAGGCCTCCGCCACCACGGTCGCCAGCAGATCGGCGTCGACCGAGCAGCCCTCAAGATCCGCCGGCCGGACGATCAGCTCTCGCAGTTCCGCGGCCGACGGCGGGCCGACCAGCAGCTGCGCCTCGCTCATCAGCGCCGGCGCCAGCTCGCTCAGCCCGGTCATCTGGACGAAGAAGTCCGCACGGACACTGAGCACGACCTTCGTTCCGGCACGGGACGCCGCTAACAGCCCGGCGACGAATTCCTCCCGTACCGCGGGATCGGAGCACACGGTGAACAATTCCTCGAACTGATCGACCACCAGCAGCAGTTGACCGGCAGGCCGGTCGTGCTCGGCGAGCGCGGCCGCCAGCTGCTTCACCGGCTGGTCGGTCGGCGTCATCATGACCGGCTGCCACCGAGCGGTCGTATCCCGCCGGATCCGGCCCAGTAGGCCCGCCGCCAGCAGCGAGGTCTTCCCCGATCCCGACGCGCCGAACACGACGACCATGGGGAAGCGTTCCACGCGCTCCCACAGCAGCCCGCACAGCCGGTCGCGGCCGAAGAACCGGTCGTGATCCGAGGAGGTGAACGCCGGCAGGCCCCGGTAGGGGTTGGCCCCGACCGGCACCAGTGCCGCGACGGGGACCGGAGAGGGTATGAGGCCCTCATCGCCGCGGAGCATCGCCTGGTGCAGGCGCTGCAGACCCGGGCCGGGCTCGACGCCCAGTTCGGTCCTGTACAGCGCATGGGTCCGCCGGTAGAGCTCGAACGCCTCGGCCTGCCTGCCCGAGCGATACAGGGCCGTCATGAGCTGGCCGCGGAGCGACTCCCGAAAGGGATGCCGGGGCAGCAGCCCCGTCAGCTCCACGACCACCTCGGCATGCCTGCCGAGGGCCAGACCGCAATCGGCCCACCGCTCATGCACGGCAAGACGCAGCTCCTCCAGCCGGGCCGCCCGGGTCGCGACGGCTTCGGTATCCAGGAACTCCGCGAACGCAGGCCCGTTCCAGCACCGCAGCGCCTCACCGTGCAACTCCTGCGCGCCCGCTGTCTCACCCTGTCGCAGGGCCTCCTCCGCCTGGAGGGCCAGCCGTTCGAACCGCGTGGCGTCCAGCGCATCACCCGCCACCACGCGATAGCCGTCGCCCTGCCGTTCGATACGCTCCGGGCCCAGGGCCTTGCGCAGTAGATGGACGTACAGCTGCAGGTTCTTACGCGCCGAGCGCGGCGGTCGCTCGCCCCACAGTGCGGTCATCAGGAGCTCCGAAGGTACGGGCCGGTCGGGCCTGCTCAGCAGGACCGCGAGCAGCAGACGCACCTTGGGCGATCCGATGTCGACCGGCAAGCCCTCGCGACGGACCGCCAGATCCCCCAGAATCCCCAACTCCACTCGGCCGCCCCCCAAGGCTGCATGGATCAACGCCGGCGGCCCGAAGGTACACCAGCCTCTCCGACTCGGACCCGCGCCTGCCCGCCCGAGCCACGCATGACGCCGCACTGACGTGGATCAGCGGACTGCCGCCCGGTGCGGCCTCCCCGGCCGGCACCCCCTTGCCGCAGGCCCCAAGGGTCCGCGACGCGCAGCCGGCCGAAGCCACGCCCGATCACCTGCCGCACGCATCCCCATCAGGGCATATACGGCTCCTATACCGCGTCTCACAACGATCGCTTCCCGTACCGGGCCCACCGGCTCCGGGGCCCCTCCGATCAAGGAAGGAACGGGTGCGCCCATCCAGAACGACACCGACCAGTCCAACAGGCCCCCCGCCGTGGAGATGACGTCGGAGTCGCAGAGAACGCGAAGAAAGGACACAGCGTGAAGCTCAGGTTCAGCTCGGTAAGCGACCAGAACACCCATCAGCGGATCACCGGGAAGGCAGGACAGCGCATGCGTACAAGGCTCGCGGCAATCGCAGGAGTTGCCGCCATGACCGCCACGCTCGCACTGGTCGGCGCGTCCCCCTCGGCCGCCGGCCCCAACTGCGCCGACGGCAACCACTGCGTCTTCTACACCGACATCAACTCCGCACGGCAGTCCTTCTTCAACTCCGACCCGGACTTCTCCAACGACACCTTCGACGAATACAACGTGAGCGGGAACGGTCTCAACCGCCCGGTCAACAACAACGTCTACTCGGCCAGCAATTCAAGCACCGGGAACTACGAGAGCCACTACTGGGACAACACCAACGGAACGGGCTTCCTGTTCTGCCTGAACCCCGGTCACTACGTCAACTCCGCCTCCACCGTCGACCAGGCGGGCACGCAGAGCGGCGATCCGCTGCCCTCCGGCCTCCGGGACCGGGCCAGCCGGCTGACGCTCCCGGGCCGGACGTCGACCGACTGCTTCTGACCTCGGCGAACGTGCGGGCCCGGCGCAAACCGGGCCCGCACGTTCCGGACCTCGACAGGATTCACATGGCCCTGAGCTTCCACGGCACTCGCCGGCACATCGCCGCCTGCGTCCTGACCGCCACGGTGGGCGCAACGATCTGGGCGCTCGCCGACGCGAGGGCCCAGAACCCCGAACCCCGGCCCCATCGTCCGCCGTCCCCGGCCGCACTCGCCGAACAGGGCTTGCGTCCGCCGATCTACACCCAGCTCTACGCCTGGACCCAGGGCGGCGAACAGATCGCGACCGCCCAGCAACAGGTCCTCGTCGCCTGTATGGCCGAGCGCGGATTCACCCTCGAGCCCGCTCCCGTGGCGAAGGCGGGTGACGCGGCGGTGTCCCGCCCGACTCCGTTCGGTCTCGAGACCCTCGAAGAAATCGGGGCGGACAGCCAGACGCTGGCGCCACCGGAGCAGCCGCAAGGAGAGGCCTTCAACCGCGCCCTCTACGGCAAACCCGGAAACGAGATCTCCGTCAAGGGCAAGCTGCTCAAGGTGACCATGCCGGCGAGCGGCTGCCAGGCCGAGGCGGAGAAGCACATGCTGGGCGACGGCCGGGTGCGGTGGACTGAACTGCGGATGCAGCTCAACGAAGGGGAGCAGACAGCGTACAAGTGGCTCAAGCACGACTCCCTCTTCCGCAAGGCGAACGAGGGCTGGCGGCAGTGCATGCTCACCAACCGCGTCCAGGCCAAAGACCCCCTCGACCTGATCAGAGCCTTGCCGCCCGACGCGGACATCCGCACCCACCCCGCAACCAAGGCGGACGTCCACTGCAAGCAGGACACCGGATACCTGCGCACCGCCTACGCCAGACTCGCCGTGATGCAGCAGCGCTGGCTCGACGATCACCCCGACGTGCTCAAGGACCGCACCGCGCTGCGGGACAGGCAGCTGAGAATCGCCCGCCAGGTCCTTCAGGGGCAGATTGGCTGAGCACCCGGCGCACCCGATCTGCCCCGGCCCGGCTGCACCGGGTGCTCACGGCTGGGTGTGGTGGCGGAGGTAGACCACGCCGCTGGTGAGCCGGCGTTCGTCCAGGAGCTCGAAGCGGAGCCGGGCCCTGTCGGGGAGGAAGGGCTTGCCGCCGCCCAGCACGGCGGGGCCGACGAACAGGTGGTACTCGTCCACCAGCCCTGCGGCGATCGCGTGGGCGGCGAGGGCGGCCCCGCCGACGGTGAGGTCACGTTCGGAAGATGCCTTCAGCCGCCGAACCGCCTCGGGGTCGAAGTCGCGTTCGATCCGGGTCTGGGTGGTGGAGGCCGACTCCAGCGTCCTGGAGTACACGACCTTGTCGGCCGCCTGCCAGATCTCCGCGAACTCCCGCGCCCGGGCGACTGGCCCGCGATGTCATCGCCGCGAAGGGCTGCGTCTGGGACTGCCGCGGCTCTGGCGATTCCGCCCGGCCCGTTCGCGGACCCGGCCGCGCAGCCGGTAGTCCAGCTCGGTGACCAACGCGCCGTCGCGCCCACGTTCGACAGGCGGCGGCATCGTCCCAGCCAGGCGAACGTCCGCTCTACCACCCAACGCCGCGGGACCACCGCGAAGAGGGGTACTGCCGGAGGCGGTGCCCCTGCCTTCGCCCAGGTCGAGCGGAATCCTCCGTCGCGGCGCTGCACGACCTCCACAGTGAGCTTTTTCAGAGTGGCCACTGATCGAGTGATGGCTGGGCCGAAGCACGCTGGTTGTCACAGAGGCGGGCTTGCTGTCGCTGTGGCCGGGGCTGCATGCGTTGGACTTGACGAGCTGAACACCGTTGTCACCGTATCTGGTTGAGGCGGACAGGGGTTGTCAGTGGCTGGTGGCAGGATCACCGGCATGGTTTTCGTACGTACTACTCCGCCGCGGCCCGTGGACGTGACCGGGGTCTTTCCCGAGCTGGCGCCGTTGGCGCGTCCTGCGATTCGACTGCATCCTCGTCCCGGGTCGCCTTCGGTCGGGGAGAGCTCGGTCGGGGGGCCGTTGCTGTGGCCGGCCGATGAGCCGTGGCCGCACTGCGAAGCCTCGCACCTGCACGTGGACAGCGGGTTCCGCCAGTCGCCGGCCGACGTGCGGCTCAAGAGACGCATGCAGGCCCGGTGGCACCATGATCACAATGGCCGTGGGACAACGGCCGAGGAGGCGGCGGTCAAGGAGCGGAACGCCGCGATGCTCGCGGAGCGATTCGCCGTCGGCCCTCCGCCCGCGGACTGCCCGGTCCCCCTGCTGCCCGTGGCCCAGCTGTATCTGCGCGACATACCCCTGTTGCGGCCGCCCGGACAGGCCGATCTGCTCCAGGTTCTGTGGTGCCCCTACGACCACGATCCGGATCACAAGCCGTCGACCGCACTGTTCTGGCGGTCCGCCGCCGAGGTCGTCGACATCCTCGCCACACCGCCCGAACCGTATGAGGTGAACGATGACGGCTATCTGCCGGAGCCGTGCGTGCTGGCACCGGAAGCGATCACCGAGTACCCCGGCAGCCTCGACCTGAGCCCGCAGATGCGGCTGGCGGTGGGCGACTGGGGCAGATGGCAGGCAGCCGGCGCCGACGTGGACAGCTCCTACGCGGACTATCCGCGGGAGTTCTATGACGTCCATCTGGCTGACGCGCCCGGCTGGAAGGTCGGCGGCTGGCCTCCGTGGGGCCGCACCGACCCGTATCGCCGATTCTGCGCTGTCTGTGATGTACAGATGGTCCCGCTGCTGACCATCGCCTCCTTCGAATGGGACGGCGGTGAGGGACACAGCTGGGCACCTCACGAAGAACAGGCCGCCGCCTACGCCGCCAACACCGTCGGTAGTTGCTGTGGCCAGCGCCCCTCGCAGCCGACCAAGGTCGAAGTCGGCAGCACCGACAACATGCAGATCTACGTCTGCCCGACCTCCCCCGAGCATCCCCACACCGACCTGATCCAATGAGCTGCCAGGTCTGTCACGTACCCTCCCGCAGCCGGTTACAGAAGTGCCGCCGCGTCAGGATGGGTGACAGGCCGCTCACCTCACGGTGGCGGGACCCGCAACGCACGAAGCTCCTGTGCCGTTGGGGGGTGTTCGAAGTTCCAACCCGTCGGTGCAGGAGCCTCGTTGGTTCCCCACCCTGCCGCACTCGACCTGCCGCACGCGCTGGTCGAGTGGGTCACCATGCTCATCGTCACCCGTGAGGGTGACCGCCGCTGCAAGCTCCCACCGCACCAGCGCGCGCTGGTCGCTCTGGTGTACCTGCGCAAACACGACACCCTCGCGCAGATCGCCGCAGGCTTCGGCATCTCGGTGGGCACCGCCCACGCCTACACCCACACCGTGGTCGACCTGCTCGCGGCCCGGGCACCCGGCCTGCTCAAGGTCCTTCGTGAAGCCGACCCGGACTTCGTCCTGCTCGACGGCACCCTCGCCGCATGCGACCGCCTGGGCGATGGCCGGACCGACTACTCCGCCAAGCACCGACGCCACGGGGTGAACGTCCAGGTCGTGACCGACCCGGCCGGCCGGGTTCTGTGGTTTTCACCCGCCCTGCCAGGCCGGACCCACGACCTGACCGCGGCCCGCACCCACCGGATCATCCCGATCTGCGAACGCCAGGATGTCCCGATCCTCGCCGACCGCGCCTACCTTGGAGCCGGCCCCTGGGTGACGACACCGGTCAGACGCCCACCCGGTCGTGACCTGTCACCGACCCAGCGCACCGTCAACCGCGCGCTGTCGGCAACACGGGCACCAGTCGAACGAGGCGTGGCCCGCCTGAAGTCTTGGCGGATCTTCCATCACGCGCGCTGCAGCCCAAATCGAATGTCGTCAATCGCGGCTGCGGTCCTCACCCTGGAGCGGCAACGCTGAAAGAGCTCAGTGATGCCGGTGGCTTCCTGGGCCCAGGTATGGAAGTCGGTGCCGCGGTATCCCTGGTCCGCCCACACGTGCCGAAGGCGCGGGAAGGCATCAGCGGCCTGGGAGAACAGCACCGCGGCGCCGTCGCGATCGCCTACGCTGGCCGGGCTCACGCAGGTGACCAGGACGGTGCCACGGGTGTCGACGAGCAGGTGGCGCTTGATGCCGCTGACCTTCTTGCCGCCGTCGTATCCGTGCAGGCCGCCGCGTTCGCCGGCCCGAATGCTCTGGCTGTCGATGATGGCCGCGCTGGGAGTGGGATCGCGGCCGAGCTGCACACGTTCGTGCTCACGCAGCGCTGTCGGCATCCGCTCCCACACGCCTTCTTGCTGCCATCGCCGCCAGTAGTGGCAGACGGTCTGCCACGGCGGCAGGTCATGCGGCAGCAGTCTCCAGGCGCAGCCGGCCCGCAGCCAGTACGCCAGTGCGTTGAGGATCTCCCGCCGGGTGTGTTTTGCCGGTCGTCCACCAAGCTTGACCGCCGGAACCAGCGGACAGAGGATCTCCCACTCCGGATCGGACAGATCCGTCGAGTATCGGGTACGCAGCCCGCACACCCCAGCCCCCGAAAGTGCGACACCACCCCGCTACCAGGCGACTTGCCCGCTGACAGGCTTTTCAGACGCCCTCTAGCCGATCGCCCGCCGGACACGCCTAAGGTGCAGCATGAGGGTCGGGCTCAGCTGGACTCAACCAGCCTCCGTGACCAGTCTCATGTAGCACTTTGCCAGGAACGGAGCCGGTCGGCGATGTCGTAGACGGTGAGCCGTAGCGCGCGAATGTCGGTGATCAGGTCCCGCCACGGCTCGAAGGAGTCGTCGACTTCCTGCCCCGAGGCTCGGATGTAGGCCACCGCGACGCCGTATGCGAAATAGGCGTTGCGGGCCGGCAGCGGGCGCAGCAGGACCAGTTGCTCCAGCAGGGCGGCGGCCCGCCAGTAGGCATCGGGCTCGCCGGAGTCCAGCTGGGGTGTGTTCACCCGGTGCCGGGCGACAGCGGCCACCAGGCCGGAGTAGTCCCGGACTCCGAGCTCTTTGCCGAGTAGTTCCTCTTGTCGGTCGAGGAGCCATCGGATGTCGATGTGCAGTTCCAAGGGTCAGGCCGCCCGCCCCGCGCTGGTGTGGCGGCCGGGTGCGTCGTCGGGGAAGGCGTCGTCGAAGGCCTCGGCCAGGCCGGGGCGGGCAATGATGCCGCGGAACTCAGCCGTCGCCCTGCTCAGCGCGATCTGGTTCTCTTCAACTCTGGCCAGGTCGGCCAGGTAGGCGCGCACGCTCTGCCCGCGGGCTGCGGCGACCGCAGCGAACCGGTCCCTGGTCTCGGAGTCAACCTTCACGGTGGTGTCAGCCATACACCGAGTATGCACCCATGGGTACCTTTGCGAATACCCGTTGCGCAATTCCGGCCTCTGACTACGTGTGGCTGAGCATTTCAGTCGGCCTTTTCGGCCGACTGAAATGCTCAGCCACGCCGGGGAGCCCCAGCCGTGTGGAACCGAGCGCTCGGAGCCACACGTCTCCCGTGCATGCTGACCATCCTGGGGATACTCTTCGCCGTCGCGCCCACCGTCGTCTGGGGGATGATCGCCCGCACCCGCTCCGTCGGCTTCGCGATCGGCGGCGTGCTGCTCACCGGAGCCGGTCTGCTGATCAGCGTCCAGCAGGGCTGGATCGACGCTCCCAGGCCCGACGCCCATCTCGTGTTCACGGCCCTCGCGCCCCTGCTCATCGCCTGCGGCGCGGGACTGGAAGGACGACACGAGAACTCCCCTCCCCCGGAATGGATCCCCCGCCGCAACGGAGCGATCGGCTTCCTGGGGACGCAGTTCGCCCTCACCCTCGTGGTCGGCCTCCTGTACGCCCTGATGATCAGCGAAGGCTCGGACCCCCCGTCGTCCAAGGCCCTCCCCTCATTACCGCCAGGCATCACCCTGATCGACGAAGGCACCAGCTGCGGTTCCGGCGGCTGCTGGCGCGCCGCGACGGTCACCAGCAAAGACGGCCTGTCCCACTCGGAGATCATCCGCGTACTGGGCCTCCAGCAGGAGAGCTGCCACTCCAGCGGCTGGCTGCTCGACTGGCGTGACGTGTGCATCGGAGCCAGGGACAACGGCGAGAACGTCACCATCTACGCTGGCTGGGGATACTGAAAGAACGCTGCATCCGCCAGTCACAGCGAATTGCGAATCGCCATCGGACCGATTCCGAGCATCGGCGCCCAGATGCAGTGCGCAGTCACACCGGAGGATTCTGCCTGCGCACGATAGTTGGCCCTTAAACGCGCTACTCGGCCCCTGTGTGCGATGGATGGCCCACGCGAGAGCCGCAGGGACGTGCTGAGCTGGGATTTCTGAGTTCATATGGTCTGCGGCGTGCAGCGCCCTGGCTGCCCGGTCGCTTTGCCTGGTCCGGATCACCCATGATCCAGTCTCTGATGGATTCGACGGGGGTGTGGCGTGGGGGACTGGCGGACCGATCCGACGTTCGCGATGTACAGGGGCTCTGGTCGACGGGGCGGATCTGGCATCGTTCGCGGGAGGCCCATTCGACATCCGGGCCGTGACAGCGACCATCCGGCCCGAGAACATCGACGGAGCCGACCTCGACAACCTTCCCTGGGGAAACTTCCCTCACGGGGAGGACGCCCGGGAGGCCGTTCGCCTGCTGCACACCAAAAAACGGGTCGGCACGTAGAGCAATGGGTGTACTGATCGGCATGTGCGCCGACGACAGCCGGGCCGCCGCCGCTCTCGCCGTCCCGTTCCTGATCCGGATCGCCACCGACCCGCACCATCCACACCGCACCGTCGCCCTCAGCGGTCTCGCCGCCCCGGCCCGCGCCTGATACTTCGGTGTCGCCTCCCGCGCAGAACTCCTCCTCCACCGCTCCGGCACCCGGCACCCGGCACCCGGCACCCGGCACGACGACTACGACGACTACGGCGTCGAGGTGACCGGCTACCCGGCAGGCTGGTCGGTGACCGCTGCCCGAGCCGCGATCACCACCGGAACCCCCCTGCTCCTGCCCCTCCTCGACGACTTTGACCCTGCCCTCCGGTCCTCACAAGTCGATCAGTTCCTGTCGTGGCTCCCGCGGCGGTCCCGCGTCCTCACGCCGGGCCGCCGCGCGCCGTATGAACCACGGAACACCGGCGCCGAGAGCCAAGCCCACCGCGAGTCCGGGCAGCACCCACCGCGCCCGGTCCACCGCGTCCGGCTCCGCCACGGCGGCCACCGCCGCGGGCCGGGAACCGAATAGCCTCCCCTCCTGCGCCAGTTGCCCGAACATCGCGCTCGGCGCCCGATGCCAGCGGATGTCGTCGTCCACCACGTCGGGCGAGGGATCCGAACGCACCCACAGCGTTCCGCCCGGCGTGAGGAACAGCTGGTCCTGGCGCTCGACGGCGACATCGCCGCCGGGCGCCCGACTGGTCTGCGGCCAGCCCCCGACACCGGTCAGCCCCCAGATCACGGTGACCCGCACCTCGGGAAAACGGCCGTGCGTCCACGCTTCGGGCACCCTCTCGGTCCCCGTGTACCGGGGCGACAGCAGCCGCCACAGCCGTCCGAAGTCCCGCTCCTCGGCGTGCAGCGTGGTCGTCCGCCCCGTGTCGCCCGCGATGACCAGGGCCATGTCCGGGCTGTCGCCCTTACCGAGCCCCCAGGCACCCGCCGAGGCAGGGGCCTGTGCTGCGCCGAGCGCGGCCAATGCCATGGACACGAGTAACAGGACCCGCACCCCGTTCCTGATCCGTTCGCCCCGGCCCCTCATACGTCCCCCTCGATCCGGCCGGCACCTACACGTCCCGCAGCTCCTGTCGAGGCTCCCCCTTGTGAGGCCGTCGTATCCGGGCCAGCACGGCTCCTGCCGCCGCCCCGGGTATCGCCCACCACCAGTCGGTGCCGTCGCCGGTCGCGGCGGCGGTCCTCGTGGCCGGCCCGGCGGCGGGAGCGGGCGTCCGCGCGGGTGCGGGAGCGGCGCTCGTGACCTCCGGCGTCTGCCAGGGCCCCGGGCGGATTCCCCCGTCGCCCCGCTGCTTCGCCTTGCCCAGGACGCCCAGCTTCTTGAACAGCGCCCGCACCTGGGCCGGGTGCTGGGCCTTGTGCCAGTAGCTGTTCATGGTCGTCATGTCGGTCGTGGTGTTGATCCAGACGTCCCGGCTCCGCGGAGCGTCCGGATAGACACGGTCCACCCGCCAGGCAGACACGTCATGGACCAGCCACGTCACATTGAGCTGGTGTCCGTCGGCGACGCCGAGCCCGGGTGGATCCTTTCGGCTGCCCGAGCTCGCCTCGCCGAGGAGCCGCATCAACTCGCCGTACCGCGCGTCCGAGTAGTAGAGAGCGGCGCCCTCCGAACTCTCCGGCGAGACCACCAGCACACTCGTCGGGCCGCCGGCGAGGGCGGACGGCGCCGCTGACAGCGCCACCGCGAGAACCACCACCAACGCCCCCACCACCGTGAGCAGTTCACGAACTCTGCGCATGGAACCCCCCGAACCGGCCGGTCGATCGACGTGCGGCCCGCCCGCACGTCGCGTGTCACTTCTGGTACACCGCTCGACCGGCCGGGGTTCCCGTCCGCAGCCCACGCATTCCGAGCCGGGTCCGGAGACGGCGAACCCGGCTACTTCAGCGACCTGGCGATCTCCAGTGCCCGGGTCCTCGAGGACACGCCCTCCAGCCGGAGCGTCACCTCGCTTTCGTGCATCCACAGCAGCGTGGGCCCGGCGGTCCGCTCGGAGCGGGTGAAGCGGCCGCCGTCCGCGCCGACGAGCCAGAAGCTCAGACGATGCGGCCTCGGGAACCACAGCGCCGGATCGCCGAACTCCTCGTCGCCGTCCAGGCGCAGCCACTCCGGCGGCTCCCGGACCGTCTTGGTGAAGCCGATGTCCAGCCGCGCCGGATACGCGTCGATCCGGACCGTGCGCCCGTGCTCGATCCAGCACAGGCTCATCAACAGCCGGCCTCCCGGTTCGGGTGTCACGGTCACGGCGTCCGGCGCGCCGAGGGCGTCGGGCACGAGAGGTTCGAACCCGGCCCGTCGCCCGGCCTGCGCCAGGGTCAGCGAGGGCCCGGGGCAGCCCGGCACCCGGGCCCCGGCCGAGGGCACCGCCGACGGGTCGTAGCGCACCTCGACCCCGCCGAAGCCGAACCAGTCGACGACCGCCGCCCGCACCGGGGGCGTGAGCACCAGGACCGCCAGCACTCCGCACAGGCCCGCGGTGAGCGCGCGCCGGCGGGCCCTCGCCCAGCGGCGCACCGCGCGCAGCCGCTCACGGGGGCCCCGAGCCCCGTACGCCGGGTCCGGGATCCCCTCCCGCCGCCCGGAAGGCGCGGGCGGTACCCCCATCGCGAGTATGTCCTCCAGCACCCGCTCGACCATCGACTCCTCGACGCCGGCCCCCGGGCCGTCCAGCGACCGCCCGAACGCCCGCAGCTCGTCCGGCAGCCGGGAGACGTCCGCACGGGCTCGCCGGGCCCCCTCGCGGCCGGACTCCGCATCGTCGGCGCCTCCGCCCTCGTACGGCTCACTCATGCTCGTCACCCCCTTCCCGAGGCTCCCGAGGTTCGAAGGCGGGCAGCAGCCGGCCCAGCTTGCGCAGGGCGCGGTTGAGCCGGGACTTCACCGTGCCGCGCGGCCAGCCCAGGGCCTGGGCCGTCTCCGGTTCGTCCATCTCCAGGAGATAGCGGTACGTGACGACGAGACGGTGGTCCTCGCTCAGCTGCTCCAGAGCCGCCAGCAGCGCGGAGCGCCGCTCCGACTCCAGCGCCGCGACCGCCGGGTCCGCCGATTCCGGTATCAGCGGCGCCGCCTCCGCCAGCGCCGCCTCCCGGCCGGCCAGCGTCCGCTGACGCACCGCCGTCCGCACTGTGTTCCTCGTCTCATTGGCGACGATCGACAGCAGCCAGGGCTTGAACGCCGAGCCGTCCCGGAAGCGCCCCAGCGAGCAGTACGCCTTGATGAAGGCCTGCTGCACCACGTCCTCCGCGTCCGCGCCCGCTCCGAGCGCCCTGGCCGCCCTGATCGCGATGCCCGTGTGGGCACGGACCAGCTCCGCGTACGCCTCCGACTCCCCGGCGCGTACCCGTGCGATCACCACGGCCTCGTCGACGACGATGCGGCCCCCCTCCCGCGTCCTCACACTCTTGCTACACCGCCCGCGGCCCATCGGTTCCCACCCGCGGCACATCTGTTTCCGGCCAGTTCCGGAGCGGGCCCCTGTACCTGAGAGAATGGTGAACATGGCCTCTGACAATCCTCGCGTGTCCCTCCCCTCGTAGCGTGGAGTCCGTGATTGCAGGGGAAGTTGGGGTTCATGGGGTCCAAGCAACGGACGTACACGCCTGAGTTTCGTGAGGGTGCTGTACGCATTGTGATCGAGACGGGCAGGCCGATCCCGGAGGTCGCCGAGGAGCTCGGTGTGCATTCCGGCACGCTGCACAGCTGGGTGTCGCGGTGGCGGCGCAACGGATCGGCGTCGTCCGACCAGCCTGCCGAGCCCGCACCGGGCGGGCGGCTGCGCGAAGCCGAGCGGGCCGAGCTGGAGCGGCTGCGGCGGGATGCGGCGGAGAAGAACAAGCGGATCCGCGAGCTGGAGATGGAGCGTGATGTCCTCAAGCGATGCATGGTCCTCTGGGTGAAGAGTCCTTCTCCATGCCGGTGGCGAAAGAGTGGAGGCCCGGAAGCTCCTCGGCTCGCGCGCTGAAGACCCAGTCCTTCAGATGCTGGCCGGTGCGAGTGGTGAGGATGGCAGCGAAGCTGCGGACGAGGCGGTGGGCCGCCTCGAGCTCCGGGCAACGGGTAAGGACTTCGGTCAGCTGTTTTCCCTCACTCTCCGAGAGCCGGTCGGGGTGCCGCATGATCCACCCAGTGACTTGTCGGAGTCCTGGTGGCGCGGGCCCGACGACGCGGATACGGCGTCGGCGTCGTGGCCGTGGATAGTCGCTGATGATCTGGTAGCTGCCGCGGTAGCCGAGGTCCTGGAGCTCGGAGTGGAGCTGGATCGCGTTGGTGCACCCTTCTGCCCAGCGTTTGTCCAGGTGGGACTTGTAGGGGTCGAGCTGGCTTGACCGAGGTTGCTGTCGGCCGCCGAGCAACTCCTCAGGAGTTGCCGCGCGGGCGCATCGGCGGACCGTGTTTCCACCCATGTGTAACTCACGAGCGATCTCCCGAATGCCATGGCCCTTATGGAGGAGCGCGTGGACGATGGCGTGACGTTCACGGATACGGGCTTCGATCGGCGACATCTCCCTTGCCGACGGCGGTTCAATATCCGGCAGTTCACCCAGGCCGGAGCCGGGTGACCGCAGGCAGACGGCGTGCCAGCGCACGCATTGTTCCACCGCGGTGCCAAGGTTCTGCCACAGGTGAAAGCGGTCAGCGACCTGGACTGCCTGTGAGGCCCCAGCGCGGGCGCCCTCAGCGTAGGAGCCGGCACGATCCCGGCAGATCACCTCGATCCCAGGATGCTCACGCAGCCACGTGGCCAGCGTCCGCGCGTCCCGTCCTGGCAGCAGGGCGAGCGGTTTGCGGGTCTCGCAGTCGATGAGCACGGTCCCGTAGTGCTGCCCGCGGCGGGTGGCGAAATCATCGACCCCGAGCACCTTGGGCGCTTCCCAGTAGGGATCAGGAAGGGCCATCAGCAGCCGCAGCAGCGTTGTCCGGCTGACCGCACTGTGCAGTGTTACGGCCAGCCGGGTGCCAGCGCGGCCTGCGAGCGCGACGGCCAGTGCCTCCAGAACCCGGCGCGAAGCAGGCCCCCTGACGGGCTGTGTCGCGGAGCGTCGAAAACGGGCCCCAGGCGTCGTCGCTGCTGCGGCGAGGGACGTGCCGGGGCCCGTTTCTGGTGATCGTTGATCAGGTGTTGCAGCCGGTTCCGGTGGTGGGGTTGGTGCAGGCATTGTGGCCGGTTCCGCCGTTGTTGGTGTTGGTCCCGGGTCCGCCGTTGAGAGCGTCGTTGCCGGGTCCGCCCTCGATGGCGTCGTTGCCGTTGCCGCCGGTGAGGGTGTCGTTGCCGTTGCCGCCCTCGACGCGGTCGTTGCCGTCGCCGCCGGACAGCACGTCGTTGCCGTCGCCGCCGCAGATCAGGTCGTTGCCGCCGCGGCCGTCGACCACGTCGTTCCCGGCGAGAGCGAAGATCACGTCGTCGCCGGGGGTGCCGGTCAGGACGTCATTGCGGTTGGTGCCGGTGATGGTGGCCGTGGCGGTCGCGCAGGTCAGCGCCGGCTGGGGCACGACCCCGATCGCCACCCCGAACGGGAGGTCGCCGACGGGGACGGTGGCCACGACGGTGTTGGTGTTCGTGTTGATCACGGACACCGTGTCGGCGTTGGCGTCGGTGACGTAGGCGCGGGTGCCGTCCGGCGACACCGCCACCTCTCGAGGCGCATCGCCGACGGGGACGGTGGCCACGACCGTGTTGGTGTTCGTGTTGATCACGGACACCGTGTCGTCGTCGGCGTTGATGACGTAGGCGCGGGTGCCGTTCGGCGACACCGCCACTCCCTGGGGCGCATCGCCGACGGGGATGGTGGCGACAACCGTGTTCGTCGCCGTGTTGATCACGGACACCGTGTCAGCGTTGAAATTGGTGACGTAGGCGCGGGTGCCGTTCGGCGACACCGCCACCCCGAACGGGAAGCCGCCGACGGGGATGGTGGCGACGACCGTGTTCGTCGCCGTGTTGATCACGGACACCGTGTCGGCGTCGGAATTGGTGACGTAGGCGCGGGTGCCGTTCGGCGACACCGCCACCCCGATGGGAGCAGCGCCGACGGGGACGGTGGCCACGACGGTGTTGATGTTCGTGCTGATCACGGACACCGTGTTGGCGCTGAAGTTGGTGACGTAGGCGCGGGTACCGTCCGGCGACACCGCCACCCCCAGGGGCTCAAGGCCGACGGGGACGGTGGCGACGACTGTGTCGGTCGCGGTGTTGATCACGGACACCGTGTCATCGGCGCGGTTGGTGACGTAGGCGCGGGTGCCGTCCGGCGACACCGCCACTTCCCACGGCGCATCGCCGACGGGAACCGTGACCGCCACCGTGTTCGTCGCTGTGTTGATCACGGACACCGTGTCAGCGTTGAAGTTGGTGACGTAGGCGTAGGTGCCGGGCGGCACGGCCTGGGCGGGCTGCGGAGCCACCATGGGCAGGGCCAGGCCGGCCACTACGACGAGACCTGCCACCAGCGCCCGCAGCAACCCACCCCACCACGAGCGACGCACTCGAAGACCAGGCGGAGCCGGCGACGGGAGGGCCGCCAGACCAAGATCGCGCAGGCTACGGACGGCGGTGTTGCGTTCAGGCATGGCGGAGCTCCTTCAGGGACGGAAAGAGGGGCTTGGCCGACGTAGACGGCGACCCCCGCACACCCTCACCGGACTCCAAGCGCCCCGCCATCACAGCAGATCAGACGGGTGAACAGACGAGCCCCAGCAGCAAGGCCCGACCTGTCGAGCGCCGGCGCCCTCGCCTGCGCCACCGCCCGCGAAACCCACACCAGCAACCTGGTGCGGTCCGCGGGCGGCGACTCGATACGTACCACGTCAGTCAGCGCCTGCCGGTAGCGCCGTAGCTCTCGCTCTGCTGCCGCCGACTCGTCGATTGTGCAAGCCACCAGGAGCAGTGCACCGTCCTGCCCGCTATCGACGGCGAACTCGTCCTCCACGTCGCTGAACTCAGTGCACCCGGCCCGCCGCAGAACCTTGCGGATCCTCTCAGCACCCCGGCCACGCGGGTCCGATAACAGGCGCAGGCCCCGCCCAACCTGCGGCCGGGCGACTTCATGCGTCGTTGTCATGGCCCCCAGTGCGGTCAATGCCGCTTGACCCCGAGCAGCAACTGACCTTCAACAACCAAGATCAGCCGTTAAATTGACACACCCGATACCTTCTGGGCGAGCGTCGTCGTCGCTGTGGTCGGCTACCTCATTCGCCGCAGGCTCGAGGAAACGCCCGCCTTCACCCAGGTGCCCACCGGCCCCAACGTACTGATCACGGTCAGCTATCGGCATGCCCACCAGAAGCCCGCCGAGGGCACCCTCACCGCAGGTGCCGACGTGCACATCAAGAACGGAACGGTGCTCAGTGTCACCGCCACTGACAAGTCGTAGCCCCGATCTGAAGCGCTTGGTGGACGAGGGGTACGAGGTAGAGATCCGCTCCGGGATGCTGCTGGTGCACCATGTCCCTTACCTGGACCGCGGTCGCACCGTGCGGTACGGGACCCTGGTGTCGGAGCTGTCCCTGTCCAATGACGTGACCGTGGCGCCCAACACTCACGTGGCCATGTTCACCGGCCTCGAACCGTGCGACGGTCTCGGGCAGCCTCTGGAAGCTCTCATCAACAGCCGGGGCCGCCAGACGCCTGCACAGGATGTCGAGATCGACTTCGTCTTCTCCAGCAAGCCGGCCGCTGGATACCCGGACTACCACGCGAAGATGACCACCTACATCGCCATCCTGGCCTCCCCTGCCCAGCAGTTGGACCCAGAAGCGACCGCGACGACCTTCTCCGTCCCTGGCATCACCGGGGAAAGGTCCGTCTTCCGCTACGCCGACACCGCCACCGGCCGGGCCGGCATCGGCACGGCTGCGGCACGCCTGGCAGGACATCGCATCGCCATCGTGGGTCTGGGCGGCAGGGGGAGTCACGTCCTCGACCTCGTCGCCAAGACGCACGTCGCCGAGATCCACCTCTATGACGGCGACGTCTTTCTGCAGCACAACCCGTTCCGCTCCCCCGGCGCCACGGCTCCCGAGGACCTGGCCGGCTCCCCCAACAAAGCCGAGCACTACGCGGCTCTCTACTCCCGCATGCGGGACGGGGTCGTCGCCCATCCGGTCCGTGTGGACGACGCGAATGTCGGTGGACTGCGTTCTTCGGATTTCGTCTTCGTCTGCGTGGACGACAACGGCGCGCGCCGGCTGATCGTCGAGCATCTCGAACAGGGCCAGGTCCCGTTCATCGACGTCGGGATGGGCATGTACGAGACGGACGACGGCCGGCTCTCGGGCTTGGTCCGAGTCACTGCCAGCACTCCGTCCCCGCGGGAGCACGTCCACCGCAACCAGCGCATCCCGCTCGCCGACGGATCCGGTCCCAACGCCTATGACCGCAACATCCAGATCGTCGACCTCAACGCGCTCAACGCCGTCCTCGCAGTCATCAAGTGGAAGAAGCTCCAGGGCTTCTACCTGGACCTGGAGGAGGAGATGCACAGCGTCTATCAGATCGACGGCAACGTGCTCACCAACGAGGACACCCCGTGAAACCGGTCCGCCTCACCCACCGCTTCGTCGACTACATCCCCGAGCCCCTGGAACGCGGCGTTCTGTACGTGTCACTGACGTTCACAACCGCGGTCCATCTGTGCGCCTGCGGATGCGGCAGCACCGTCGTCACCCCGCTCAGCCCCACCGACTGGTCCCTCACGTTCGACGGGACAACCGTCAGCCTCTCCCCCTCCGTCGGCAACTGGAGCTACCCCTGCCAATCCCACTACTGGATCCGCCACGACACCGTCTCCTGGGCCAGCCGCTTCACTCCGGCGCAGATCGCCGACACGCGCGCACGCACCGGACGCACCGACTCCCCTCCCAGCGGACGACCACCCCTGACCGTCCGGATACGTCACCGCCTTCGCCGCGCGCTAGATCGCTCTAGGACCCCCGGTCCCGAGGCCAGGGAGTGACGCGCGCGGGGTCGTCGGTCGCCACTGGTACAGCCCAACTCCTCAAGGAATTCGGTGAGGAGGCTGTCGCCGGCAGAGCGTCGCTATCATCGGCACCTTCGACGGCCGCATCCTGGCCGGAGAAGTCAATCCCAGTCCCGATGACTTCAATGCAGAGCAGATCGTCCACGAAGCTCTCAGATATCATCTGATCGCGCTGTGACCTGCAAGCTCCGTCAGCCAGCGGCCACCCCCGCTGTTCGGCGCGGGCGCGGGTTGCTGACGAAGCCACGCCGACCCTGCTGCCCGGGGCGGCAGGGTCGGCGTGGCTCAGCGCTGGAAGGTCGCTGTCGCCACAGGCACCGCCAGCAGCAGGCTGAGCCCGATCAGGGGCAGCCGGTCCAACCACAGGACGGCGGCGAACTCACGCAGGGTCGCGGAGAGCCAGTACGCGGGAGAGGTCGGCGCCCCCACGACGTGGACAAGGACGCCGGCGCGACGGGCCAGCAGGGCCGTGCGGTAGACGTGGAAGCCGCTGGTGACCACCGTGGCACGGTGCCCGGAAGCGGTGCGGTCCATGAGAGCCGCGCTGAAGCGGAGGTTCTGCCCGGTGTTCACGGAGCGGTCCTCCCGCACGATCCGGTCGGCAGCCACCCCGCGTGCGCGCAGATAGTCGGCCATGGCGTCCGCCTCGGAGCGCACCTCGTCGTCGCCCTGGCCGCCCGAGACGACGAACACCACACCGTCTGCGTCCGGTGCGCCGGCGTCGTCGACCGCGAGGGCCCGCTCCAGTCTGCGGCGCAGCAGCGGACCGGGCCGGTCGCCATTGAGCCCGGCGCCCAGGACGACGACATGGGTGGTCTCCGGCGGCGGGGTGCTGCGGCCCTGGACGAACACGTAGACGGTGAAGGCGAGGAAGAGCAGGCTGAGGTATCCGGCGGCCGCGTTCACCGCCACCATGAGGGCACCCGCCACCTCGCCCCCGGCAGTCTGGACGACCGCGTCGAGGCCGAGCACCGCCAGCAGGGCGCAGCCGGCGGCGCCGGTGGCCAGCAGGGACGCCTGCGGTCCGTAGCGCCGGACCAGGACGATGCTGTCGACCAGCAGGAGCAGCCCCAGCGCGAGGGTCATGAGCAGGGCGGCGACGGCGAGCACGGTCACGACGGTGGGGTGAGTCTCCGCACTGCGGGCGGCCCCGCCGAGCCCGGCCGACGTCACCGCGAGGCAGAACAGGACAGCGGTGGAGAACCGGTGCGGCGCCAGCACGGCATGGACGACGACGCCCACGGCGAACACCGCCGCGGCAACGTACTCCGGGTACTCCGGCACGTCCCCCACCACTCCGCTCTCCTGCCCGCCGGTCCCGACCCCGTCCGCCCGTCGCCGCCTGCGCATTTCCGGACCCGCGCAGCGCTGCGGGGCCCGGTGCGGACGCCGCCGGACATCCTCGCAGACCCGTCGGGGCGCGCCGTACGCGGGCGGGCGCCGACGCGATCAGCCGGGACCGGCGTACGCCCGTCGCCCAGGTCAGATGCACCAGGAGCGCAGGACCTCGGCGACGGCGTAGATGCTCAGCCGGGTGTGTATTGACCCGCAGGGTTGTTGACGCGGGTGATGGGTGGCTGTCCGCCGAGTGCGGTGTGGCAGCGGTGGTGGTTGTAGGTGTGAAGGAAGTCTGCCAAGGCTTCGGCTCGTTCTTGGTTGCTGATGTAGGGCCGTAGGTAGGCCCATTCGTCGGGCAGGGTGCGGTTGAAGCGTTCGACCTTGCCGTTGGTCTGGGGCCGGTAGGCGCGGGTGAGCTTGCCGGTCGCGCCGAGGTTGGCCAGTGCGGCCTTCCAGGCAACGCTCTTGCGGTAAGCCCAGGCGTTGTCGGTCATGACCCGCTCGATGTGGGTGATGCCGCAGGCATGGAAGAACGCGGCCGCGCGGGTCAGGAAGCCCGCGCAGGTCGCGGCTTTCTCGTCGCTGTGGATCTCGCTGTAGGCGAAGCGGGAGTGGTCGTCGACGGCGGAGTGGACGTAGTCGAAGCCCATCCGGCTACGGGTGGCCCGGCCGGCCCGGCGGCCCAGGGGTCTATCCACTTGTGGGCCGTGACGCGTAAGACGCCCATCTCGGCCGCCACATGCGCGACGGGCCGACCTGCGCGGACACGCTCGACGAGCAGTCGCCTGCCATGAACGGTCAGCCGGGCATTGCGGTGGGACACGAAGACCTCCGTGCGGTGTGTTCCTAAGGGCTGTCCCGTAATCCCCGGCGGGCGCGCGACGACAGCTACGGCACCTCGCCGCATTGTCGGATCGCCCGAATACGCCCAGTATGAGAATGACCTTCCGCCTTGCGATGCACCGCATCTGACGCCGCGCGCTGATCCACCGGGGATTACGGGACAGCCCTTAGACAACTCCACCACATCGGAGGTCTTCGCCATGATCAAGCCCGGCAAGTGTCAACGACGCTCGTGATCAATACACCTAGGACCACCGGTCCACCCGGAAGTTCTCGCGGGCCGTGAACGCCACACAGGCGCCAACGGATGCGACGCAGCTCGCGAAGGAGAGCACGTCGCGCTGCGAGTCCTCGACGGCCACCTCGTACTCGGCCCTGGTCAACTCGACTTCCCTGTAATGATGGTTGCGGCCGTACTCGGCCCAGTACCGGTCGCCGTACGCCTTCGGGCCGGACAGCTCCGGGTCGCCGTGGGCCAACGACAGGACGAACGAGGCGACGGCCGTCAGCACCAGCCCGAGGAGCACTCGGCGCAGGGGCCGGGGCAGCTCCTTCCGGAAGACCGGCCACAGTTCGACCCCCACGTCGTTCAGCCGTAGCCGCACGACGACGGCCACCGGCACGAGGACGACGGCCCCGACCATGACCATCACCGCCCACCCGGTGCCGTCCCCCGGTGACGGTCCGGGCAGCCAGGTGACCGCGACGAACAGCAACAGGGCTACGGCGAGCGCCGCCGCGAAGACGCTGTGCACCCTGAAAGATCCACTCACGCCCCGGAGGGTCGCACACCCGTCCGAACCCCGCCGCCCTTTTCCCCCAAGCCGCTGTTCGTCGGCGCCGCTACGTCGGGTCGGCGCAGAGCGGGCCGTCGCGGGCGCGGCTGCGGCAACCGTCTCCGACGGCTTCCGCCCCGGACCCGTCCGGAGGTCCCTCCGGCCCTCCGGACGACGGTTCAGTTCCCGGCGCGGGACCGTCGGGAAAGTGCTACGGCCGCGCCGCCGGCCAGCGACAGCGCGCCGGCCGCCCAGGCGATCCAGCCGCCGCCGAATCCGGTGCCGGCCAGCGGCCCGGACCCTGCCGAAGTGCCGCCCGAGACGGAGCCGTTCTGCGCCAGCCGCAGGGTCAGCGGCGCGCTGTCGTTGGAGGCGTCGGGGTCGAAGCCCTCGAAGAACTCCTGCGTTTGGATCTGGCCCGTGGAGACGGCCGGGGTACGGGGGCCGATGGCGAAGGTGAACGACAGGACGTGTCTGTCTCCCGGGGCGGGGTCGCCGAAGTAGCACTCGTAGGTGGTCCAGCCCAGCCGGGGGCCGTGGTACGACCCGTCCGTGCCCGGCGGGTAGCAGTCGTGCGGGATCTTCGTGGCCTTCGTGCCCGGCGGCAGCTTGACGAGGACCGAGAGGCCGGTCTCGTCGTCGAGGAGGTCCTCCACCAACGCCGGCCCCCGGTCGACCACGGTGACGTGCAGCGTGGCGTGACCGCCGCGCCGCCCGGTGGCGGTGTCCCCGGTGACGGCGAAGTCGGCGTGGTTGACGCTGTCGACGTAGGTGGTGAAGGACGGCTCGTGGTTCCCGTCGGACGGCGTCGCGCCATCGGGGACCAGGGTCAGCGGGGTCCCGGGGCCGTTCGCCGGGGCGGCGTCGGCGAGCGGGGTGACGTCGTAGTAGATCTTGTCGTGCAGGGCCTCGTCGCCGACCTTGACCCGCAGCGGTGACGACAACGCGTACTGCCGGCCGGGCTCCACCGGGGTGGGGAAGTCGCACAGGGTCTCGTGCACGATGTGCCCCCCGCGGCTGCTCGCGGACACGTCGCGGCAGTTGGCCCAGGAGCCCTGGAGGTGCAGCCCGGCCGTGGTGTCGATCCGCAGTTCCACCCCCTGGGCAGCCGGGAGTTGGCCGGTGTTCCACACGTCGAGCGGAAAGGTCAGCATGTCGCCCGGCACCTGGTCCAGCTGCTCGGCGGACTCGCTCACCTTCAGCTGCGTCTTGCCGTTGGTCAGGGTGACGTGGTCGCCGGTGACGGTGGCGTCCGACGCCGTGCCGGAGACGCTCAAGGTGCCGCTGCTGCCGATGGCCGCACCGGGCTTCGGCACCAGCGTGATGGCGTGGTAGTCCGAGGTGGCGGACGGCAGGTCCAGCGTGCAGAGGTTGCCGTCGCAGTGCTCCGACGGTGCCGGCTCGGCGAAGTCGGCCACTCCGGACAGGTCGACGGCCAGGTGAACGTGGTGTGCCGCGCTCTCGCCCGCCACCTTCCACCGGTAGGCCACGAACACGTTCGCCGGCTCCGTCCCGATGAAGAGCTCGTGCTCGACGAACCGGACCGTCATCCCTCGTGCGCCGTCCGCCGCGTCGGCGCGGGCCGGATCCGTGCCGAACAGCCCCGCCATCAGCGCCAGCGCGCCCACCGCCGTCGCGACCGCGCGCACCCATGATCTTCGTGCCATCCGCCCCGGACCTTCCCGTGCGCCGGGAGGGTCCCGGCCCGCCGTGCTGCACAGGTGTGACCCGCGAGGTGCGGGAATGGTTGCGGCCGGGCGGGCTCGGATGTATGCGCCGCCATGCACGAAAGGGCGGCACCCCCACACAAGGGTGCCGCCCCTTCCGCGAGCCGGAGCCGCCGCCCATCGGTCTTGAGGGTCGGGGACAGGCAGCGGCTCCGGGGTCTTGTCGCCGTCCGGGCTAGGTCGTGTCCGCAAAGTCAGGGGAGCCAGAGTCGTAGGCAGGCGATGGTGACCAGGGCCTGGTAGTGGCGGGCGCGTTTGTCGTAGCGGGTGGCCAGGGCTTTGTTGTGCTTGAGCCGGTTGAAGCAGCGTTCGACGACGTTGCGGCGGCGGTAGGCCGCGCGGTTGAACCGGCACCGGCTCTCCCCGCGGCTGATGCGGCCGTTGATCTGGTCGATCCGTTCGGGGATCGCCGCTTTGATGCCCCGGCCGCGGAGACAGGTACGGATCTTCGTGGACGAGTAGCCCTTGTCCGCGGCGACCAGGACGGGCCGGGTGCGCGGACGGCCCGGCCCGCACCGCTCGATGCGGATGCGGGCCATCACCTGCTCGAACTGGGTGCAGTCGTTGACGTTGCCGGCGGTGAGAGTGAAGGCCAGTGGCCGTCCCTGACCGTCGCAGGCGAGATGGATCTTCGTGGTCGGTCCGCCGCGGGACCGGCCGATCGCCTCGCCCGGCCAGGTCCCCCTTTTCGGGCCCCGGCGGCATGCCGGTGGGGCCCGCACGGTCGTGGAGTCGACGCACACGATCGACCAGTCAACGGCCCCCACGGCGTCGGAGTGCTGCTGGACGTGGGCGAGCAGACGGTCCCAGGTCCCGTCGGCCGACCAGCGACGGAAGCGCTCATAGACGGTCTTCCACGGACCGTAGCGTTCGGGCAGGTCCCGCCAGGCCGCCCCGGTGGCCAGCTTCCACACAATCCCGTTCACCACCTGGCGACGGTCCCGCACCGGCCGACCCATCCGGGCAGGGGCCAGCAACGGCTCGATCACCGCCCACGACTCATCAGTCAACTCATGACGACGTACCACGAACCAACCAACGAGCCAACGACTTTGCGGACACACCCTAGGGCGCTGTTTCCCGGATCATGTGCGGAGCCAGATCATGAGGGCTGCGAGGGCGACGGTTCCGAGGTAGATGTAGGCGCGTTTCTCGTAGCGTGTGGCGACGGCGCGGAAGCCTTTGAGTCGGTTGATGGCACGTTCGACGGTGTTGCGCTTCTTGTAGTGCTCGCGGTCGAATCCGGTGGGCCGGCCGCCTTGCGATCCTCGGTTCTGCCGGTGTCGTTGCTGGTCGAGACGTTCGGGGATGGTGTGCCGGATTCCGCGTCTTCGCAGGTAGCGTCGGTTGCTGCGGGACGTGTAGGCCTTGTCGGCCAAGACGCGGTCGGGCCGGGTGCGAGGCCGACCGACTCCTGGCCGGGGCACGGAGATCCGCTCCAGCACATGCTCGAGCTGGGGGCCGTCACCGTGGTGTCCGGGTGTCAGGACGAAGGCGAGAGGTCGGCACCGTCCGTCGGCGACGAGATGGATCTTGGTGGTGAAGTCGCCGCGGGAGCGTCCCAGGCATTCGCCGATCTGACCACCTCCTCCAGCCGGACGGCCAGTTTCCGCAGGACCGGATCGACCAGGTTCGTCCCCGAGCCGGTCCCCTTTTGAGCAACCGGGGCGGGCGGCGCCTTCCGCGCGCCGGCGGCATGCTGGTGAGCCCGCGCCGCGGTCGAGCCCACCGACACGTCCCAGTCGATCCCGCTCACGGCATCCTCGGCGGCCTGGATGCGAGACAGCAGCATCTTCCACGTTCTATCGGCTGACCAGCGACGATGCCGCTTATAGGCCGTCTCCCACGGCCCGAACCGTTCCGGCAGGTCCCGCCACTGCACTCCCGTCCTCGCCCGGTACAACACCCCGTTGATCACCCGACGGTGATCGCTCCACCGACCTCCCCGTACACCACCAGGAGGTAAGAGCGACTCCAGCCGAGCCCATTCCGCATTCGTCAGATCCCCACGGCCCATGACGCCAGCCTGACCCCAACACCCCACCCACGTCGGGAGACCCGAGAAGCAGCGCCTAGGAAGAGATCAGCAAGGCCGAAGCCGCGATCGCACGACTGCACCGTCCGCCCGTCCTGCTCGACCGCCTGCCGCGACAACTGGGCTACTCCTTCCGGGACATGACGGCTCTGGAGGAGTGCGACCGCCCGACAGCCCGTGACTGCGCCCGCATCCTGACGGGGTGGGCCGACCCGGCCCAGCTCGCGATCGTTCCGTCGTCGGCGTCCGCCCTGCGTTTCGTCCCGCGTCGTTGGTTCCAGTGCTGCGGCCGCCGCAACCCGGACCGTGTTGGGGAGGGCCTGGTAGGTGGCGAGCCGGTAGGCCACGGTTCAGCGGGCCATCTGTTCGGCTTCGCTGACGCCGCTGGGCGTGAGCGGGAAGACGGCGGCCTCGTACACGGTGATGCCCGCGACGACCGCGTCGGCCAGTCCCGCCTGCGTGCCCCCGCGCTGGGACCAGCCGGCACGATCCAGGTCAAGCCTGTTCGATCCCTCGTGCGCAGGGGTATGCCCTGCCTTGCCGACCGCATGTCAGGGCTCGGACCGGATCTGGCTGATGGGGGAATCGTGCGCACTCGCGTGTCCGGACTGGGCCTCGGTCCGATCCGAGGGGACTACGCCCTCATGACCCCGTTGGCGGGCACCCTGCTGCAGATACTCCGGGGATTCCTGCTGATCGCCTGGGTCCTCATGGCCGGTTTCACCGTGTTCACCCCCGACCAGGTCGACGGGAACCTCGCCTGGACGACGGCGGTGGTGATCGCGGTCTACACCGTGACGTTCGGATGGCGTCTGCTGACCGCCCGGCTCGGCATGAACCGGTGCTACCTCCTGGCGGAGGGGGTGGCCGTGACCAACCGCTTCGGCCGGGTGACCGATTCCGTGGCCTGGAGCGACGTGACCGGTATCCAGCAGACAACGGTCGTGGACCTCTACATGGGAGCGCACCGCATGGAGATCCACCGGAACCAGACCGCCGAACCTCTCACGTTCCTGGCGCCGGGCGTGAAATCGCAACTGGTGGAAGCGCTGCTCACCGAGGGCCGCCGCGCAGGAGCCCTGCAGTGAGGGGCATCGGGGTCCCGGGCGTGGCCACTTGCTATGGCAAGCGCGGATACATCTACCTCGGAGCCGTCGCCCTCGCAGCCCTCATGATCTGGCTCCGCACATGATCCGGGAAACAGCGCCTAGGCCAGGCCGGCTTGGGTCCTCGTGGTCCGGTGCGTGGCACCGGCGCTCGCCAAGCCTTCAAGCCTCGATGTACGCGACGATCGCACCGGTTATCTCGGGTCTGTGTGGCCTCGTTGCAGTTCAGGGCTTCGCTGCTGTGTGAGGAACGTTAGCGACGGTCCCGCTTCAAATAGGGTGACGGTGTGTCTCAGAGTCCTGATCAGCCGGTTCTGCCGTCTCGTCATCAAGTTGGCAGCCTTCGTGACTTCCTCCATGGAAGGACGTACTCGGCTGCCTCAGTCACCATCCGCCTCGACGGTGCACCGTCCCATGCTGCGGGCTCGCCTCTGGATGACGTGAGCAAGGTCTCGAATGCCCTGTATGAGGTTGTCGACGGTCTTGCCAGGCGGGTGCTGGACGCGCTTTTTTCCGGGCAGCCGAACGCCGAGGCGCGTGACGCATGGGTCGCGCTCTTGCTGATTGCCCAGAACTGGCGGGACTCACCTGATCTGCCGGCAGACCTGAAGACCGTGGTTGATGAGGCCCTTCCACTCTGATAGGCGGTGGTAACGGGTGGATCGTCACCAGCCAGAACGCTCGTCAGGTCACGGCTCCTGGTGTCCAGCTGCGCGAAGTCTGGCAGCGGCTTCAGCGGGTGTGTCGTAGTAGCCGGGTCGAGCCAGGAGGACCGAGTTGAAGTAGTAACCCTGTTCTTCGTCGGGTTCGTCGTCCGCTTCGAAGGGGCGCCAGAAGCTGAGAAGAAGGTCTGGTGCGATGAAGGAGGCCGGGTCGTCCTCGGCCTCGGTGATCGTGGCGAGTCCTCGCAGCAGGGTGACTACCTCGGCAGCGGGCAGGCCGAAGACCTCGATGCCGCGGAACCGGACAATGTCCTGGCCGCTGGCGGGTCGGCCCAGCTCGATTGCTTCGAGCTCACCGCGCGAACAGTGAACGCTGACCATCAGGCCGCATGGCCGGAAGACGAACCTGCCCAACTGGTCTGATTCCGAGATCGCTGAGGGGTCTCGGAACGAGGCGAGTGCCCGGTCTGCTGCCTCGCGGGGCATGCCGATGGCCAGGGCGCCGAGACCGGTGGGCGGCGTGAGTTCGAATTCCATGCGCGAATGATTGAACCGATGATCGGCGGGATTCAGGGCTCCGATGGCAACCGATTCTCGCTGCGGATCATGCGGCGAAGGCTTATGCGGGCGGGTGACCTGGGACTGGTTGAGCGGGTGGATCTCCACGCGGGTGCCGCGGCTGTCGCGGTTGAGGCGGGCGAGCAGGTAGCGGGCCACGTTCTCCCGGCGGACCGCGCGATAGGCCCGCTCGATCGCGGCGAGGCCGGCGCGGGAGGGTGAACGGGTGCCGGCGAGCCAGGCCTTAATGGTGCGGGGAGCGGCGGTCAGGCCTGCGTCCCCTGCCGCGATGCGGGCGTGGTCGGTGCGGGTGAGGTAGTGCAGGCGGGCGGTGATCGAGGTGGCGATGTACCCGGCGAGGGCGTCGAACTGGCGGGCGACGGCTTCGTGGCCCTTGATGCCGCGCGCGCCGAACTTGCCGAAGCCGAGGTTCCTCTCGGGCATGTCAGGTCTTTTCCTGGGGTGCGGGATCGGCGTGGCCGACGGTGCAGACCTCCTTGACCTTGACTTCGGTCACGCCGCGTCCTTCGGGAAAGACGGCGCGCCAGTCGCCGATGACGTGGAGTTCGTCGGTGCCCATGGCGCGGACGACCGTGAGGCCTTCGGCGTAGACGCGGTGGGCTTTCCACCACAGGTTGGCGAAGGCCTGGGAGCGGATGAGGTGCATCCAGGCGGTGCGGTAGAGCTCGCGGTTGTAGTTGGACTCACCCATGGTGGAGACGAACTTGGAGTACATGGCCTTGACGTACTCCAGCGCCCCGGACTGCTCAGGATGCTGTGCCCTCTACGAGGAGAGCACAGGCCATTGTCGTTTCCCGAGAGCAGTTGGCAACAAGACGGGCAGTTCCCGCGTCGAGCGGTGTTCAGCCTGCGGTGAGCCAGCGGACCTTCACTCGGAGGCCGTGGTGAACCTGCCGCCCATGGTCATTGCCCGGCCTGGTCCCGGTCAGGATGCCGGGGCGGTCAGGACGGCCTTCGCGGCCAGCCGGAGATTCCTGATCATCGGATTCGGGGCGCCCTTGCGGCTGACCAGGACGACCTGGCTGGGGGGAGCGCCCTCGATCGGGACGGTGACGAGGTCGGGACGCAGTGAGCTACGCCGATCGCCGACCGGTAGCACGGCGATCGCCCTGCCACTCGCAACGAGTTCGAGCTTGTCCTCGTAGCTCTCGATCGGCGGCACGCCGGCCCCGAGGATCCGGTAGGAAGCCCAGTCCGCGGTCTCGGACGCGCACGGCGCCGCCTCTTCGCCGGCCAGTTCTTCCGCGGTCACCGACGCGCGGTCGGCCAAGGGATGGCCGCGCGGGACCACGAGCATCCGGGGCTCCTCGTACAGCGGGGTGGTGAACACGTCGTCGGCAACGAGCGGCAGCGGGGCCCGCGCGATCAGGGCGTCGACGCGCTTGTCGGACAGTGCCCCGACGTCGCGGCAGTTCAGATGCCGGGTGGCGATCTCGGTGTTGGGGTAGCGGTGGCGCAGTTCCCGTACGGCGGCAGTGATCACCAGGTCTTCGACGTAGCCGATGGCGATTCGTTGGGTCTCGGCTTGTTCACGCACGGCCAGCTCGGCCTGGCGGGCGGCCTGCAGCAGGGCTTGGGCCCGGGGGAGGAAGCTCTGGCCGGCCGGAGTGAGCCGGGTGCCCTGGGGCGTGCGGTCCAGCAGGCGTGCGCCGAGATATTTCTCGAGCCGTTGGATCTGGCGGCTCAGCGCCGGCTGGGCCACGTGCAGTTCGGCGGCGGCCCGGCCGAAGTGCTGGTGCGCCGCCACCACGGTGAAGTAGCGCACCAGCCGCAGTTCCAGGTCCTGTCCGAGATCGTTCACCCTTGCAGGGTATGCGTCATGCCGTTTCGGAATGATCAGGTTGCCGAACCGGTCTTGGACGGCCGTGCCGTCCCGGGCTTTGACTGAAGGAGCAACGTTTCCCCGAGAAAGCGACAGGCGTGATGAAGGCGATCCAGTTCCACGAAGCGGGCGGGCCGGAAGTTCTGCGGTACGACGAGGTACCGGTTCCCGAGATCGGCCCGGGCGAGGTGCTCGTCCGGGTGCACGCGGCGGGCATCAACCCGCCGGACTGGTACCTGCGTGAGGGGATGAAGGTCATGCCGGCCGAGATGAGGCCGGCGCTGGAGTTCCCCCTGATCCCCGGAACGGACATGTCGGGCGTGGTCCAGGCGGTCGCTCCGGACGTGCTGGGGTTCGCCGTCGGTGACGAGGTCTTCGGCATGCTGCGGTTCCCCGGATTCGACGGCCGGACGTACGCCGAGTACGTGGCCGCGCCTGCTTCTGACCTGGCTCACAAGCCAGCCGGTATCGACCATGTACAGGCGGCCGGGGCGCCGATGGCCGTGCTGACGGCCTGGCAGTACCTGGTTGATCTCGGCCACGACGTGCCGTCTCCCTTCACCGGCCAGGTGCACCAGCCGGTGCCGATCACGCCAGGGATGACCGTGCTGGTCAACGGGGCCGCCGGTGGAGTGGGCCACTTCGCGGTGCAGCTGGCGAAAGGGAAGGGAGCACACGTCATCGCGGTGGCCTCAAGCCGGCACGAGCAGTTCCTGCGCAAGCTCGGCGCCGATGAGTTCATCGACTACACCACAACGCAGGCAGCGGACGTGGTCAGCGGCGTCGACCTGGTGATCGACACCGTCGGCGGCCCGGACAGCTCACGCTTCCTGACCGTGCTCAAGCGCGGCAGCACCATGCTTCCGGTGTTCTTCGCCCAGTACGACCCGGAAGAGACGACGCGTCTGGACATCACCGTCTCGAACATTCAGGTACGTTCCAACGGCCCCCAGCTCGCCGAGATCGGGCACCTGTTCGACGAGGGCAAGCTCCAGGTCGGGGTGGACAGCACCTACCCGCTGTCCGAAGCGGTCAGCGCACACACGCGAGCCGCGCAGGGCCACATCCAAGGCAAGATCGTGCTGACGGTGGCCTCATGATCGCCGAACTCCGGCAGGCGGTGGCGAACTACGCCCACGCCCTGTCAGGTCGCCGATCCGGCCGAGGAGCTCGAAGGCTGATACGACACATCACCAGACTCCCACCCACAGACCCACCCCATCCACAGAACCAACGAAAAGGCCAGCAGGCCATGTATCGAACGTGTGCCTCGGGAACGGCCTGGTGATGGTGGGCCACCTCGGGACAGGACAGGCGCGGGTGGGGTAGTCGGTGTGGTCGCCGCCGCAGAAGGTGGCGGAGTTGGGGGTGTTGAAGGGGCTGCCGGCGGCACGGCGGGTGGACAGGTCGAGGTTGGCGATGAACTGAGCGCCGCGGCCTGCCCTCCCCTACTTCCGAAACTGACCGGCGGCTGACAGGTTCACGCGTGGGACGGGTGGCGCGGCAGCAGGCGGAAGGCGGGAGGTCTGTCGGCTTCCCCGCAAGCGCCTCCATAACGCCTCGCATTGAGGCATTATGGAGTGTCGTACTTGAAGCTCACTGCTCGCCAGCCGGCCCGTACCGGAAACGAAGAGGACCAATGCCCGACACTCCCTCCTCCCCCACGCCCGCGTCAGAGGAGTTGTGGACCGTCTCAGCGGTGGCCGCCTACCTCGGGTTCACGGGGGAATCGGCGGCCGGTTCGGCCCGCAGGCAGTTGTCGCGCTGGGGCATCGCCGCCAAGGGGCGCGAGCCCGGCCGAGGCGGACAGTCGTTGCATCTGGCGTCGCAGGTCCGCGCGGCCAACGAGGCGCGCCCCGGGCGCGGCCGTCACGGGGCCCGTAGAACAGAGGGCGGCCGCTTCACGGGGCCCACGGACGCCTAGGGACCGGCGCGCCCGCCCTGCACAGTCCAGCTGGGCGGTCGTCCACTGCCAGGCACACGGCCGCCCGCCCGCCCAGTCACCAGAGCAGTTGCCTGACCAGGAGGACCACCGTCGTGACCGTCACTCTTCGCCCGCATCAAGTCGAAGCGGTCGACGCGGTGCTGCACCGTCTCTCCGAACAGCCCGGACAGGGCATCCCGTTCGAGGGGCTGCGCACGCAGGTCATCGCCGCCACCGGCTCCGGCAAGACCCTGATCGGAGTGGCGGCGGCCGACCGTCTCGCCGCGCGGCGGGTGCTGGTCCTGGTGCCGACCCTGGACCTGCTCCTGCAGATGGCCGGCGCCTGGCGAGCGGGCGGCCGCCGCGGAGCGATGATCGGCGTGTGCTCCCTGCGCGGCGCCGACAGCCAGGGCGTGCCGTCCGTGCCGATGAGCACGCCCGGCACCCCGCCCCGGAGGAGCTGATCCCGCTCAGCTGCAATGAAATCCGGCGCGTGTTCGTCGCCCTGGCCGTGCGCCCCGTGCACGACGACGCCCACTGGCTGAGTTGGTCCGACTGGCGGCGACGCCATCAGGCTGGTCCCGAGTCGGCCATTACCGTCGGCAAGCCGCACACCAGACCTGATGTGCTGAGCAGGCCGGCTGGCCACTGAGCACCCTCGTTGGCACTTCCGTGCTCAGTGGGCGAAGGGCATCTGTTCAGTCGAGGATCGCGGTGGCTTCGATCTCGACCAGGTGGTCGGGGACGTCCAGGGCCGCAACACCCAGCAGCGTGGCCGGCGGGACCGGGGTGATGCCCAGCTTCGCGGACGCCCGGGAGACGCCCTCCAAGAGTGGGGGCATCTTGTCGGGGGTCCAGTCGACGACGTAGAAGGTCAGTTTCGCCACGTCGTCGAAGGAGCCGCCGGCCTCGGCCAGAGCGGTGCCGATATTGAGGTAGCACTGCTCGACCTGCCCGGCGAGGTCGCCTTCGCCGACCGTGATCCCCTCGGCGTCCCAGGCGACCTGGCCGGCGATGAAGACCAGCTTCGACCCCGTTGCGATCGACACCTGCCGGTAGACATCGATCTTGGGCAATCCACTCGGGTTTACCAGGTTGATGGCCATGCTGCCTGCCTCCTTGTCCTGAGCGCTTGTGGGCTCGTGTCCACCCGGCCAAGGCGCCTTCGGTCTCTTGTGGTTACTCAGGAACCGTAGGAGAGTGGTGGCTGACATGGAAGAACGCACTTTCCAGTGACTGGGGAACCTGATGGTGACCAAACAGATCAAGGGCCCATCCGAGGAAGCAGACCTCAGGCGCGCGGACTCATTGGCGCGAGAGATCTTCTCCGACGTTGCCAACAAGTGGGCGTTCCTGATCATCGAGACTCTCGGTGAACGCACCCTGCGCTTCAGCGAACTGCGGAACGAGATCGAGGGCATCAGCCACAAGATGCTCACCCAGAACCTGCGCATGCTGGAGCGCAACGGTCTGGTCGAGAGAAACGTGCACCCCACCGTCCCGCCGCGTGTCGAATACACCCTCACCGAGCCGGGCCAGGGCCTACGCGCAACCGTCGACGGAATGTGCGACTGGACGCACCGCTACTTCGGGCACATCGAGGCCGCCCGCCACCGCTTCGACGCCTGACGGCTGACGGCTGACGGCTGACGCCTGACGGCTGACGGCTGACGGCTGACGGCTGACGGCTGATCACGATCTACAGCTGGAGTACTAGTGACCTGAGTCAGAGATTCGTCGTTGGTCAGGCATGAGTCGTCCGGGTCCGAGGATTCCGCCGTTGTCGGTCACTGATGCCCAGCGGGCGG
>NZ_JBIAQM010000045.1:0-51167 GCF_042888945.1 Streptomyces sp. NPDC002698
CCCCGCCCCCGCCCGCGCGCCCCCCCCCGCCCCCCCCCCCCGCCGGGGGGCGGGGGGGGGGGGGCCCCCCGGCGCCCCCCCCCCCCCGCCGGCGGCCCCCGCCCCCCCCCCCCCCCCCCGCGACATGGCCGGCCGGTCCGGCGGAGCGGACCGGTCGGGTCAGGCCTTTCGGGCCCGCGTGGTCTTCTTCGCGGGGGTCACCTTCTCGGCGGCGGTCTTCTTGGCCGCGGCCGCCTTCTTGGTGGCCGTGCTGTTGACGGTCTTCGTGGCCGTCTTCCTCGCCGTCGTCCCGGCGGCGACCGTCTTCTTGGCGGCCGTCTTGCGCGGGGCCTTCACGGGAGCGGCGTCGCTGATCCTGTCGGCGCCGAGGACCTCGCGCAGGAACTTGCCGGTGTGGCTGGCCGGAACGCCGGCGACCTCCTCGGGGGTGCCCTCGGCGATCACGAGACCGCCGCCGTTGCCGCCCTCGGGTCCCATGTCGATGACCCAGTCCGCGGTCTTGATGACGTCGAGGTTGTGCTCGATGACGATGACCGTGTTGCCCTTGTCGACCAGACCGGACAGCACCGTGATGAGCTTGCTGATGTCCTCGAAGTGCAGTCCGGTGGTCGGCTCGTCGAGGACGTACACGGTGCGGCCGGTGGAGCGCTTCTGGAGCTCGCTGGCGAGCTTGACGCGCTGCGCCTCACCGCCGGACAGCGTCGGCGCGGACTGGCCGAGCCTGACGTAGCCGAGGCCGACGTCGTTGAGCGTCCTGAGGTGACGGGCGATCGCCGGCACGGCCTCGAAGAAGCCGAGCGCCTCCTCGATCGGCATGTCCAGGACCTCGGAGATGGACTTGCCCTTGTAGTGGACCTCCAGGGTCTCCCGGTTGTAGCGCGCCCCGTGGCAGACCTCGCAGGGGACGTACACGTCCGGCAGGAAGTTCATCTCGATCTTGATGGTGCCGTCGCCGGAGCAGTTCTCGCAGCGGCCGCCCTTGACGTTGAAGGAGAAGCGGCCGGGCAGATAACCCCGCACCTTCGCCTCGGTGGTCTCGGCGAACAGCTTGCGGACGTGGTCGAAGACTCCGGTGTACGTCGCCGGGTTGGAGCGGGGCGTGCGGCCGATGGGCGACTGGTCCACGTGCACGACCTTGTCGACGAGGTCGTCACCGTCCACGCGCGTGTGGCGCCCCGGCACGTTCCTCGCGCCGTTCAGCTCGCGGGCCAGGTGCGTGTACAGGATGTCGTTGACCAGGGTCGACTTGCCGGAACCCGAAACGCCGGTGACGGCGGTGAGGACGCCCAGCGGGAAGGACACGTCGATGTCCTGGAGGTTGTTCTCACGGGCGCCGTGCACCGTGAGCCTGCGGCCCGGGTCGGCGGGGCGGCGGACGTCCGGGGTCGGGATCTCCTTCTTGCGCGACAGGTACTGGCCGGTCATCGACTCGGGGTTGGCGAGCAGCTCCTTCAAGGGGCCGCTGTGCACGACCCTGCCGCCGTGCTCGCCCGCGCCGGGGCCGATGTCGACGACCCAGTCGGCGACCTTGATGGTGTCCTCGTCGTGCTCGACGACGATGAGCGTGTTGCCCATGTCGCGGAGGCGGACGAGGGTCTCGATCAGCCGGTGGTTGTCACGCTGGTGCAGACCGATGGAGGGCTCGTCGAGGACGTACAGGACGCCGACGAGTCCGGAACCGATCTGGGTGGCCAGACGGATGCGCTGGGCCTCGCCGCCGGAGAGGGTGCCGGCCGCGCGGTTCAGCGACAGATAGTCGAGGCCCACGTCGACCAGGAAGCGCAGCCGTTCGTTGACCTCCTTCAGGACGCGTTCGGCGATCTTCTTGTCGCGTGCGTTGAGCTTCAGCTTCCCGAGGAAGTCCGCGCAGTCGCTGATGGACATGGCGGCGACCTCGGCGATGGACTTCTCCATGACCGTGACCGCGAGGACCAGCGGCTTCAGCCGCGTGCCCTGACAGGTGGGGCAGGGCACCTCGCGCATGTAGCCCTCGAAGCGCTCGCGGCTGGCGTCGCTCTCGGACTCGCTGTGGCGCCGCTTGACGAAGGGGACGGCCCCTTCGAAGGGCGTGGTGTACACGCGCTCGCGTCCGTACCGGTTGCGGTAGCGGACCTCGATCTGCGTCTTGTGGCCGTAGAGCAGGGCCTTCTTGGCGCGCTGCGGCAGCCCGGCGAAGGGGATGTCGGTCCGGAAGCCCAGCGCGTCCGCGAGGGCGCCGATCAGCCGGCCGAAGTAGTCCTTGGTGTGTCCGTGCGACCAGGCGTGGATGGCGCCCTCGTCGAGGGACTTGTCCTCGTCCGGGACGATCAGCTCGGGGTCGACCTCCATCCGCGTACCGATGCCGGTGCACTCGGGACAGGCGCCGAACGGCGAGTTGAAGGAGAAGGAGCGGGGCTCCAGCTCTTCGAAGGACAGATCGTCGTACGGGCAGTACAGGTGCTCCGAGTACATGCGCTCGCGCTCGGGGTCGTCCTCGGGGAGGTCGACGAAGTCGAGCACGACCATGCCGCCGGACAGGCCGAGGGCGGTCTCCACGGAGTCGGTGAGACGGCGCTTGGCGGAGTCCTTCACCGTGAGACGGTCGATGACCACCTCGATGGTGTGCTTCTCCTGCTTCTTCAGGGTCGGCGGCTCGCTGAGCTGGATCGTCTCGCCGTCGACCCGGGCACGGCTGTACCCCTTGGTCTGGAGGTCGGCGAAGAGGTCGACGAACTCTCCCTTGCGCTCGCGCACCAGCGGCGACAAGACCTGGAAGCGGCTCCCCTCCGGGAGCTCCAGCACCTTGTCGACGATGGCCTGCGGTGACTGGCGCGTGATGGGACGGCGGCACTCGGGGCAGTGCGGCTTGCCGATGCGCGCGAAGAGCAGCCGCAGGTAGTCGTAGACCTCGGTGATGGTGCCGACCGTCGAGCGCGGGTTGCGCGAGGTCGACTTCTGGTCGATGGAGACAGCCGGGGAGAGCCCCTCGATGAAGTCCACGTCCGGCTTGTCCATCTGGCCGAGGAACTGCCGGGCGTACGAGGACAGGGACTCCACGTAGCGCCGCTGGCCCTCGGCGAAGATCGTGTCGAAGGCGAGGGAGGACTTGCCCGACCCCGACAGGCCCGTGAAGACGATGAGCGAGTCGCGCGGGAGGTCGAGCGAGACATTCTTCAGGTTGTGCTCGCGCGCTCCACGGACGATGAGACGGTCGGCCACGCCGGTCCGTACCTTTCTTGAGAGAAGTGACAGGGGCCGCGGGCCCCCGCCTTCTCAGACTAGGGCGAGCCACTGACAGCGCCGGTTGCTTTCGCTGGTTCACAACAATCCCGGGCCATCCAGCATGCCCGACGCCACCGACGAGCGTATAGCACGCGCATTCGATTTACGGGGGTGGCCGACCAGCTTCACCCGATCGTGTGGCGGGGCTAGGGTCGACCTCATGATGGATCATGTGCGCGACCTGGCGTCTGTACGTGACGCGACGGAACGACTGCTCACCGCGGTCACCAAACTGGACAACGCCGCCGTGGCCGAGCCGTCACGGCTTCCCGGCTGGAGCCGTGGGCATGTGCTCGCCCACCTGTCCCGCAACGCCGACGCCCTGGTGAACGTCCTGGAGGGGCGTCCCATGTACGCCTCCGCGAGCACGCGGGACGCCGACATCGAACGGGACGCGCCGCGCCCCCTGGAGACACAGCTGGCGGACCTGCGGGAGAGCGGGGCCCGCTTCCTTCGGACGGGAGCCGCTCCCGCGGACTGGTCCCGCACGGTGGCGCTGCGCAACGGGGTCACCGACTCCGCGGCCCGGGTGCCGTTCCGGCGCTGGGTCGAGGTCGACCTGCACCACGTGGATCTGGGCATCGGGTACGAGCTGGAGGACCTGCCGGAGGAGTTCGTGACCCGGGAGATCGCCTTCCTCGCGGAGCGGTTCGCCGGTCACCAGGACGTGCCCTCCACGGCGCTGGCCTCCGCGGACGGCCGGGAGTGGACCACGGGCGGCGGCGCCGAGGGCGGGCCGGTCCAGGTCCACGGACCGGCGGCCGATCTGCTGGGCTGGCTCTGCGGCCGCCGCGACGGCTCCGGTCTGACGGCACGCGGCGGCCCGCTTCCGGCGCTGCCTCCGCTATAGGCTGCCGTCATGACGTACAGCGGAGCGGTGACGGTCGGCGGTCCGGCCGACGTGCACGAGCTGCAGGACCTGATGATCTCCAAGGTCGCGGTCGGCCCCATGGACAACAACGCGTACCTGCTGCGCTGCCGGGCCACCGACGAGCAACTCCTGATCGACGCGGCGAACGACGCCTCGACACTGCTCACCCTGATCGGCGACGACGGCATCGCGTCCGTCGTGACCACCCATCAGCACGGCGACCACTGGCAGGCGCTGGCCGAGGTCGTGGCCGCCACGGGTGCGCGCACCTACGCGGGCAGGGACGACGCGGACGGCATCCCGGTACCGACGGACGTCCCCCTCCAGGACGGCGACACGGTCAAGGTGGGCAACGTGGAACTCACCGCGCGCCACCTGGTCGGGCACACGCCGGGCTCGATCGCCCTCGTCTACGACGACCCGCACGGTCACCCCCACGTGTTCACGGGCGACTGTCTCTTCCCCGGGGGCGTGGGCAACACGCGCAAGGACCCGGAAGCCTTCGCCCGTCTCATCCACGACGTCGAGACGAGGATCTTCGACGTACTGCCGGACGAGACGTGGGTGTACCCCGGCCACGGCAACGACACGACGCTGGGCGCCGAGCGCCCGCATCTGCCGGAGTGGCACGCGCGCGGGTGGTGAACACGAGCACGGGCGGCACGCGGGGCGCGAGGCCTCGCGTGCGCCCCGTGTGAACCGAGCGCACACGCCGGTGCCTCACGCGCGCTCCCCTGTCCTTCACCGGTGCAGTCCACTGGAGGCGGCCCCGCGCAGGATGACGGCTCCTGGGCGGCAGGGCCGCCGGCCCCCGATCCCGCCCTCGGCCGGCGGCCCCGGCCCCACTCCCCCGCCGCCCCCGGCGGTGACCGGACCGGGTGCGCGGGGCGGCTGTGACCGCAGTGTTCACAGGGCTGCAACACGCATTCCCACCATGCGGACAATTACCGCTGTGACCTGGACAGTTGGCCTCGTTCGCTGCCACTCTCCCGCCATGCATCGACCCCAACGCGCCCTGCGCCGTGCCGCGTCCGCCGGAACCGTCGCCCTGCTCGCCCTCGCCGTGGGCTGTGCCCCGCAGCCCGAGGACAAGGCATCCGGCAAGGCTTCCGGGAGCACCGCCGAGGCCTGCGCCAAGGGCTCGTTGAGCACCCAGGCCGCGGGCAAGCTCACCATCGCGACCGACGAGCCCGCGTACGAGCCGTGGTTCAAGGACGACAAACCCGCCAACGGCAAGGGCTTCGAGTCGGCGGTGGCGTACGCCGTGGCCAAGCGGCTCGGCTACGCCGACGCCGATGTCGTCTGGCAGAGCGTGCCCTTCAACAAGGCCTTCGCCCCCGGCGCCAAGACCTTCGACTTCGACATCAACCAGGTGTCGATCAGCTCCGAGCGCAAGAAGGCCGTGGACTTCTCGTCCGGCTACTACGACGTGCGCCAGGCCGTCATCGCGCTGAAGGGCTCCAAGGCCGCGAAGGCGACGACTCTCACGGACCTCAAGGATCTGAAGCTGGGCGCACAGGTCGGCACCACCAGCCTGAACTACATCGACGACGTGGTGAAGCCGGACCAAAAGGCGGCCGCCTACGCGAAGAACGACCAGGCCAAGTCCGCGCTGAAGAACGGCCAGGTCGACGCCATCGTCACCGATCTGCCGACCGCCTTCTACATCACGGCCGCCGAGGTGACCGACGCGAGGATCGTCGGACAGTTCGAGAACCAGGGCGGCACACCCGAGCAGTTCGGACTCGTCCTCGACAAGGGCAGTGCCCTGACCTCCTGCGTGACGAAGGCCGTGGACGCCCTGCGCGCGGACGGCACGCTCGCGAGGATCGAGAAGCAGTGGCTGTCCGAGGCCGTCGACGCCCCGGTGCTCAAGTGACGGCGACGAAGGAGGAGTCGGGAGAGGACGCCGCCGACGGAGAGACGCCCGGCGGCGACACCACCGACGGGCACGAGGCGTACGTCCCCTCGCCGCGCAGGATCGAGCGCGAGCGCCACCGCCGCCGCCGGGCCCGCCGGTCGGCGGCGGTGGCCGCGCTCTCCACGCTCGTCACGGCCGTGGTGCTGTACCTCGTCGTCGTCGACGCGCCGGGCTGGCCGCGCACGAAGGAGACGTTCTTCGACGCGTCGTTCGCGCGTGAGGCGTTCCCGAAGGTCCTCGAAGGCCTGTGGCTGAACCTCCGGCTCTTCGTGGTGTGCGGCGTCGTGGTGCTGGTGCTCGGCACCCTGACAGCCGTGGCGCGAACGCTGCGGGGACCGGTGTACTGGCCGGTGCGCGCCCTCGCCACCGCGTACACCGACTTCTTCCGCGGTCTGCCGCTGATCATCTGTCTGTCGATCGTCGTGTTCGGCGTCCCGGCGCTCCAGTTGCAGGGCGTCACCAACGACCCCGTCCTGCTCGGCGGTGCGGGACTGGTGCTGACGTACTCGGCGTACGTCGCCGAGGTCGTCCGCGCCGGCATCGAGTCCGTGCACCCCTCGCAACGGGCCGCGGCACGTTCACTGGGCCTCACCACGCGGCAGACCCTGCGCCATGTGGTGCTGCCACAGGCCGTCCGCCGCCAGGTCCCGCCGCTCCTCAACGACATGGTGTCCCTGCAGAAGGACACCAGCCTCGTCTCGATCGGCGGCGCGGTGGAGGCGATGCGCTCCGCGGACATCATCGTGGGCCGCAGCCTCAACTACACGGCGTACATCGTCGCGGCACTGCTCTTCGTGGCCCTGACCATCCCCATGACGCGCTTCACCGACTGGGTCACCGCCCGTATGGACCGGCGCCGCGGCCAGGGAGGCATCGTATGAGCAAGGCCCCCGTCCCCGACGGCCCGATGCTGCGGATGGAGTCCGTCCGCAAGACCTTCGGCGAGTCGGTCGTCCTGCGGGACGTCGACCTGGAGGTCGCCCCGCACACCGTGACCACGCTGATCGGCGCCTCCGGCTCCGGCAAGTCCACGCTGCTGCGCTGCGCCAACCTCCTGGAGGAGATCGACGACGGCGCGATCTGGCTGGACGGCGAGGAGATCACCGACCCGCGGGCCGACCAGGACGCGGTGCGCCGGCGGATCGGCGTCGTCTTCCAGGCGTACAACCTCTTCCCGCACATGACCGTCCTGGAGAACATCACCCTCGCCCCGCGCCGGGTGCACGGCGTGAGCCGCGCGGACGCCGAGGCACACGCGCGTGAACTGCTCGAACGGCTCGGACTCGGCGCCAAGGCGGCCGAATACCCGGACAGGTTGAGCGGTGGCCAGCAGCAACGGGCCGCGATCGTCCGTGCCTTGGCGGTGCGCCCCAGACTGCTCCTTCTGGACGAGATCACCGCCGCCCTGGACCCCGAACTCGTGGGCGAGGTGCTGAACGTGGTCCGTGACATGAAGGCGGACGGCATGACCATGGTCCTGGCCACCCACGAGATGGGCTTCGCCCGTGAGGTCTCGGACCAGGTCTGCTTCCTGGAGGGGGGCGTGGTCCTGGAGCGCGGCACGCCCGAGCAGGTCTTCGGGGACCCGCGGCAGGAGCGCACCCGGCGCTTCCTCAGGCGGATCGTGGAGGCGGGACGCCTGTGAACCCCTGACGCCCGTGCCCCCCTGGGCGCCCGGGGCCGGGCGGCCCCGAAGCCGGCGACGGTCTCCGGCGGGCGCGAAGTCGGACGTCCGCGGCTTCGGCTGTCCGCCCGGCGAGCCGTGGTCAGGTGTCCGCGCGCCCCGTTCCCGCGAGCGCCGCCACCCGCTCCACCCCGAACGCGTACCCCTGCACGCCGCAGCCCGCGATGACCCCGTCGGCACGCAGCGAGACGTACGAGTGGTGCCGGAACTCCTCACGCTGGTGGATGTTGGAGATGTGGACCTCCACCACCGGAAGTCCGTCACAGGTGTTGAGCGCGTCGAGGATGGCGACGGAGGTGTGCGAGTAGGCGGCCGGGTTGATGACGATCCCCGCGTGATTCCGGCGGGCCTCGTGGATCCAGTCCACCAGCTCGCCCTCGTGGTTGGACTGCCGGAAGTCCACCGTGCCACCGTGTGCGGCCGCCGTCTTGGCGCACAGCGCCTCGACGTCCGCCAGCGTGTCGGAACCGTAGATCTCCGGCTGCCGCTGCCCGAGGAGGTTCAGGTTGGGGCCGTTGAGAATCATGATCGGGGCGTTGGCGAGGGTGCGGGGCACGTTTCCTCCGGTCCTTCGGGTCTGCCGGCCCGTCAAGGACCGCTGCTCGGGACCGGTTTATCACGATGCACCGAAAGGGTGACGGCTCGTACGCTCTCGCCATGACGACGCCCGCGTACCCTCCCAAGCCCGTACCCGGCGACCGGATAGCCGTGATCTCGCCGTCCAGCGGTCTGCCCGGCCTCCTGCCGCTCCCGTACGAACTGGGCCTGGAGCGGCTGCGCAAGGAGTTCGGCCTGGAACCGGTCGAATACCCGTCGACCCGGAGGATGGGGTCGACGCCTCGGGAACGGGCCGACGACATCCACGCCGCGTTCGCCGATCCGACGGTCAAGGCGGTCATCGCGTCCATCGGCGGCGACGACCAGATCACCGTGCTGCCGCTGCTGGACCGTGAGTTGATCCGCGCGAATCCGAAGCCGTTCTTCGGGTACAGCGACAACACGAACCTCCTCGTCCACCTGTGGAACGCCGGGATCGTCGGCTATCACGGCGCGACGGTCATGTGCGAGCTCGGCCGGCCCGGTGCCATGGACCCGCTGACCGCGGAGTCGCTGCGGACCGCCCTGTTCACGTCCGGGCCGTACGAGCTGCGTCCCGCCGGCCGTTTCCGCGAGGTGGACGTGCCGTGGGAGGCGCCGGAGAGCTTCCTCGCCGAGCCCCGGACCGAGCCGGGCACGGGGTGGACCTGGATCCGTCCGGACCGGGTGGTCGAGGGCCGCTCCTGGGGCGGCAACATCGAGATCCTGTCGTGGCTGCTGATGGCCGACCGCGAGATCGCCCGTGATCCTTCCGTGTACGACGGTCACGTGCTCTTCCTGGAGACCTCGGAGGACATGCCCGGGGCCGACGACGTCTTCCGGATCCTGCGCTCGATGGGCGAGCGCGGCCTGCTGCGGCGCTTTCCGGCCCTCCTGATGGGCCGCCCGAAGGCGTGGTCGTTCGAGCGGCCCCTCGCCCCGGAGGACAGGGCCCGTTACGCCCGCGACCAGCGCGAAGCGGTCCTCCGGGCCGTCGGCGTATACGCCCCGGACATGATGGTCGTCCTCGATGTGGATCTCGGACACACCGATCCGCAGGTCGTCATCCCCTATGGAGGGACCGTCCGGGTCGACGGCCCGGCCCGGCGCATCACCGTCACCTACTGACGCACGCCGCGCTCCCGCACGCCCCCGTAACCACCGGTCACTGTGGGTAGTTGATCCGGCATGCACGACGTACGCACCGTAAGGGCGCCTTCCATGCTGCGGCTCGCCGCCGCGTCACTGACCGGGACGGCCATCGAGTTCTACGACTTCTTCGTCTACGGGACGGCGGCGGCGCTGGTTCTCGGGCCGCTGTTCTTCCCGACGTTCTCGCCGCTCGCGGGCACGCTGGCGGCCTTCGGGACGTTCGGCGTCGGGTTCGTCGCCCGTCCGCTGGGCTCGGTGCTGTTCGGGCACATCGGGGACCGGCGCGGGCGGCGGCCCGTGCTGCTGGCCTCACTGCTGCTGACCGGCGCGGCCACCGTCGCCATCGGCTGTGTTCCGACGTACGACAGCATCGGTGCCGCGGCTCCCGTACTGCTGCTGGTGCTGCGTTTTCTCCAGGGGCTCGGACTCGGCGGCGAGTGGGGCGGGGCGGTGCTGCTGACGGCCGAGCACGCGCCCGCCGGGCGGCGCGGGCTGTGGTCGAGTTTCCCGCAGATCGGTCCGTCCCTCGGGTTCGTGCTGGCCAACGGCGTGATGCTGGCGCTGTCGTCGACGCTGTCCGACGCGCAGTTCGCGCAGTGGGGCTGGCGGGTGCCGTTCTGGGCGGCGGGGGTGCTCGCGGCGGCGGGGCTGTGGCTGCGCGGTTCGCTCGAGGAGAGTCCGCGGTTCCTCGAAATGGGTGACCACGCGCGCGTGCCGCTGGCCGAGGTGGCGCGCGACCACTGGCGGCTCGTGCTGCTGACGGCCGGCGGACTCGCGGTCGGATACGCCGTCTTCTACGCGGTGACGACCTGGGCGCTCGCCTACGGTGTCGAACGGCTCGGCGTGAGCCGCACGGTCATGCTGGTCTGCATCATGGCCGCGGTGGTGGTGAAGGGGGCTCTGACGCCCCTGGTGGCCCTGCTGGGAGACCGCTACGGCCGGCGGCCGCTGTGCATGGCGGGCTGCGCGGGCGCCGCGCTGTGGATGTTCCCGATGATCGGGCTGCTGTCGACCGGCGAACCCCTGCTGATGTTCCTCGGCTTCCTGGTGGCGCTGATCGCCTTCGTCACCATGTTCGCGGTGATCGCCGCCTATCTGCCGGAGTTGTACGAGCCGCGGGTGCGCTGCACGGGCGCGGCTCTCGGGTACAACCTGGGCGGGGTCCTCGGGGGCGCGCTCACCCCGGTCGTGGCGACGGCGGTGGCGAGCGGGGAGCGCGTGCCGTGGGGCGTGGCCGCCTATCTGACGGGGATCGCGCTGCTGAGCCTCGGGTGCTTCGCTCTGCTGCCGGAGACCCGGCCCGTGCCCAGGCTGACGGCCGTGCCGGTCACGAAGTGAGTGCCGGTCACGGAATGAGTGCCGGTCACGGGTTGACGGCCAGTTCCAGATAGGCGGCGAACACGACCAGATGAACGCCGCCCTGAAGCGGGGTGGCCCGCCCGGGAACGACCGTCAGGGAGCTCACGACCACGGTCAGCGCGAGCAGCACCATCTCGGTGGCGCCGAGGCCGAGAACGAGTGGTCCGGAGAGCCAGAGCGAGGCCAGGGCGACGGCGGGGATGGTCAGTCCGATGCTGGCCATCGCCGAGCCGAGGGCGAGGTTCAGGCTGGTCTGCACCCGGTCCCTGCGGGCGGAGCGCAGCGCGGCGATGGTCTCGGGGAGCAGCACGAGCAGCGCGATGATCACACCGACCACGGCGGCCGGCATGCCCGCGGCCTCGACCCCGGACTCGATGGTGGGCGACACGCCCTTGGCGAGGCCGACCACGCCGACCAGGGCCAGGCCGAGGAGTCCCAGGCTGAACCTCGCCTGGCGGGCCGACGGCGCGTCGGCGTGCTCGTCCACGTCGATGACCTCGCCCTGCCGGGTGATCGGCAGGAAGTAGTCACGGTGCCGGACGGTCTGGGTCGCCACGAACAGGCCGTACAGCACCAGGGAGGCGACCGCGGCGAAGGTGAGTTGCGCGGCGGAGAACTCCGGGCCCGGCTTGCTCGTGGTGAAGGTCGGGAAGACGAGGCTGAGTGTGGCGAGCGTCGCGACGGTCGCCAGGGCGGCTCCGGTTCCTTCGGCGTTGAAGACGGCGAGCCCGTGGCGCAGTGACGCGACGAGCAGACACACGCCGACGATCCCGTTGCAGGTGATCATCACGGCCGCGAACACCGTGTCGCGGGCCAGTGTCGAACTCTTGGCGCCGCCGTCCGCCATCAGGGTGACGATCAGGGCGACTTCGATGATCGTGACCGCGACGGCGAGGACGAGGGATCCGAAGGGTTCCCCCACCCTGTGGGCCACCACCTCGGCGTGGTGCACCGCGGCGAGCACGGAACCCGCGAGGACCAGTGTCACCAGTGCGACGACCGCGCCCGGCAGGTCCCGCCCCCAGGTGAGAGCCAGCAGCACCACCGCGATCACGGGGACCACGACGGTCCACCGTGTCACGAGTGACCTGAGCCGAACGATCATGCCGCGATCGTCGCAGTCGGCGGCGTGCCCCGCACTCCGGCGGTGCGGGGCACGATCCGGAATCGCGGCGGTCGAGCCCGGAGGGGCACCGGGAGCGGTGGCGGGCGATTCCCCGCGTGCCGCTCCCGGGGGGGTGACCGTCGCCGCGTTCGGCACGGTCACACGTCGATGCTCTCCTTCGGAGCGCCCTCGGACCGCTCGCGTGCCGCCTGCTTCCTGGTGGCGGTCAGGCTGGTGATCGTGGTGACCACGAGGACCGCGCAGATCACGCCGAGCGAGACCGGGATGGATATCTCGGGCACATGGACGCCGGACTCGTGCAGTGCGTGCAGGACGAGCTTGACGCCGATGAATCCGAGGATGACCGACAGGCCGTAGCTGAGGTGGACCAGCTTCTTGAGCAGGCCGCCGATGAGGAAGTACAGCTGTCGCAGGCCCATCAGCGCGAAGGCGTTGGCCGTGAAGACGATGTACGGGTCCTGGGTCAGGCCGAAGATCGCGGGGATCGAGTCGAGGGCGAAGAGCACGTCGGTGGTGCCGATCGCCAGCATCACGACCAGCATCGGCGTCATGACGCGCTTGCCGTTCCGGCGGATCCACAGCTTGGTGCCGTGATAGCGGTCGGCCACGCCGAACCGCCGCTCGGCGGCCTTGAGCAGCCTGTTCTCCTCGAACTCCTCCTCGTCCTCGTCGGCCCTGGCCTCCTGGATCAGCTTCCAGGCGGTGTAGATGAGGAACGCGCCGAAGATGTAGAAGACCCAGGCGAAGTTCGCGATGATCGCGGCGCCGGCGGCGATGAATATCGCGCGCAGGACGAGGGCGATCAGGACGCCCACGAGGAGTACGCGCTGCTGGTACTTCGAGGGCACCGCGAACTTCGCCATGATCAGGACGAAGACGAAGAGGTTGTCGACGCTCAGCGATTTCTCGGTGATGAAGCCGGCGAAGAACTCCCCGGCCGGCTGTCCGCCGGCGAAGAGGAGCAGTCCGAGTCCGAACAGCCCGGCGAGGGCGATCCAGACGACGGTCCAGATTCCGGCTTCCTTGATCGATACGTCGTGCGGCTTGCGGCCGATCAAGAAGTCGACCGCGATCAGTGCGGCCAGCCCCACGATGGTCAGGACCCACAGGGTCAGGGAAACATCCACTGCGCCTCCGGCAGTTCGTAACGGCAGATTTCAGCGTCGTCGCGCTACCGGAGGTCTCTTCCGCCCGCGGCTGCCGGGGCGCTGGATGCGCCCGGGAGCCTGCGGGCCGACGCCCCGGGATCTGACTCGATCCGTATTGACGGGTGCGTCGCAGCAGGTAGGGAGTACTCCCCTCCGTATGGAAAAAGAGTACCCGAATCACCAAGAGAAGGTAAAGGGGTTGGTAAAAGAAAGACCAAGTCCCGTGCTCAGAGCACTTTACGGTTGCTTGGTGAAGCCCCTCGGCCTTGCCGTCCGAAGGTTCACCAGGGTCCGGAGGCGCCCGGATCGGGTCAGCGGTTCCAGGACCGGCGGGCCGCCGCCACCGCCGCCAGGACCCGCTGGAGCACCTGGCTGTTCGCGGGGACGAGCGAGGGCTCGTAGGTCCACGCGTGCCCGACCCACGGATCGGCGAGATGGTCGTCGGGCACCGGTGTGATCCGCAGCAGCGACCGCCACAGAGGGTCGAGCAGTGGTCCGTACGCCGCCGCGTCCTCCCGGTCGGCCACCATCATCAGATGGACGCCGACGGCCGGCCCCTCGTCCGCGAGGTAGCGGAGCTGGGTGACGGCACGGTCGTCGAAACCGTGCGGGAAGTCGTTGACGATCAGCAGTTGCTCGGCGGTGTCGAGATCCGGCGGCAGCGAGTCGGCCGCTCCCCCGCGCAACGCCATCTGCACCAGGTCGACGCGCTGGGTGAGACGTCGCAGTACGTCAGCCACGCCCGTGGCACCCGCGGCCGGAGGGCTTCCGAGCACCCCGGACTGCGTCAGGGGCGCGAGGGACGAGGCACCGGTGCCGGCCGGGTCGATGACATGCACGGTGAACTCGCCCGCGGGATACACGGCGAGCAGCCGGGCCGCGTGCGCCACGGCGGTGTCCACGGCGAGGCGGCGCACCTGGTCGGAGTCGGCGAGCGTGCCTTCCAGGGAGGTGCGACCGCTGTCGATCCACAGGCCCCTCTCCAGCGGCAGACGCACCAGCATGGGGATGCTCAGGTTCTCGGTCTCGGGCAGGCGGAGATCTCCGAGCCGCAGGGCCATGGGTACTTCCATGGGGGCGCGGTAGGCATGCCAGACCGGATTGTCCCAGCTCGCGTACGCCGTCGGCAGCGCGGGCTCCACGACCTCGGCCTCGGCGGCGAGCTGGGCGAGGTCCCGGTCGAGGGCGACCCGTGCCTGGTCGACCAGCAGCGTGTGCTTGGCGCGGGCGGCTTCGCGAGCGGCGTCGCCCTGCCCTCCGATCCGGCTGCGCGGGTCGGAGAGGACCTGGTCGAGCTCCTTCTCCATGCGGGAGTCGGCGAAGTCGACGGCGCTGCGGTACGCGGCGACGGTCCGGGCCAGGTCCTCGAACATCCCCCATACCTGGTTGTACAGCCGCTCCTCCATGGACCAGCCGGTCGCGTCTCCCGCGACGGGCTGCGCGGGCTGTCCGGGCTGGGCCGGCGGAGCGGTCGGCGGGGGCGGCGGCGGAGCGGCGGTCTGCCGTCCGGGGTGGCTGTAGTTGACCGGGCCACCGGCGCTGGGCGACGGCGGCTGGGCGACCGAGGAAGGGTCGGGCTGCGCGGGGGTCCCCGGACGACCGGTCTGCGGAGCCGCGGCTCCCTGCGGGCCGGTCGTGTACGGGGTCTGCTGCGGTGGCACGGTTCCTGAGGTGCCCTGGGGTCCGGGTCCGGCGTAGGGCTGGTCCGGTCCCGGGGCCGAGGCGGCGGCCTGCCGTGACCGGTCCGCGTCCGGGGTGCGGGGCGGGGGTGCCGCCACCGACCGCGCCAGGCCCTGGGCCACGGCTTCGTTGATGCCGACCGCGAGCTGCCGGGCCTCCGGAAGCCCTTGGTCGGCGAGGAGTTCGGCGAGACCGCCCGCGTAGCCCTGGCCGACGGCGCGCACCTTCCAGGCGCCCTGCCGGCGGTAGAGCTCCAGGGCCACCACGGCGGACTCGGCGTCCAGTCCGGTGAGGGTGTAGCTGGCGACCTCGAGTCCGTCGAGGCCGGTGACCGCGACGAAGGGGGCGGCGACGGCGCCGAACCGGACAGGCCCGCCGACACCGGTGGGCAGCGCGAGCAGCACGCTGACCCGGTGCACGGCCTGCGGCAGGGCGTCGAGGTCGAAGGCCAGCCGGTGGTCGGCCGCCGCCTGCTTGGAGACCTCGAGCCCGGGAAGCGTGGGCGCGCCCGGATGGGCCACCCACTCGACGCCCCGGACCCTGCCCTGCTCGTCGCTGAGCGTGGCCCCGGCCACGATCGGCTTCCCGGCCGAGATACGGACCTCGAGACGGACCTGGGAGAGCGGGTGGTTCTGCCCCCTGACCAGCTCGGCCGTCATCGTCTTGTCCCCCTATGTCGCTGTGTACGTGTGCGTCGGCCGCTCAGAGGTGCGGCAGGATGGCGGGCATCAGGTCCTGGAACGTGCGGCCGTTGGCCGGCGTGCCGAGGGCCGTCATCTGCCAGCCGGTTCCGGACCGGTGCACCTTGGCCATGATCTGGGCCGTGTACTGGCCGCCGCCGGCCAGCGTGTAGCGGGCGAGTTCCTGGCCGTTGGTCTCGTCGACCAGACGGCAGAACGCGTTCTGCACTTCCTGGAAGGTCTGGCCCGTGAAGGAGTTCACGGTGAAGATGATCTGGTCGATGTGGACCGGGATGCGCTGCAGGTCGACGAGGATGGCCTCGTCGTCTCCGCCCTGGCCCACGCCGCCGACGAGGTTGTCGCCGGTGTGCCGCACCGAGCCGTCGTCGCTGACGAGGTGACGGAAGAACACCACGTCGACGGGCTGCTTGTCCGCGAAGAGCACGGCGGACGCGTCGAGGTCGATCTCCCGGGTGCGCGAGCCGAACAGGCCGCGCCGGGGGGCCGCCTGCCAGCCGAGGCCCATACGGACCGCGGTCAGCGTGCCCCCGTCGTTCTTCTGCAGATTGATGGCCTGACCCTTGGTCATGTTGACCGTCACGCGCTGTTCCCCTCTCGAACTGTCCCCTGTTGCCGCGGAGTCCGCGGATGAACAGAACCCTACGCAGCGGCACTGACAGCGCCGAACCCTGGGGCGGACTTTGTGTCGGTCTTGCAACACACCGCGCGTCTTCCGGGTCCGGCGCAGGCGGCGGGGCCGTCAGGCGATCCCCGCCTCCTTCATCTGCCGCAACTCCTTTTTCATCTCGGACACCTCGTCACGCAGACGGGCCGCGATCTCGAACTGGAGGTCGGCCGCCGCGGCGCGCATCCGTTCCGTCAGGTCCTCGATCTGCTGGGCGAGCTCGGCCGCGGGGCGGTCGGTCGGCACGGCGTCCTTGGCCTTGGCGGACTTGGCGGCGCGGGTCGCCTTGGCGCCCAGTGCGGGCACCGGGGCCTTGGCTCCCTTGCCGTCCTTCGTCTTGCGGTAGCCGGAGCCGAGCAGTTGCTCGGTGTCGACGTCCTCGCGGGCGATCTGCGCGACGATGTCGTTGATCTTCTTACGGAGGGGCTGCGGATCGATGCCCCGCTCCGTGTTGTAGGCGATCTGCTTCTCCCGGCGGCGGTTGGTCTCCTCGATGGCCTTCTCCATGGCCGGGGTGATCCTGTCCGCGTACATGTGGACCTGGCCGGAGACATTGCGCGCCGCGCGGCCGATGGTCTGGATCAGGGAGGTCCCCGAGCGCAGGAAGCCCTCCTTGTCGGCGTCGAGGATCGCCACCAGGGAGACCTCGGGAAGGTCGAGGCCCTCGCGCAGCAGGTTGATGCCGACCAGGACGTCGAACTCGCCGGCACGCAGTTCGCGCAGCAGCTCGACGCGGCGCAGGGTGTCGACGTCGCTGTGCAGATAGCGCACCTGGATGCCCAGTTCCAGGAAGTAGTCCGTGAGGTCCTCGGCCATCTTCTTGGTGAGCGTGGTGACCAGGACGCGCTCGTCCTTCTCGGTGCGCTGCCGGATCTCGTGCACCAGGTCGTCGATCTGGCCCTCGGTGGACTTGACGACCACCTGGGGGTCGATCAGGCCGGTGGGACGGATGATCTGCTCGACGTGGCCGTCCGAGCGGGAGAGCTCGTAGTTGCCCGGGGTCGCGGAGAGGTAGACGGTCTGGCCGATGCGCTGCTGGAACTCCTCCCACTTCAGGGGGCGGTTGTCCAGGGCGGAGGGCAGCCGGAAGCCGTGGTCGACGAGAGTGCGCTTGCGGGAGGCGTCGCCCTCGTACATCGCGCCGATCTGCGGCACGGTGACGTGCGACTCGTCGATGACGAGCAGGAAGTCGTCCGGGAAGTAGTCGATCAGTGTGTTCGGCGGGGAGCCGGGTTCACGGCCGTCGAAATGCATCGAGTAGTTCTCGACCCCGGAGCAGGAGCCGATCTGGCGGAGCATCTCGATGTCGTACGTCGTCCGCATGCGCAGGCGCTGGGCCTCCAGGAGCTTGCTCTGCTTCTCCAGTTCGGCGAGGCGCTCCCCCAGCTCCTTCTCGATGTCGTTGACGGCGCGTTCCATGCGCTCGGGACCGGCGACGTAGTGGGACGCGGGGAAGACGTAGATCTGGTCGTCGTCGCTGATGACCTCGCCGGTGAGCGGGTGCAGCGTGGACAGGGCCTCGATCTCGTCGCCGAACATCTCGATGCGGACCGCGAGCTCCTCGTAGACCGGGAAGATCTCGATGGTGTCGCCGCGGACCCGGAAGGTGCCGCGGGCGAAGGCGACGTCGTTGCGGGTGTACTGGATGTCGACGAAGCGGCGCAGCAGGGCGTCCCGGTCGATCTCGTCGCCGACCTTGAGGTTGACCATCCGGTCCACGTACTCCTGCGGAGTACCGAGACCGTAGATGCAGGACACCGACGCGACCACGACGACATCGCGGCGGGTCAGCAGCGAGTTGGTCGCGGAGTGGCGCAGGCGCTCCACCTCCTCGTTGATCGAGGAGTCCTTCTCGATGTAGGTGTCCGACTGCGGGACGTAGGCCTCGGGCTGGTAGTAGTCGTAGTACGACACGAAGTATTCGACCGCGTTGTTCGGCAGCAGCTCACGGAACTCGTTGGCCAGCTGGGCGGCCAGCGTCTTGTTCGGCGCCATGACGAGCGTGGGGCGCTGGAGCTTCTCGATCATCCACGCGGTGGTGGCGGACTTGCCGGTGCCGGTCGCGCCCAGCAGGACGACATCCTTCTCACCTGCGCGGATGCGCTTCTCCAGGTCGGCGATGGCCGTGGGCTGGTCACCGCTCGGCTGAAAGTGGCTGATGACCTCGAAGGGCGCCACCGAACGTTCGATCTTGGATACTGGCCGCATGGATCCACCGTACGACCCCGCACTGACAACCGGGCCGGATCACCTGCTCTGCGGGGTCCTCGAGCGGCGGTAGGCGCGTTCCCGCACGGGGCGGACGGCCGGACGGCGGCCGGTGTGCACGGGGCCGGGGTGGGCCGGGACGCCCGGACGCCGGATCTCCGCGGGGCGCCGGTCGGGCTTGCCCACGATCATCTGCGGATCGAACACCACGACGACGCCCGCCAGACAGAGGAGGGCCAGGGGGCCGATCATCATGGGCGCGAGCAGTGAGGCCGCCGAGTCCCCGGCGGGGCTGCCGTCGGCGGGGCCGTGCAGATGCACGCTGAGCGCCGCCATGCCCGTGTAGTGCATGCCGCTGACGGCCAGCCCCATGACGAGGCTCGCACCCACGCTCCAGAGGAATCCACGCACTTGCCCGGCGGCCCAGAGGGCGGCGATGGCGGCCACGACGGCGATGACGACCGAGGCGGAGACGGTGAGGGTGTTGTAGGCGAGCTTCCCGTTGAGCCGCATCCCGGCCATGCCCAGGTAGTGCATCGAGGCGATGCCCAGGCCGGTGACGGTCCCTCCGGTGAAGAGCGCGGTCCCGGTCGCCCCCTGGTAGCCGACGATGAAGATCCCGGCGCCGACCATCAGGACCGCGACGCCCAGGCTCGCGAACGTCGTCGGCCGGTCGTAGTGGACGGGGCTCTCCTCGACCGTGAAACCCATCATCGCGATGAAGTGCATCGTCCAGATGCCGGAGGCGATCGCGACCGAGCCGAGGGCGAGCCAGCCGGCCCGCCAGGAACCGCCGACGAGCATGGACCTGGCGGTGCAGCGCAGGCCCAGCGCCCCGCCCAGGCAGGCCATGAAATACGCCACCAGCGGTGTGACGAGTCCGTAGGTGAAGCCGTCGACCGTGCCTTGCATGCGCGGCTGCCTTTCCCGCCCTGTTACTCCTGGAACTGTCCGAAACACCCCCGCGGCCCCGACCGCCGGAGCGGACCGGGTTGAGGCAGAGAGTACGACCCCACCGGAATGGTCGAACGATAATCCTGCAAACAATCACGACCTCTCCCCAGTTGTGCGGTGGCAGCGAGCGGACTTGGACAACTCCATTCAATCCGCGGCCATCTCCCTTCCCCCCTGTGTCGACTCTCTGCTGTCAATCTTGTGCTGTCCGTGATCGTCCGACGCGAGGAGAACGCATGCACGCGCGCGTTGCCGCCGCCACGACCGCCGCGCTTCTCGGGGGAGCCGTTCTGATACTGCCCGGCCCGCACGCCAAGGCCGGCGGCCGGACCACGGCACCGCTGGTCGTCGCCCACCGCGGCGCCTCGGCCTACGCTCCGGAGAACACGCTGGCCGCCGTCGACCGGGCGGCCGAGCTGGGGTTCGAATGGGTCGAGAACGACGTCCAGCGCACCCTCGACGGCCAGTTGGTCGTCCTCCACGACGCCTCACTGGAGCGCACGACCGACGTCGAGGCGGTCTATCCCGGCCGGAGCCCCTGGAAGGTCAAGGACTTCACCACGGCCGAGATCGCCCGTCTGGATGCCGGGAGCTGGTTCGGCCCTCGGTTCGCGGGCGCGAAGGTTCCGACGCTGTGGGAGTACATGGATCGCGTCTCGCGCAACCATCAGAAACTCGTCCTGGAGATCAAGAACCCTGAGCTGTATCCGGGCATCGAGCGGCAGACGCTCAGGCTCCTGAACAACCAGGGCTGGCTGGATCCGGTGCATCTGCGGGACAGGCTGATCGTCCAGAGCTTCAGCGCGGACAGTGTGCGGACCGTGCACCGGCTGCGGCCCGGCATCACGACGGCCTTCCTGGGGACGCCTCCGGTCGCGCGGCTGCCCTGGTACGCGCGGTTCGCCGACCAGATCAACTCCGATCACCGCTCGCTCTCGTCCGGCTACGTCTCGGCGGTCCACGCGCTCCACGGCCCGCACGGCCCGCTGAAGGTCTTCGCCTGGACCGTGGACGACGCGGCCACCGCGCGGAGCCTGGCGGCCTTCGGCACGGACGGCGTCATCACGAACACGCCCGACGTGATCCGCGCGGCCCTGCCCTAGCAGGCCACCACCCGGGGTGCGGACGGTTCCGGGTGTGCCCGGGCGTTGTCAGTGGCGGGCCGTACGGTGGATCGCATGAACAGCCACGGGCGGTACGAGCAGCAGATCGTGTGGTCCGTCGTCGGCACGGACATCGGTCCGCTGCTCCTCGCCGCGACGCCCCACGGCCTGGTCAATGTCGTCTTCCACGCCTCGGACACGGTGCGCGACAAGGCGCTCGGCCGGCTCGCGTCCCGACTGGGCTCCGAGCCGGTCGAGGCGCCCGGGTCCCCTCTGCTGGCCGAGGCGATACGCCAGGTCGAGGCGTACTTCGCGGGCGAGCGGCACGATTTCGACCTGCCGCTCGACTGGTCGCTGATCTCGGGGTTCAACCGCCAGGTGCTGCGTGAGCTGAACTCGGGCGTCCCGTTCGGTTCCGTCGTGGCCTACGGCGACCTGGCGGGGCGGGTGGGCGCGCCCGGAGCGGCCCAGGCCGTGGGGGTGGCCATGGGCTCGAATCCACTGCCGGTCGTGGTGCCCTGCCACCGGGTGGTCGAGAGCGACGGCGGCATCGGCGGCTTCGGGGGCGGTCTGGAGACCAAGCGGAAACTGCTGGCCCTCGAAGGCGTCCTCCCGGAACCGCTGTTCTGAGGTCGCCGCGAGGGCCGGCGGCAAAGGGTGCGGTGGAGTGTCCGGTCCGCCGATCCTCAGAGACTGATGTGGTACGCCTTGCGCAGCGTCTCGTGGACGGTCCACGTCGTGCGGTCGCCCTCGCGCAGGAACGCCGCGTCGCCGGGACCCACCTCGATGACGTCGCCGCCCTCCACCTCGATGGTGGCGCGGCCGCTGACGACCACGAACAGTTCGTCGGCCTCGGTGTCGGTCACCACGCCGGGCGTGATCTGCCAGATGCCGCGCAGCTGCTTGCCGTCGGCGGACTCCCACAGCACCTTGCCCGTCACGGCGGGGTCGCCGGAGACGATCTGGGCCGGGTCCAGCGGCTCGGGTTCGAGTTCGGCGTCGGGAATGTGCACGGCGAACGACGGCGTGGCCTGGGAGTACATGGTCATGAGCGGACACCCTAAGGGCTCGCCCTCCACCCGGTGCGCCGAGGGTCGCCCCGCCCGGCCGTATCGAAACCGGTTCGAAGGTCCGCTCCCGCGCGTGTGGAGTGCCCCCTTTTTTCCCGGGGTGGAGGAGGCACCCGACGGCCGTTTCGTGGAAGTCGGCCGAGGCGGCCGGATCGCCTGTCCGCACGACGACATGGCCGAGTCGTGGCGAGTTGTCCGCCGTACCCTCCGGGGCGAGTGCCGTACGACGCGGGTCGCAAGGGTTTGGCCGGGCGCGCCGCTCGCCAGAGATCAGGGAGGAACGTCGACCGGCAACAGGAGGCAGGCGCGTGATCGTGACGTCCGAAGAGGTGCGGGAGGCGCTCGACGCGCGTCGGCCGGTGGTGGCCCTGGAGTCCACGATCATCGCCCACGGGCTGCCGCGCCCGCGCAATCTGCAGGTCGCCCTCGAACTGGAGGACGTGGTCCGCGAGGAGGGCGCCGTTCCCGCGACGATCGCCGTGCTCGACGGCCGGCCTCACGTGGGCCTGGACAAGGGCCAGCTGGAGCGGGTCGCGAACGAGGACGGCATCCGCAAGCTGGGCCACCGTGACCTGCCGCTCGCGGTGGCCGCGGGGGCGAGCGGGGCGACGACCGTGTCCGCGACCGCACTTCTGGCGGCCCGCGCGGGGGTGCGGGTGTTCGCGACGGGAGGGCTCGGCGGTGTCCACCGCGAGTGGACGGTGACCCAGGACGAGTCCGCCGATCTGGGCCTGTTGGCACGTACCCGGATCACGGTGGTGTGCGCCGGGGTCAAGTCGATCCTGGACGTGCCCGCGACACTGCAGCGCCTGGAGACGCTGGGCGTGGCGGTGGCCGGGTACGGCACGGACCGGTTCCCCGGCTTCTATCTGTCCGACTCGGGGCACTCCGTGGACTGGACCCTCGACTCTCCCGAGCAGGTCGCGGAGGTGATGCGTGCCCAGGACGCGCTGCACGCCCCCGACTCGTCGCTGGTCGTCGCGAACCCCGTACCCGAGGAGGAGCAGCTCGATCCCGTGCTGCACGCGCGCGTGCTCGCCGAGGCGCTGCGCGCGTGCGAGTCGGAGGGTGTGACCGGACAGGCGGTGACGCCGTTCCTGCTCTCCTATCTGGTCCGGCACACGGACGGCGCCTCACTCGCCGCCAATCTGGCGGCGGTTCGCGGCAACGTGCGCCTCGCGGGACGGATCGCGGCGGCCTGGGCGGGGGCGTGAGCGACACGGCCCGGGGCGTCCAGGCCGGCGGTGGCGAGGCTGCTGACCTAGGCGGCCTCGCCGAAGGCGCTCTGCTCGTCGTCGGGGACGTGGTCACGGATGTCGTCGCCCGGCATCGCGGACCGCTGGCGGCCGGCACCGACACGGTCGCCGCCATCCGGACCGTGCCGGGCGGCGCGGGCGCCAATGTCGCGTGCTGGGCCGTGCACGAAGGCTGTGCCGACGTACGGCTGCTCGGCCGGGTGGGCATCGACGCCGCCGCGTGGCACGAACGCGAACTGGCGGCGAGCGGCGTGCGGCCTCTCCTGGTGGCGGATCCGAAGGTACCGACCGGGACGGTGGTCTGCCTGGTGGACGGCGGTGCGTCGGCGGAGCGTACGTTCCTCACGGACAGCGGGGCGTCACTGCGGCTGGCACCGGGCGACTGGTCGCCCTCGCTGCTCGACGGGGTCGCGCGGCTGCACCTGTCGGGCTACCTGTTCTTCTCCGGGCCGAGCCGGGCTCTGGTGTCCGCGGTGCTGGAGTCGACGCGGGCGCGTGGTGTGCCGGTGAGCGTCGACCCGGCGTCGGCGGGATTCCTCACCGAGCTGGGCGTGGACCGATTTCTCGAACTCTGCGCGGGCGTGGACGTCCTGCTGCCCAGCCGTGACGAGGCGTGTCTGCTGACCGGGCTGCCCGATCCGGCCGACGCGGCCGCCAAGCTGAGCCGCCATTTCCCCCTGGTCGTCGCCAAGCTGGGCAGTGACGGCGCCGTGGTCGCCCGTTCCGGATCCGTCCGGGCCCATGTCCCGGCGCTGCGGGCGACGCCGCGGGACACGACGGGCGCCGGGGACGCGTTCACCGGCGCGTTCCTCGCGGCACTGCTCATGGGCGCCGGCCCCGAAGAGGCGGCGGGGGCAGGGTGCGCGGCCGGGGCGAAGGCGGTGGAACGGGTCGGCGGACGGCCGCCCACGGGAAGTGCCGGGCGAGGCGAAGGGGAGACACGCGGCCGCTGAACGCCTCGGCCACGCGACGACGTACACGTGCGGCCGACCGGGCCCGCCGTCGTCGCCCTCGCTCAGTTCTTGCGCCCCCAGGCCGAGATCATCGGCGCGGTCGCCAGGTCCATGGACCCGGTGGCGACGTTCGCGAGGTGCTGGTCGATCTCCTCCTGGGTCGCCAGGCCCGCGGTGACGAGCTGGTCGCGGATCTGACGGACCGTGGCGGACTCCAGGGCCTCGCAGGCGGGTGAGGTGACGGGGAAGTACGCGTCGGCCTCCACACCCCGCAGCCCCGCGTCCCGGAGCAGCCTCGGGAGCTTGCGTCCGTAGGCGAGATCGGCACCGCGATCGGCGAGCAGTGAGCGAAAGCCCTGGCGCAGCCGGTTCGCGAGCTTCTGCTCGGGGCCGTACTCCTCGGGGCAGAGCAGCGGCTGCAGGGCGGGATCCGCGTCCTCGACGAGGATCCTGCCGCCGGGCCGCAGGGCTTTGACCATCGACCGCAACGCGCGCTCCCGGTCAGGCACATGAACCAGTACGAGCCGGGCGTGCACAAGGTCGAAACCCTCCCCCGGCGGTTCCTCGGCACCCACGTCGTGGACGCGGACCTCGACGGGCGAGCGTGCCACGGAGGCCGCCCACGAGGTGTCGATGTCGGTGGCGACGACCTTCCCCGTCGGCCCCACCTTCTTGGCCAGCCAGGACACGACGGACGTGCCCCCCGCCCCGACCTCCCAGCAGCGCCAGCCGGACCCGACGCCGAAGCGCTCCAAGTGCCGGAACGTCGTGGGGTCGAAGAGAGTGGCGAGGGCCTCGAAACGCCGGCCCGCCTCCGTCTGCTGGTTGTCGAGGAGATACCCGTCGGCTCGCGTCATGAGGAGATCATCCCAGTCGACCTGCTCATCGCGGATCGTCGACGCTCCCGTCGTCGGCACGGACGTCGCGCGAGGGGGCCGTCCCGCCGCGTCCGTCCGAGCCGTCCGCACACCGGAACGGAATGCTCCGTTCCCACAGGTTTTTCCGGTGTCCGACCAGGCCTGGCACACTGGCGTGCCAGGCGCAGAGTGCGGCCCGGGGAGATCCACGCGAGGAGATCCAGATGTCCATGGCAGGGAATTTGCGGAGGGTGACGGCTCTCGGCGCGGTCGACGGTCTTCGCAGAGTGGCACGGCTGACACGGCGGAGCCGCCGTGTCGACCTGAGTCACCCCGCCCGGTCCCCGCTGGGCTCCTCGGTGGTGAACTGTGTGGCGTACCGGGACGGCGTGCGCATCCCCGAGGGCCGCGATCTGGTGGACACCGTGCAGCGGATCCGCAAGCGCGACGACGGATTCGTCTGGCTCGGGCTGCACGAACCGACCGACGTCGAGTTCGCGGGCATCGCGGAGCTCTTCGACCTGCATCCCCTGGCCGTCGAGGACGCGGTGGAGGCTCATCAGCGTCCGAAGCTGGAGCGGTACGGCGACACGCTGTTCGCGGTGTTCAAAACGGTCTGCTACGTGGAGCACAAGGAGTTGACGGCGAACAGTGAGGTGGTGAACACCGGCGAGATCATGGTGTTCGTCGGTCCGGACTTCGTCATCACCGTGCGGCACGGACGCCACGGATCCCTGGGCCCGCTGCGCGAGGAGCTGGAGTCCGACGCGCAGCAGCTGTCCAAGGGGCCGGCCGCGGTCCTGCACGCGGTCGCGGACCATGTGGTCGACGAGTTCGTGAGCGTCGCGGACTCCGTCCAGGCGGACATCGACCAGGTCGAGGCCGACGTGTTCGCCCCGAACGGCGCACGCGCCGACGCGGGCCGCATCTACCAGCTCAAGCGTGAACTCCTCGAACTGAAGCGGTCCGTGGTCCCGCTCGCCCGGCCCGTCCAGGAGCTGGCGACCCGGCCGACCCGCGTGGTCGACCCGGAGATACAGGCGTACTTCCGTGACGTCTCCGACCACCTGCTGCGGGTCACCGAGCAGATAGCCGCCTTCGACGAACTGCTCAACTCGATCCTGCAGGCGCATCTCGCGCAGGTGACGGTGGCGCAGAACGAGGACATGCGGAAGATCACGGCATGGGCGGCGGTCATCGCCGTCCCCACCATGGTCTGCGGCGTCTACGGCATGAACTTCGACAACATGCCCGAACTGCACTGGAGGTTCGGTTACCCCATCGTCATCGGCGCCATATCCGTCGGCTGCTTCATCCTCTACCGAGGGTTCCGGCGCAACGGCTGGCTCTGACACCGGCCTCGCCGGAACGTCCGGCCGGTCGGTCGCGGTGGTGCCGACGGCCGGAGGACCGTCCGGTCATCCCGTCGCGCTGCCCGCGCCCCTCGCGTAGACACTCTCGACCCACGCGGCGAGTTGTTCGTCGCTCAGGTGCTGGGCGAGGTCGGCCTCGCTGATCATGCCGACCAGTCGTTTGTCCTCGATCACCGGAAGCCGGCGGATCTGGTGCCCCTTCATCTCCTGGAGCACTTCACCGACATCGGCGCCCGCGTCGATCCAACGCGGTGTGCCCTTGGCCATCTCACCCGCGGTGACCTGCGCGGGGTCATGGCCCATGGCCACACAGCCGACGACGATGTCGCGGTCCGTGAGGATGCCGCAGAGGCGTTCGTCCTGGTCGCTGATGGGCAGCGCGCCCACGTTGAGCTCGCGCATCAGCTGGGCGGCGCGGTCCAGGGTCTCGTGGGCGGGGATCCACTGGGCACCACGGTGCATGATGTCTCCGGCGGTGGTCATGAAGTACCTCCCGGTGCCGGACGGCCGGCGCGGCGCGGAACACACCGCTAGTCCCGGCGCCCTATATTCTCGCCGCGCCCTAGGGGCCACGCACCTGGAGATCCGTGGATCCGGGCCCCGGTCAGCCGTTCCAGGCCGGGTGGCGGGGGTCGTCCGCCCGTACCAGGACGTCGGCGGCGGCGTCCGGACCCACCTCCCTCTCGTAGAGGGCGAACGCGGGCAGGGTCCAGTGATCCGCCTCGGGAGTACGGCGGCGGAGGGCACCCGGAGAAAGGAGTACGTGGACGCTGAGGTCGAACGGGAACCAGTGCCGCAGCAGGAGGGGGCCGTGGAGCAACAGGATTCCACCGGGCGGGAGTTGGACGTACGGACTGCGGGTCGCCCGGTCGGTGACGGGGTCCCGGAGGTCGGGCAGGACCCTGCCGTCGCCGCCGGGTTCGAGGGGGCCGAAGACCTCGCGCCACAGGGCGCCGGTGTCGAACCAGCCGTCGTAGTAGGCCTCGACGTCCTGGTGACCGTGTTCGAGCCGGAGCGACGCGGGACGCAGGAAGTCCTGCGTGCCGACGACCAGCGAGGGACGGCCGCGTACCCGCAGCGCCTCGAAGACGCGCCGGGCGAGCTCGCCGGTGCCGGCGGCCGGCGCTCCGTCGAAGGCGACGCGTGGCCAGGGGCTGCCGTCCTGCGGTTTCAGGTCGAGCAGACGATCGGCGAGGTGGTCGCCGAGCCGTTCCCAGGTGATCGCTTCGAGTCGCACAGGCCCCATGATGCCGCGCGCGTGAGGGGACCCGGCCGGTGCGTCGGGCCGCGAGCGGACGGGGAGGGCAGCGGGCCGCCGGGGCGTGCGTCATACACGGGTATCGCCCGACGACGTAGATGCGGTACCCGTCCGGGGAAGGAACCGCGTATGGCACCGATCGCTGAGCCCCCGCGCCGGAACGGACTTCTCGTCGTCCAGCCGCTCAGGAAGCGGCACTGCGTCGAGTGCCGGAGCGGGCCGCTCCCGCTGCTGGTGCTGGAGGAGGGGGCGCCCCGGTGTCTGGACTGCGCGGACCTCGGACACCTGGTGTTCCTGCCGCGCGGCGACACGGCGCTGACCCGCAGATCGCGGGAGGGCAGCACGCTGTCGGCGGTGGTGGTGCGGTTCAACCGGCGGCGGGGGCGCTACGAGCGGCAGGGCGTCATGGTCGAGGAGGCGGCGCTCGCCCTGGCCGAGGAACGGTGCCTGGCGGACGCGGAGGCACGGCGGCGACGCCGGGCACGGGACGCGCGGCGCCGGGAGGCGGAGGACGTCCGCTTCACGGAGGCGTTCGCGCGGGAGATATCCCGGCTGTTCCCGGCCTGTCCGGCCGACCGGGCACGAGCGATCGCCGCACACGCCTCGGTACGCGGCAGCGGGCGGGTCGGGCGCAGCTCGGCGGGCCGCGCGCTGTCCGAGGCGGCGGTGACCGCGGCGGTCCGCGCGTCGGTACGGCACACGGAGACCCCGTACGACCATCTGCTGATGAGTGGCGTCTCGCGTCACGAGGCACGCCGCCGGATCGCGGCGACGGTGGACACGAGGCTCTGGGAATGGCGCGACGGCATCACCGCACAGGCGTGAGCGAAGGGGCACCCCGGTGCGGGCGCGGGTGTACGAGCGAGGGCGGGGGAAACGCGGGAAGGCTCGGAGGCTCGCGCGGGGTAAGAGCCAGGCACGGGCGAAGGGTTCACGCGGGTGCGATCGGACGGCCGGCAACCGTCCCGGGGCGTCGGCTGCCGTGCGATCGGACGGCCGGCAACCGTCCCGGGGCGTCGGCTGCCGTGCGATCGGATGGCCGGCGGGCGTCGCGGGGCGGTCGGCGGCGATGCGAGGAGACGGTGGGCGGGCGTCGCGGGGCGGTCGGCCGGGGCGTGAGGGGACGGTGGGCGGGCGGGCGGAGACGGTCGCGCATGGGTGTGCGGCGCTCGGCCATGGCCGTTGCCGGCGTGGGGGATTTCGCTTGAGATGACGGCCGGCACTGTGCAGGATCTTGGCTCCGGCCGGTTCGACACGGGAGTGGACATGATCGATGGACCGTATTTCGTGCTGACCCTGCTGGGAGTGCTCGGCTGTGGGCTGACGGCCGGGGTGTTCTGCGGCTTCTCGACCTTCGTGATGAGAGCCCTCGCCCAGCTGCCACCGTCGCAGGGAGTCGCCGCGATGAACGCGATCAACGTCGCCGCGGTCCGTCCCCCGTTCATGGTGGTGTTCATCGGGTCGGCGGTACTGAGCTCGGTGCTGGCGGTGGTGACGTTCGTGCTGCTGCCGGACGACGGGACGGTGGAGTTGCTGCTCGGCAGCGCGCTGTATCTGTTCGGGGCGTTCGGGGTGACGATCGCGGCGAACGTCCCACGCAACGACGCGCTGCTGAAGCTGGACCCCGAGACCCCGGAGGCCGCCGCCTACTGGCCCGTGTTCGTGCGCCAGTGGACGATGTGGAACCACGTCCGCACCGTCGCCTCGGCCGCGGCCGCGGTGTCCTACGCGCTCGCCCTCGCCTGAGCCCTGCGCCCCTCTCCCGCCCCGGTGCGTCGCGCCGCCCCGCCCACGACCGCCCGGGTCCTAGTCCTCGGCTCGCTGTCGTCCGGATCCGGGTCCTCGGCCCGTTGCCGTCCGGGGCGGCGGCGGGTGCGCGGGCGACGTATCGTGGCTGGAAAGGAGTGCTGCCCGGATTCCGTGGCCGAGGACGGCCCATGTCCGTGCGGCTGTACCCCCTCGTACGCGTCCATGAGGGAGACGGCCATGGCCGATCCCAAGGGTTTCTTGACCACACCACGCCAGGAGTATCCGCGCCGGCCGATCCCGGAGCGGGTACGGGACTGGAACGAGGTGTACGTTCCCGGAAGCCTGCTGCCGATCATCGAGAAACAGGCCGACCGCTGCATGGACTGCGGCATCCCCTTCTGTCACGACGCGTGTCCCCTGGGCAATCTGATCCCCGAGTGGAACGACCTCGTCTCGCGCGACGACTGGCGGGCGGCGAGCGACCGGCTGCACGCCACGAACAACTTCCCCGAGTTCACCGGGCGGTTGTGCCCCGCTCCGTGCGAGGCGGGCTGTGTGCTGGCGATCAACCAGCCGGCGGTCACCATCAAGAACGTCGAGGTCGCCATCGCCGACCGCGCCTGGGAGGACGGGTTCACACCGCCGAGTCCGCCGGACCGCCTCTCGGGGCGGACGGTCGCGGTCGTCGGGTCGGGGCCCACCGGGCTCGCCGCGGCACAGCAGTTGACCCGGGCCGGTCATACGGTGGCCGTGTACGAACGAGCGGACCGGATCGGCGGTCTGCTGCGGTACGGCATCCCCGCGTTCAAGATGGAGAAGCGGCATCTGGACCGCCGGCTGGCCCAGATGCGAGCGGAGGGAACCAAGTTCCGCACGTCGACGGCGATCGGAACCGACATCGGGGCCGCCGAGCTCAAGGCCCGCTACGACGCCGTGATTCTGGCGCTCGGCGCCACCGCCTGGCGCGAACTGGACGTACCCGGCAGACAGTTGTCCGGCATCCATCAGGCGATGGAGTACCTCCCACTGGCCGACCGGGTGTGCGAGGGGGATCTGGAGGTCTCCCCGTTGTCCGCGGCGGGCAGGCACGTGGTGATCGTCGGCGGCGGTGACACCGGCGCCGACTGTCTGGGGACCGCGGTGCGCGAGGGCGCCGCCTCCGTGACCCAGCTCGACATCTATCCGCAGCCGGAGGCCGAGCGCGACGATGACGCCGAGCCGTGGCCGACGTATCCGAAGATCTACCGGCTCTCCGCCGCGCACGAGGAAGCCGGCGCGCTGGGCACGGCCCCCGCCGCCGACGCGGACGCCCGGCTCTTCGCAGCGTCCACCCTCCGGTTCGAGGGGGACGCGGACGGCCGGGTGCGCTCGCTGCGTCTCGTCGAGGTCGACGAGGGGCGCCGCCCGATCCCCGACTCCGCGCGGACCCTGCCCGCCGACCTCGTCCTGCTCGCCCTCGGCTTCTCCGGCCCGGACCCGCACGACGGTGTGATCGACCAGCTGAGGCTGGAACTCGAACCGCGCGGCACGATCGCCCGCGGCGCCGACTTCGGCACGAACGTTCCCGGGGTGTACGCGGCGGGGGACGCGGCGCGCGGGCAGTCGCTGGTGGTGTGGGCCATCGCCGAGGGCCGGGCGGTCGCCGCGGCGGTGGACCGGGCGCTCAGCGGGGCGGCCCGCTCGCGTCTGCCGGCACCGATCGGACCGTACGACCGCCCCATGACCGCGTAGCACGGGCCGCGCACGCGGACCGTCGCGCCGGTCGCGCCTTCGGACCGTGGCGCCTTGAGCGGCCTACGGTCTGCGTGCCACCGCTCCGTATCCCGGGATGGTCCCGTCGTCCTGACCCGGGACCGGTTCACCTGGTTCCGGGTGCCGCTCGTGGACCACCGCGACGCCCGGCTCGACCAGGTCGAGGCCGCCGAGATGCCAGTCGTACGTCCGTGCCGGATGCGGTTTACCGGTGTCCGTTCCGGTCGGGGGCTGCCCGGTCATGACGGTCTCCGTAAGTCCGCGCCGTGGTAAGTGATCAGCTCAGAGCCAAATTCAGGGAAGTCGTGGAAAACAGAAAGCAAGTCGTTCAGGAGAGAAGGAAGTCCGCCTCTCCCGCTTTCGCACCCTCGATGAAAGCGGTCATCTCGCCGGGCGTGTAGATGAGGGCGGGACCGTCCGGGTCCGCCGACTGGCGTACGGCGATACGGCCGTCGGCGAGTTTCATCGCCTCCAGGCAGTTGCCGCCGTTGCCTCCGCTCCACGGTTTGTGCCAGCCCTCGCTGCCCAGTTCACGGGCGGGCATTCCGTTGTAGATGCGCACGTTGCCTATTCGCGGGTTGATGCGTTCCGGCGTGACGCGTTCCATTCACAGCTCCTTGCGGAGATCCCGGAGGATCTCCTTCGTGCGATGTGCCGTAGCGGCTTGGGCCGCCATGCGGTCCATGACCTCCAGGTGGGTCGCCACCTCGGAACGCGCGTCCAGGTAGACAGCGCCGGTCAGGTACTCGCTGTAGACCATGTCCGGGAGTTCCGGCATGGCGAATCGGAACAGCACGAAGGGCCCGTACGTGCCGGGATGCGGACCCGAGGAGAACGGGATCACCTGCAACGTCACATGGGGCAGCTTCGTGGCCTGAAGCAACTTGTCGATCTGGGCGCGCATCACCTCGGGGCCGCCGATGGTGCGGCGCAGCACCGTCTCGTCCATCACCACCCAGATCCGGGGCGCGTCCTCGCGCGTGAGCAGGTTCTGGCGCTGCATGCGCAGCGCGACATGACGCTCGATGTCCTCGGGCCTGGTCTGCCCGATGGCTCCGGCCTTCAGGACGCCGCGCGCGTAGTCCTCGGTCTGCAACAGGCCCGGAACGAAGTGCGGTTCGTAGGAGCGCAGCAGGGAGGCGGCGCCTTCCAGGCTGACGTGCATGGAGAACCAGTCGGGCAGGATGTCGTGGAACCGCTGCCACCAGCCGGGCTTGTTGGCGTCCTCCGCGAGCCGGACGAAGGCTTCGGCCTCCTGGTCACCGACGCCGTACGACTTCAACAGGAGCTGGAGGTACGGGATCTTGAGGGAGACCTCGGCCATCTCCATCCGGCGGACCGTCGCGGGGGCGACACGCAGGATCCGCGCGGCCTCCTCACGCTTGAGACCCGCGCGTTCCCGCAGGTCCAGCAGTCGCCGTCCGAGAACGACCTGGCCGACCGTCGGCGCGGACCGCGGTTCGCTCACGTCCCACCTCCACTGAGTCCGGGCAGCCCGTTCGGCGCCGTCCGGGTTCTTCCTCGTCCGCCTCGACGATCCCAACTGGCGCCGCTTCGCTAGCTGTTGCCAGCAGTGTGCCACGCGCCCCCACAGCGTCACACGGCACTCTGCATTTTTCAGAGTGAGTCTTGCCAAGTGTTCGCGGCGACGCGATAGTGGCAAGCGTGATTCCGTCCGCGCCGTTAGGAACAGACGCCGCCGAAGACCGGTCCGGTCTCCGTGCCGCCATGGGGCAGCGCCCCCACGCGGCCGCCGAGCGCCGGTTCCGCTTCGAGTTGGCCGCACACCCGGGCTCCGTGGCACAGGCGAGACGCCTGGCCCGGTCCCGCCTGGCCGGCTGGGCGGTGTGCGAGGACACCTGTGACACGGCGACCCTCGTGGTCTCGGAACTGGTCACCAACGCGATCGTCCATGCCGCCGGGCAACGCGTGATCTGCGAACTGCGCGACGCCGACGACGTGGTGCGCATAGCCGTGTGCGACGAGGGGTGCGCTCCTGGCGAGCCGCATCCCTCTCCTCAGCGGCCCGACGAGGAGCACGGGAGGGGATTGCTTCTCGTCGCGGCAGTGTCCAGGGCCTGGGGGGCCCAGGACACCGGGCCCGGTCTGCTGGTGTGGGCGGAGATCCCGCGCTCGGCAGACCGGGCCGAAAACACCGGGCGCGAACCGGGTTCGCCCGAAGCGGGCACCGGCCCGCGGGCGGACCTCGGCTGGAGCGCGAAGAAGCCCCCGAACGACGGTCGGGGCACCGGAGCGGAGGGATCCTGGGGGGCGGGAACCGTGGGGAACCCCCAGCCTCCCTCCGTCCGGAACGGGAACGGCGACGGGGATCGGCGGCGGGACGGGGATCCCTGTGGGGACGGGGATCCACGTCGGAACGGCGATCCCCGTCAGGCTGGGGAACCGGGTCGGGAGCACAACCAGGAACAGGATCGGGATCGGGATCGGGATCGGGATCGGGAGAGCCTGTGAGCCGTACGTCTGCGGCGGGGCCCGCGGCGCGGGCCCTGAGCCTGGACACGCTGGTCCGCGTGAGCCGCGGACGGCGACAGCCCGGGCCGCCGAGGCGTCTCCCCGTTCCCGAGGGCATGCACGTGCCGCTGGGCTGCGACGCGGTGTCGGTGCCGGCCCGCTTCGGCCCGTTGCTGCTGTCGCGACTGCCTCGCGTGGGCTGCGTCTACGCCGACGGGGCTCACTGGTGGTGGATCGTTCCCTCCGACTCCGATGTCGCCCTGGAGTGGCCGACGCCCGCCCACTACGTCACGGGGGCGGTCGTGCCGGACGCACCTCGGATTCCCGGGCTCATCCACAAACCGGATGGCACGCTTCCGTATACCCCGCCGATCCCCTTGTATCTGGCGGTGTGCCAGGTCACGGGCACGACACCCGCCTGGTCACGTCCGGTCAGCGCGTGAGGCTCCTTTCGCGACCGCCGGCACCGAAGCGGCCGATGCGACCTGAGGCGACCGGCCCGACGTGAGCGACCGACGGGGACGCGCCTGAATCGTCCAGGGTCACGAGCGGCACGGCTTCCGGCGCCGGAGACGGCGACTGCCCCGTCTCCGGGGCAAGTGGTCCCGGCCCCCTCAATCGACGCCGTCGGCACCGCCCACGACGACCAGGAACGCGTCGGAGGCGAGGTCCATGACGACCTCCGCCGCCTGGCCCTCCTGGCGGCGCGCCTGCGCGAACTCCTCCGCGGGCCACGACCCCCGTGGTCCTCCTGCGGGAAAGCGCTCCAGCACCATTCGCCCGTTCACCGTCTACCTCCATGTCACGCCGCTGTGGAGAGTTAAACGCCTGCCGTGGGGTGAACGGCTCGGGCAGTGACGGTACTGAGACGAAGTCCACACCAGGCAGCAGCACAGCCGCGACGGACCCCGCGGGTCCTCTTTCTCCTCGCGTGAGCCGGCTCTTCCGCCGGCCGACTCCTCGGTCGGTCGCCCTCGGGTGTCCTGTCCCCAAGGCTCTACGGCACCCGCGCCCCGAGCGTCACACCGCGACGGGCCGCGCGGGCGCGGTCCGCAGTCCCGCGTGCTCGCGCCGCTCGGCCAGTTCGCCGAGGAGTTCGGCGATCCGCTCGGTGTGCCGGGGCGTGAGCCGACCGGTGTCGTCGAGCTGCACGGCGCACGCCGTGGTCGTGTCGACGAGCCGTTCCAGGGTGGCCGCGACCGCGCCGGTGCCCTCGGAGTGCCGTGCCAGGGCGGGGAGTTCGGCCGCGGCGAGATCGATCGCGGCACGGGCCTCGGCGAGCGCGCGATAGGCCTCACGGCGCAGGACCCAGCGGCCCGTACGGTCGCGGGCCGTACCGTCGCTCAGCACATGGGCGAGATAGACGTCCGCCGCCTCGCCGGCCCGGGTGAGCCTCGCCCGCACGGTCCCGCCACGCTGCCCGAGTGTCGGCAGATGTCCGACGAGCAGCACGATCGCGCAGGCCAGCAGGGTCTCCGCGATCCGGTTCCAGGAAGCCTGCGGCTCACCGCCGACCATCACCAGGGCGAGGACGAGGACCGTGACGACGGCGGTCTGCGCGGCGAAGTGCCGGGTGGCGACGGGGATGAGGGCGCCGCTGACCGCGACCAGCGCGACGAACCCCTCCGGCCGCGGCAGCAGAAGGGCGAGCCCCGCGAAGACGACCGCGCCGAGGACGGTGCCCGCCGCACGGCACATCACGCGGGAGGCGAGCGGTCCCAGATCGGGCTTGACGAGGAAGACGGCGGTCGCGGGGAGCCAGTACCAGTGCGGGTGGTTGCCGTACCAGCGCGCGTGGTGCAGGGCCTGTGCCACGGCGACGCTCGCGCCGAAGCAGAGGGCGACCCGGAGGCCGTACTCGCGGCCCGCGGCACCGATCGCGGTGCGGACGAGGGAGGCAGCGGTACGCCGTCTGTTGTGCAGGGCGTTCCCGAAGCCCCGGTCGAAGGTCTCGGCGGCATGCAGCAGTGCCTCGTGGAGGGCGCGCAGCGCGGGCACGACGGGTGTGCCGCCGGGCGGGCCGGACCTGGCGCCGGGGACGGCGGGCGCCGGCAGCGGCCCGGTGGGGGCGCCGGTGCGGACCGCGACGGCGAGCCGCCGTGGGCCCTCCGCGGCCCGTGCGGGCACGGCCTCGCCCGCCCAGGCGAGCGCGGTCGCGGCCTCGGCGAGCGGCAGGGCGGCGGCGTACTGCGCGTGCAGCCGCCGCTCGGCAGCGGAACTGGCGTACCGCCGCAGCCGGGGCCCGTCGAGCGCGTCCTGCGCGTGGTCGAGGGCCGCGGTCAGCGCGACGCGCCGCCGGGTCGCGTCGGGTCCGCCCACGGCGAGCAGCAGCCGGGCGATGGCGTCGTACACACCGCCGACCGCGTCCCGCTCCCCGTCGAAGCGGTAGTCGCCGGTGTTCACCGCGGTCGTCGGCAGCGCCAGCCGCAGCGCGAGGAGCCAGCCGGCCCCGCCGAGGAAGAGCAGCGCGCGCACCCAGCCCGGTTCGGGCAACGGCATCCCGGCCCCGATCGCCGAGGCGACCAGGAGCTGGGTGCCGGCCCCGGAGGCCACGGGTCCGACGGCGCTGACGGCTCCGGCGAGCAGTCCGAGCCCGGTGAGAACGAGGGTGAGCGCCACGGCGCCGGTGTGCTGTCCGGCGTACGAACCGATGAGCAGACCGGTGGCCCCGGCGAGGGCCGGTACTCCGAGCCGTTCGACGGCGACCCGTCGGCTGCCCGGCCGGTCGTTGATCCCCGTCAGCATGGCGCCGAGGGCGGCGATCACTCCGAGTGAGGTACGCCCGCTCAGGACGGCCGCGAGCAGCAACGGCCCGGAGGCCAGCGCACCCCGCACGACCGCGTTCCAGGGGACCGGTCCGCGCTGGGCGCGCAGGGCATGGGCGAGCCAGGGCGGTACGGCGAGGGGGGTGATGCGCACGGGGCTCCTGTCGGGCGAGGGCGGGTGCCTTCGGGCGACGTCGGCCGGGCTCGTGTCGTTACCAGGGTAGTGCGCGTCGTCCCCGGACGGCGAACGCGCGGATTTCCGCGACGTGACATTTCACGGGGGACGGGTGTGGCGGGCTTCAACAGCAATCCACGGGGGGACGGGCATGGCGAGCTGCGGGAGCAATCCACGGCGCGGCCGGCGTGAACAGCTTCGGGAGCATTCACGGGGGACGGGCGTGGAGAGTTTCGGGAGGGAGGAGGAGCGGGTCCGAGGGCGTAGCCGGCCCCCGGACCCTGAGATGCCGCCATGTCGCACGCCAGCACGCTTGAGGACCCAGGTCAGTCGTTATGTCGCCGCGTCCTGCCTTTGGACCACCACGCATCGAGCTGCGCGGACTGGACTTGAACCAGCATCTCGGCGTACTGGGGCCTGGGCCCGGTCGATCCGGCGATCGGCGGCGAATGCTGAGTCTGGAGCAATAGTCTGAGATTGATCACGGTCTGCCTCTGCCGAGTTGGGCTACCGCGGCGCGTGGACACTCCGTGGATCCGGAGTGCCGCTTGGTGCCGCGGGGAGGACTCGAACCTCCACTGGAACCGTGCATTCACGACAAGCCTCAGGTTCAGCTTGCGCTCCTCGCGCACCCCGGCCGCGGTGCGTTGTGGCCGGGGAGTTCAAAGGCTACCCCTGTGCGAACAGGTAGCCGAAGACGGCGTCGCCGACGCGCTGGTCGACGACATCCGCGCCGTTGGCCTCCTCGCGGGCGAACTTGACCGCCTGCTGCAACTTCTCGACACGGTCGAGGAGTTCGTTCACGCGCCGCGCGGGCAGGGCGCCGGAGAACTTGACGGTCGTCCAGTACCCGACGGGGATGTCCTCGTAGTACACCTCGACCTGGGCCGGGTGCTTCTCGGTGGCCTCGGCCTTGACGTGGTTCCGCGGGACCTTCTTCGTACGAAGGGTCCGCACCGGCTCGGTCTTCCAGGCGTCCGTGGAGGGATCCCGCACCCAGGACTCGGAGGCGTCGAGGACGGGCAGCTTCCTTACGAAGGTGTTGAGATCGGTGAGCTGCTTCTCGAGGAAGAGCAGATAGGACACCGGCACCTCGGCGACGAGTACGCGCCCGTCCACCACCACATCGGCCCTCGCCGCGCAGTTGGCCCAGTCCTTGGTGGCGGTCACGTCGAACAGCCGCGTCAGGGTCGCCGCGGTGGCCCGCAGCACGTCCTCGGCCTGCACCTGGACCCGGGTCGACTCGGGCGGCAGCTGCTCGCCCTCCTCGTCCTTCGGCTGGTACGTCCGCGAGATGCCCGCGAGCAACGCGGGCTTCTGCAGGCCATGATGAGCAGCCGTCAGGTCCTGATGGGACTTGGACTTGATGCCCTTCTCCACTGCGATGATCTGATTGAGTTTCGCCACGTCGGTGACCGTAGCAGCGCCGACGGGGATCACTCGAAGGATTATTCGCCCGGGACGGGCCCAGCGCCTCCGCCGCGTGTTGGTTCGCCCCATGCCCGTCCGCCCCGTGCCGGTTCGTCCCATTCCCGTCCGCCGCGCGTCGGTCGGCGCCGCGTCCGTCCGCCGCGACCGGCGCGCCGTCGGCGGTAATGGAGGTGCGCGGGCCCGTGCCGGACCCGCATCATCGGCAGGTTGTCCGCCACCCGTCGGCGGACCCCACCCACAGGAGCCCCCATGGTCCAGCGCGTCACCGTTCCCAGCCTCTTCGCGCCGCCCGTCTACGCGCACGCGTCCGTCGTCGAGGCGGGTACGAAGCTCGCCTTCCTCGCCGGGTCCGTGCCGCTCGACGCCGACGGGAAGCTGGTCGGCGCGGGCGATCCCGTACGCCAGGCCGAGCAGGTACTGGCCAACCTCGACGAGCAGCTGCGCGCGGTGGGGAGCGACATGGCCCATGTCGTGTCGACCGACGTGTACGTCGTCAGCGGTGAGCCCGCGGTGCTGTCCGCGGTCTGGAATGTCGTCGAGGCCTCGGGGCTGAGCATCGGCCCGCACTCCTCGACCCTGCTCGGCGTGGCCTGTCTCGGGTACACCGGGCAGCTCGTGGAGATCACGGCGACCGCCGTCGTCCCCGGGACCGAACCGACGGCCGGCAGTGGGCCCGACCTCGCCTGACACCCGCGGAACACTCACGGGGGGCGCGTCGTCAGCCCCGCGGACTCCGCCGCCGCGGTCAGGACCTGCCTCAGCATCACCGGCGTGAGGCGCCCGGTGAAGGTGTTCCGCTGACTGACGTGGAAGCACCCGAACAGCTCGACGGAAGCGGGGGCGGTATCGGTACCGGCATCGATGCCGGTACCGGTACCCGTGCCGTCCGGTTCCGGCCGCCGTACGAGCGTCACCCGCGCCCCGTGCGCGAACGCCGGGCGTGGCCGGGGCACCGTCCAGCCCGCCTCCGCGAGGGCCGGCAGGGCGGCCTGCCAGCCGAAGGCTCCGAGGACGACCACCGTGCGCAGCGTGGGCCGCAGCAGCCCCAGTTCCCTGACGAGCCAGGGTCGGCAGGTGTCCCGTTCCTCGGGCGTCGGCCTGTTGGCCGGTGGCGCGCAGTGCACCGGAGAGGTGACGCGCACCCCGTACAGCTCCAGTCCGTCGTCGGCGCTCACCGAGATGCCCTGCGAGGCGAGCCCGACGTCGTGCAGCGCCGCGTACAGCACGTCACCCGACCGGTCCCCGGTGAACATCCGCCCGGTCCGGTTGCCGCCGTGCGCTGCGGGGGCGAGCCCGACGACGAGGAGGGACGCGTCGGGCGGCCCGAACCCGGGCACCGGACGCCCCCAGTACGTCTGGCCGGCGAAGGCGGCGCGCTTGGTGGCGGCCACCTCTTCGCGCCACGCGACAAGCCGCGGACAGGCCCGGCAGCCGGCGACCCGCCCGTCGAGCACGGTGAGATCGGCGGAACGGGCCGCGTCCTCCGCCGGAGCGCCGCTGTGCACATCACCACCGTACGGCCGGCCCGCCCACGCCGGATCCGCCGCGCGGACCCCCACCTCGCCGGGTGCTACGTCATCTCCGCCCCCAGCGCCAGGAACCCGCAGATCAGCAGGAAGAGGAGGGCGAGGAGGGGCCAGATGAAGCGCAGGTACTTGTCGTAGCCGACCTTGGCGAGGGCGACGCCCCCGATGGTGACGGCGGTGGTGGGGACCCAGAGGTTCATCCAGCCGCTGGCGGCCTGCCAGGCGGTCACGACGACGGCCCGGGAGACGCCCGCGAAGTCGGCGAGCGGGGCGAGGATCGGCATGGCGAGGGTCGCGTGGCCGGAGGTGGAGGGGATGAGGAAGGCCAGCGGCAGGTTCACGATGAAGACGATGATCGCGAAGAGACTGGAGGAGGTGCCCTCCACGATGCCCTCGATAGAGTGCAGAACCGTGTCGGTCATCTTCGAGTTGTTCATGATCACGGTGACCCCGCGGGCCAGCACGATCACCAGCGCGGGCGAGATGAAGTCCGCGGCACCCTGGACGATCGTCGCGCTCAGCTTCTGCTCGCCCATCCGCGCCACCACCCCGACCAGCACCGCCGCGCACAGGAACAGCGCCGCCAGCTCGGGGAAGGACCAGCCGAGCTCGAACCCGTACGGCCGCGCGTCCGCCTCGCCGGTGAGCGCGCTGGACCACGGCACGACGGAGAAGATCATGAAGGCGAAGACCAGCGCCGTGGTGACGAGGACCGCCTTGTGCAGACCGGTCAGCTCGGGAACCTCTCCGGCCGCGTCCTGGGCGTGCTCGCGGTCCCCCGGCAGGAACCCGGTGATCGAGCGGTCGGGGCTCCGCTGCACCCGGCGCGCGTACCGGATGACGTACCCGATCGTGACCGCCGTCAGCACGACCCACATCACGAACCGCAGCACGATGCCGTCGCCGAGCGAGATACCGGCGGCGGACGAAGCGACGCCCGTCGCGAACGGGTTCACCGTCGAGCACAGCACCCCGATGCCCGCGCCGAGGATGATCGTGCCGAGGATGATCGTGCCGACCGCCACCATCCGGTCGTAGCCGAGCGCCAGCATCAACGGCACGATCAGCCCGTAGAACCCCAGCGTCTCCTCGGCGAAGCCCTCCACCGTGCCGAGCACCGAGAACACCAGCATGATGCCCGCGATGAGCAGCGCGCCACGGTTCCTCAGCCGGTGGGCGAGGAGGCCGATGCCCCGGTCGAGCGCGCCTGTCGCGAACACCACCGTGATGAACGCCCCGATGGCGAGCACGAACAGGAACACGCCCGCGCTGCCGTACAGTTCGCCGGCGAAGTCCGGCCCGACCTGCGCGGTCTTCTCGTCCAGGATTCCGTAGAGGCCGTTGACGGGCGAGAGGAAGAGGTCGTTGAGGCGGTCGACGAAACTCTGCCCCGAGTCGACGCGGTGGTACGTGCCCTGGATCGGCCGGCCCTCGGGCGTGCGGTCGTACTGTCCTGCCGGGATCAGGAACGCCAGTGCCCACACGGCGATCGTGACGATCGCGAGGACGGTCAGCGCGCTCGGGAACGTGAACCTGCGCTGGTGCGGCGGCTCTTCGGTGCCGGGCGCCTCGGTGCCTGCCGGGGTGGTCACCGGCCCGTCCCGTCCACGCTCACGCGCTCTCCCCCGCTCCCGCGCGGAAGCCTGCCGCGTACTCCCTTACGAAGGCGCACATCGCCACCACGGTGTTGCGCAGCTCCGAGAAGAGGACGCGCTCGTTGGGCGCGTGCAGGTTGCACATGCTGTCCTGCGCCCCGAAGAGCAGCACCTCGGCGTCGGGTGCGGCCCGTGCGAGCCCGTTGACCAGCGGAATCGAACCACCGGTCGCGATGTACGACGGCTCCTCGCCCCAGGCCTCGCGCAGCGCGGTCAGCGCGGCGCGATAGGCGGGGCCGCCGGTCGAGGCCTTGTAGCCGGGGCCCGTGTCGCCCGGTGTGACGGTGAGCGGGACGCCGAAGGGACGCAGCGAGCGCAGATGGTCGACGAGCGCGGCCTGCGCCTCCTTCGCGTCCTGGCGCGGATGGAAGCGGAGGTTGAGCTTGGCGCGCGCGTACGGGACGACGGCGGAGGCCGCGTGTTCGACACCCGGCGCGTCCAGGCCGATCACCGTGATCGCGGGCCCGCTCCACAGCCGCTCGCCGAGACTTCCGCTGCCGATCAGCGGGATCCCGTCGCGGACACCGGCGAGTTCGCGGAACTCGTCCTCGGTGTACGTCGTTCCGCGCCACTCCTCGCGGCGCAGCCCCGCCACGGCCACATCACCCTCCACGTCGTGCAGCGTGGACAGGGCGGTCAGCAGCACGAGCAGGGCGTCCGGCGCGGCACCGCCGAACTCCCCGCTGTGCCGGGGCTCGTCGAGGGTGCGCACCTCGACCACGACCTCGGCCGCACCGCGCAGCGCGGTGGTCAGGGTGGGGCTGCCGGGGCGGAGATTGCCCAGGTCGGCGATGACCATCGCGTCGCACGCGAACCGCCCGGGATCACTGGGCGGATAGTCGTCGAAGGGGCTGCCGTACTCCTCCTGCCCCTCGAAGACGATCTTCACCCCGACCGGCGGCCGCCCCTCGTACGCCCGGAGCATCCCCAGGTGAGCTATCACGTTGGACTTGTCGTCGGCGATCCCGCGGGCCCGCAGACCGCCCTCGACCGGCGTCGGCTCGAAGGGCGGCGACAGCCACAGCCTCTCGTCCCCGGGGGGCTGCACGTCGTAGTGCGAGTAGAGGAGGACCGTCGGCGCGTCCGGGTCCGGCGGCGGGATCTCCCCGAAGATCACGGGGGCGGTGCCGGGAAGATCGATGCTCTCGACCCGCTCCACCCCGGCGTCCCGCAGCATGCCCACGAGGAGATCGTGGGCCTCCCGCACCGGCTCGGCCGGGAAGCCGGGAAACGCGACGGAGGGGATGGCCGCGAGGCGTTCCAGATCGGCGCGGAGGCCGTCCATCAGCACGTCGACCTTCGCTGCTGTCTCCATCCTCGGTCCCCTCTCCTGTTCCCCGGACGGCTTCACCGACAGCCTCCGCCCGCCCCGGGAGCGACGCATCCGGTGTGGTCCGTGCGACGGAAAAGACATGCGGTGTCCCGGGCCGCGGGCATTAGAGTCGGGTCATGGCTTCTCAGGGTGCTGACGGGGAGATGAAGGGCGCGGGGACCGAAGGCGGGCGCGGCGCGAACGCCGGGAGGACCGCCACGGCCGGTTCGAGGGCCGAGCCCGGGACCGAGTCCGGGACTGGCCGGACCGGCTCCAGGGCTTCTGCCACGGCGGCCTCCGGGACCGGCTCCAGGACCGCTTCCGGGACCGAGTCAGGTGGCGCCTCCGGGACCGAGTCCGGGACCGGCTCCGATGCCGCTGTCACGGCGGCCTCCCCGACCGCTGCCGCCGTGAGGGCCGCCGTCGCCGCGGGGCCCGCCGGCGGCGAGAGTGTGCGGGTCGACGCCTGGATCTGGTCCGTCCGTCTCGTCAAGACCCGCTCGATCGGTGCCACGGCCTGCAAGGGCGGTCATGTTCGGGTCAACGGGGAGCGTGTCAAGCCCGCGTACTCGGTCCGCGTCGGCGACGAGGTGCGCGCGTGGCACGAGGGCCGCGAACGGGTCGTCGTCGTGAAGCGCGTGATCCGCAAGCGGGTCGGCGCGCCCGTCGCCGCCGAATGCTATGTCGACAACAGTCCGCCGCCTCCGCCGCGCGAGGCAGTGGCTCCGGCGGGTGTCCGGGACCGGGGCGCGGGACGCCCGACCAAGCGGGACCGCCGCGACATGGAACGTCTGCGGGGAATGCAGACGGGTTCGTCCGGCCCCGTGCGAACCTCGGGCCCCTCCACGGGACCGAGCGGCTCGGCCAAGTCCCCGGGCACGACCGGGTCCGGAGGCTCCTCCCGCCACTGACCCCTCCCCGCGCCCGTGACTTCCCCCCTCCCGGTCCCGCCCCCGCCTCCGGTTCGTCGGGCCGCTCCGGTTCGTCGGGCCCTGGTTCGTCGGGCCGCTCCGGCACCGTCTCGGCTTCCCGGTCGTCCTGAACGCCGCCGCACCGGTGCGCGGGCCGACTCACCGGCCGGCTCTCCGGTGCACGGGCCGATTCCCCGGCGGGCATGGACGTACGGCATCGAGGGCTCCCCCGTTCCGGAGGAGCCCTGCGTCCTTGCTGTGCCGTCACGCCCGGCGTCCGGCCCGCCGGCGTACCAGGCGGAGCAGTTCGGTCGTGTGGCCGCGCCTGGCCCAGGCGATCAGGCCGAGCGGGAGCATCAGGATCAGCGGGGTCGCCACGTACGGGCCGTGGACGACGGTGACATTGACGATGAACGCACCGACCATCAGAGCGCTCAGCGCCAGCGCGGCCGCCGAGTCCAGCAGCGGGATCAACAGGGCCAGGCCTCCGGCGAGTTCGAGCGCGCCGATGATGTACATGCCGGTGTGGCCCCAGCCCAGCTTGTCGAACGACTCCGTCGCCGAAGGGTGGGCGATCAGCTTGGGCAGGGCGCTCGCGAACGCGTAGAAGAGGCCGAGGACGACCTGGAGGGCGGTCAGGGAGATCCGGGCGGCACGGGAGCGGGGGGTGAGGGCGGCGCGGGTGGCGGTGAGGGGGACGGTGGTCTCGGACACGGTGGTCTCCTGTGGGAAGCGGTGGCTGCTTTCACAGAGGTAGACCCGGGGGCTGCCGGGAACTCATCGGCGCTGAACGGGATTTGTCGCGCCCGGCGGCCGCCGCTCACCCCTTCACGGCCCTCACCCATGTCCCGTCGTCCGTCAGATAGCGGTCGACCTTGAGCCCCGCCTCCGCCAGCGCCTCCTCGAATGCCTCCTTCGTCAAAGGGCGGGACAGGAACGTCTGCGTCCAGGTGGCGTCCGGGAACGTGTACTCCGCGCGCACCGAGTCGACCCCGTCCCCGACGGGTTCGGCGGACAGGATGCGCACGACGAATCCGGACGGGTCGGCGCGCTCGCGGGGCACATCGGTGTGGTAGTTCTCGCCCTCGCGCTGGATCAGCACACAGCCGTCGTCCGCGACATGGCGGGCGCAGGTGTCCAGGAGCGCCCGTCGCACCCGGACGTCCCCGGCGTGCACGAGGAACGACGCCAGCAGCACGACGTCGAACGTCTCGCCGAGGTCGAGGTCCTCGATGCTGCTGCGTATGCGGCGTGTCCCTCGGACGTGCTCCAGCATCTCGGCGGACTCGTCCACCGCCGTGACCGCGAAACCGAGTTCCAGGAGCGGGTGGGTCATCCGGCCGACCCCGCTGCCCAGCTCCAGGATGTGCGAGGCGGCGGGCACGGCCGCGGTGATGATGTCCGGTTCGGTTCCGACGGGCAGACGGGTGTAGAGCTCGACCGCGCAGCCGTCCGGTGTGATGGCACCCGGTCCCGTGCCCTCGTACCCCTGACGCATTTCGATCCTCATACCCGTCCAACGGACGGCTTCCGCAAGCCCGTTCCCTCCTGCGGTCACTCGTTCGGGTGGCATGTTCGAGGGACATCCGTCCGAGTCCGGGCCCGGCGGGACGGACTACAGCGCGAACCAGCCCCGTCCTCCGTACCAGTGCCCGCCCGCGCGCAGATGGTCGGCCACCGCGCGCTCCACACTGTTGCGCCGCGGCAGTTCGTCGAGAGGGAGCTCCGGATCACCGAAGACGAAGCCGACGGGCATCGTGTCGTCCGGGGTCCTCTCCTCGTGCACCAGGTGGAAGCGGTCCTGGAAGCGAATGATGTTGGAGTCGGCCGGCAGATACCGCTTGAGCTGCGGGTCGAGCAGCCAGGAGTCGCAGACGGCCGTCCCGTGGCGCTCCTCGGGGTAGTGGCGGCCGAAGAACTCCCGCGCCAGGTCGAGCGAGCGGTCGCACGCGTCCGGGGAGAGCGGGCCGCGGAAGTCGGCGATGTGCAGGCTCAGACAGGGGGCGCCGGGGTCCAGGGCCAGCCCCGCCGCCTCGGCGGCACCGGCCGTGCGCCGCCCCAGCAGGACGCGCTGGAACTGGAGCCGGCCCAGCTGGAACAGCTCGCCGTGGAAGTGCAGGGCGATCCACCAGGGGAACAGCAGTCCGGGACCGCCGGCCCTTCTGTGGTGCACGGACACATGACGGCCGAGGTCGGCGAGCGTGCGCCGCGAGACGTCCTCGGGCACCCCGCGCTCCCGGTGATGGGCGCGGACGTACGGAAGCGCCGCTATGAAGACGTACAGAGGGAAGCAGCGCCCGAGAAGTCCCGTCGTCGCGGGGAAGGCGGGCGGCTCCCAGCCCTTCCCTATGTCCCCCATGTCCCGTACGAAGCGGGTGACGCAGCGCGCGAGGAGGGTCATGGCCTCCGGATCGGCGGTGAACCGGGACCGCAGTGCGACGAGTTCGTTGATGTGTTCATGGGGCACGGACAGGTCGAGCAGGACGTCCGGCAACGCGTCGGCGTCCGGGAGCGCCGCTTCCCGGAGGTCGGAACTCTCGCTCTCCAGGTCTCTCAGCCACTCGGCGGTCCTCGCGTCCGCCCGCAGCGTCCTCAGCAGCACCGTCGCCTCCCCCGGCGGCCGTCGCCCGACCGCTCTCCCCTTGGTGAACGTGCACCACGAAGAGTACGTTTCCTCGTAGGAGTGGTGATCCTGATGCGTACGGGCAGTGAACCGGTGACGGCGCGCAGTGCTCTGCGGATGCGCTTCTGGCTGAGCGTCTGGGGCCTGATCTGGGCCATCTTCGGGACGGTCGCGTTCATCCTGGTGGGGCGTCCGGGGTGGGCGGCCGCGTGTGCCGCGCTGTGGGTGATCGTCACGGTCGACATGACCATGATCCTTCGGCACATCAGGCAGGGCCCGCACTACCAGCCGGGCCGTGACGTCCCACCGTACGAGCCCGTGGACGACCGGCGCGCGTACCGGCCGCCTGAGCGCCGCCGGCCGTCCAGGCCCTCGCACCCCTGAAACGACCGGGCGGTGCCGATTCGCGGGAAACGGCGGGCGGCCGTGCCGCTTCGCGCGGACGCGCTACACGTCGAACCGCGCCGCCCGCAGATACTGCGGCTGCGGGTCGAGCGCGGCCGCCAGTCTGAAGTGCCGCTTCGCCTGCTCGGGGCGCCGCTGGCGCTCGTAGGTCCGGGCGAGCGCGAAGTGCGCGAACGCGTTGTCGGGCTCGCGCTCCAGGACGATCGTGAACTCCAGCTCGGCGGGCCGCAGTTGCGCGGCGGCGAAGAAGGCACGCGCGCGCAGCAGCCGGGCCGCGGTGTTCTCCGGGTGCGCGGCGACGACAGGGTCGAGCAGCTTCACCGCACCCCGCGGATCACGCGCGGCGAGCAGCTGCTCGGCGGCGCGGAAGTCGATGACATGCGTCTCGGGAGTTCGTCCGATCGATCCGCTGGTCTCGGGCACGGCAGAGTCCTTCCCTCGCTGCAAGGGTTCAACGCCCCTCCGGAGGGGCGCTATTCCGGGCGCTGCTCCGGGCGCTGCTCCTGGGGGTGGCGGGCTCTGCGCACGAGATCGGCCCATACGTCCCGTACGCGCCGCTCCAGTGTCTCCAGGGGCACGTCGTTGTCGATGACGATGTCCGCGATCGCCAGACGCTTGTCGCGGGAGGCCTGTGCGGCCATGCGCGCGCGGGCGTCCTCCTCCGTCATGCCGCGCAGGCGGACGAGACGGTCGAGCTGGGTCTCGGGGCGGGCGTCGACGACGATCACGAGGTCGTACAGCGCGGCCAGGCCGTTCTCCGCGAGCAGGGGTACGTCGTGGACGACGACGGCGTCCTCGGGCGCGGCGTCCTCGAGGGCCCGCGAGCGGGCGCCGACCAAGGGGTGCACGACCGAGTTCAGGACGGCGAGCTTCCGCGGGTCGGCGAAGACGATCGAGCCGAGCTTCGGCCGGTCCAGGCCGCCGTCCGCGGCGAGGACCTCCTCGCCGAAGGCGTCGACGACCGCCGCCAGCCCGGGAGTTCCGGGCGCGACGACCTCCCGCGCGATCCTGTCCGCGTCGATCAGCACCGCGCCGTGCGCGACGAGCAGCCGTGACACTTCGCTCTTGCCGGCGCCGATGCCACCGGTCAGACCCACCTTCAGCATGCCTCGCAGCTTAGGCCCTGCCACTGACAGGCCCTCCGCCCGGGAGCCCGGAAGTCCCGGGAGCCCGAGAGGGGGGTCAGGCGTCGCCTTCGCGTTCCGCCAGGAAGCGCTCGAACTCCTGGCCGATCTCGTCCGCCGAGGGGATGTCCACCGGCTCCGCGAGCATGTTGCCGCGGGTCTCGGCGCCCGCGGCGGCGTCGTACTGGTGCTCAAGGCCCTGGACGAGCGCGACGAGTTCCTCGTCGCCCTCCTGGATCTGGCGGTCGATCTCGGTCTGGGTGCGGTGCGCCTCGGTCCGCAGGGCGTGCGCTATCCCGGGGAGCACCAGGCCGGTCGCGGCCGTGATGGACTCCAGGACGGTCAGCGCCGCGTCCGGGTACGGGGAGCGCGCGATGTAGTGGGGCACATGCGCGGCGACACCGAGAACGTCGTGACCGGCCTCCATGAGGCGGTACTCGATCAGCGACTCGGCGCTTCCGGGGACCTGCGCCTCGTCGAAGGGGCTGCGGTGGCCGGGCACCAGGTCGGTGCGGTTGCCGTGCGGGGTGAGGCCCACCGGGCGGGTGTGCGGGACGCCCATGGGGATGCCGTGGAAGTTCACGCAGAGGCGGACCCCGAGACGCTCCACGATCTGCTGGACGGCGGCGGCGAAGCGCTCCCACTCGGTGTCCGGCTCGGGGCCCGACAGCAGCAGGAAGGGCGCGCCGGTGGCGTCCTGCACGAGCCGTACCTCGAGGGTCGGCTCCTCGTACTCGGCCCAGCGGTCGCGCTTGAACGTCAGCAGCGGACGGCGGGCGCGATAGTCCACGAGCCGGTCGTGGTCGAAACGGGCCACGACCTGATGGGGCAGCGAGTCGAGCACCCGGTCGACGATCTGCTCGCCGGTTTCGCCCGCGTCGATGTATCCGTCGAAGTGGTAGAGCATGACAAGACCGGCCGACTCCTGGGCGAGCGCCATGTCGACCACGGCCAGGCCCTTCGGCTCCCATGCGTACAAACCCTGCGGATCAAGCACTGTGACCGCTCCTCCTCGTGTTCGTAGGGCACAACGTGGTGCGGAGCACGGACATTCCCGTCCGTGCTCCGCACCCCTGCCTCATGCCGGTCCACCGGCCTCCCCGAGCGGCTGGAAGGCGTTCAGGGGGCCGGTGGGGGCACCGGCGGCGGACCGCCGCCGGTGCAGCACACGGGTGTTACGAGGACAGCACGCGCGCGTGGAGCGCGGTGACGGCGTTGCGGGCGGACGTGAAGGCGCCGTGCTGCCAGGCGTCGGTGTAGCTGAGCCAGTCACCCGCGAAGTAGACCCGCCCGGTGGGCCGGTTCAGCGGCTTGTAGCGAACGTCGTCGGGCCCGCCGGGGGTGCTGTGCCAGGCGCCTTCCAGGTGCGGCGTCTGGCGCCAGTGATGGGAGAAGGACGAGTCGAGTTCGGTGCGGTACTTCTCGCCGTAGATCTTCACGCCGGCGGCCACCGCGCGCTTCTCGCGCTCCTTGGGGGTGAGCTTCGCGTACGAGTCGGCGTCGGAGCCGTAGTTGTAGTAGCCGATCATGACTCCGCGCCGGCCGTGGAAGCCGTACGAGGGGTGCCAGATGTGGGTGACGTCCAGGTCGGTCTCGGTGATGCCGCCGTAGATCCGGTGGTCGAGCTCCCACCAGCGGGACCGGTACTCGAGGCCGATCTTGCCCGCGGACTGCGGGGTGATCGCCTCCAGGGCACTCTGGACCCCGGAGCCGAGGTTGTGCGGGATCCTGGCGAGGATGTTGGGCGGCAGGGCGCCGATGCAGAAATCGGCGTCCAGGGTCCTGGTGCGCCCGCCCCGGGTGTATGTGACGGTGACGCCGTCCCCCTTGTCGGTGATCCGGGAGACCGCCGCTCCGGTACGGACGCGGTGGGCCCCGATCGCCCTGGTGAGTGCCTCGGGTATCCGGTCCATGCCGCCCACCGGCTGGAACATCAGCATCGCCTGATCGAATTCGAACTCGAAGGAGAAGTACCGGCCGACGCCGGAGGCGAAGACCTCGGAGGCGCTCGGGACGTCGCCGAGGAGCACGCCCGGGGTCCCCGCGGCGGCGGGGACGGTGGTGTAGCCGCGGCGCGGACCTCCCTCGTAGGTGAGCTTGTCGCCGAGTTCGCCGAAGTCCTTGAGGAACTCGACGAGCCGCTCCCGGTCGGCGGCTGTCAGCTCCTTGTCCAGGGCGCCCTTGTCGGTGGCCTTGGCCAGCAACTCGGAGACGTAGCCGTAGACATCGGCCTTCGCGGTCCGGTGGCGCATCGGCCTGGTCATGCCGGCCGACTCGTTGTAGATGTACGCGTCCGCGTTCGTATTCGTGAACACTTCGACGGGGACGCCGAGTTCCCGGCAGTAGTCGAGGGTGACCATCCACTGCGGGAGGCGGGCCGGACCCGCGTTCATGTACTGACCCTCACCGAACCGGGCCGTCTGCGTGTTGCCGTACAGGTCGGTGGTCGAGTCACCGCCGCGCACGGTGAAGTTGCGGCCGCCGGTGCGGTCTCTCGCCTCCAGGACCGTACAGTCGTAACCCGCCTTGCCGAGCTCGTACGCGGAGGCGAGGCCCGCGATGCCGCCACCTACGATCACGACCTTCGCGGCCCCCCTCCCGGAGAGCGTGAAATCGCCCGGCTTCGGTGCGCGGAAGGGCTGTTCGCGCTGGGCGGCCTGCGCGGTGGGCGCAAGGCCGAGGGCTCCCATGGTGGCGAACATCGCGCCCGCGCCGCCGGTCAGACCGACGTTGCGCAGGAACGCCCGCCGGCTCGCCGCTGTCGGTCGCTCGTGTGCTGCCATGCCTTCGACTCCCCTCACGATCTTGAATGACCCGGGGATCCTGGCAACGGCCCGTTACAGCCCTGCGGTTACTCGTGTATCCGACACGTTTCCCTCCTCGCACACCGGCCTGGTCCAGACCTTGACGCGGACCCGCAACCTCCCTACGTTCATATGGGCACCCCAAGTTCATGTACGAGAACAAATCTCTTGCGAACCGACGGGAAGGTCACCCCCCACATGCGCATCCGACGCACGCTTCTCATCCCCCTGCTCGGCGCCGCGGCGGTCACGGCCGTGGCGCCGGCGGCGGCGCTTCCGGCGAACGCGGCCCAGGTCATCGAGGTATCCACCGCCGCCCAGTTGAAGTCCGCCCTCACCTCGGCCGCCCCCGGCGACACGATCCACCTCGCGGACGGCACGTACACCGGCAACTTCAAGGCGACGAAGGCCGCGGGCGCGGGCTCCCGCATCACCCTCAGCGGCTCCTCGAAGGCCGTCCTCACGGCGGGCGGCGGCTACGGACTGCACCTCAACGGCGCCTCGTACTGGACGGTCCAGGGCATCACCGTCACCGGCGGCCAGAAGGGCATCATGATCGACTCGGCGAAGGGTGTCGTCGTCGACAGGGTCACCGTCCACGGCCTCGACATGGAGGGCGTCCACTTCCGCAACTCCAGCACGGACGGCGTGATCAGCAACTCGAAGATCTACGACACCGGCAACGACGGCCGCGGCATGGGCGAGGGCGTGTACGTGGGCACGGCCGGCGGGACCTCGGACAAGAGCGACCGTGTCCAGATCACCGGCAACACGATCGGGCCGGACGTGGGCGGCGAGAACGTCGACATCAAGGAGGGCACGACGGGGGCGCGCATCACCGGCAACACCTTCGACGGCAGCGGCCTGACCGGCGCCAACTACGACGACTCCTGGGTCGACGTGAAGGGCAACGACGTCCTCGTGGAGAACAACAAGGGCACGGCCACGACGAACGACGGCTACGAGACCCACACCCAGCAGTCCGGCTGGGGCTGCGGCACGGTGTTCCGGGGCAACACCTCGGACCTGCGGGGCGCCACGGGCGACAAGCAGCTGGCGGTCAACGTCACCAACTACGGCACCGGATGCAGGACCACCGTGTACGCCTCGAACACGGTGACGGGCGGCAAGGGGCTCACCAACATCACGGTGACGCCCTGACACCCTCCCGGAGAACGACCCCCCATGGAAGTGGGGGGGGGGGGGGGGGGGGGGGGGGGGGGGGGGGGGGGGGGGGGGGGGGGGGGGGGGGGGGGGGGGGGGGGGGGGGGGGGGGGGGGGGGGGGGG
>NZ_JBIAQM010000046.1:0-50910 GCF_042888945.1 Streptomyces sp. NPDC002698
GCCGGTACATCGATGCCCGTCGCCACCGACGCCCACCCCTCACCCAACGGCGACGGGCTGATGCACCGGCACGGCCCCGACCCACCCACCGAACCGCACCCGCACCCGCGAACGCACCCGCACCCGCACCCGCACCCGCACCCGCGAACGCCAGCGCGAGCGAACCCGCTACGCGGTACACCCCGCCCGCCCCGAAGCCAGCGTCACGCAAGCCTTCGCGTCACCGGCGCCCTTCACCACGACCATCGGCGTGTACGTGTCCACGTCCGTGCCCACCACCGCCGTCCGCTTCGCCCCGGCCCCCGCCGACACCTCGACCCGGTCCCCCGCCGCCGCCCGCGCGACACGGGCCCAAGCCGCCCCGCACGTCCTGCTGTACCGCACCTCCACCAGCGTGGTCCCCACCGTCACGCTGGTCGCCGTCGTGGCCAGCCGACCGCCGCAGCCCATCTTCTCGGGGTCCTTCCCCGCGCAGGAGGCCCCACTGCACTTCACCCCGGGCGGCAGGACGATCCGCGGACTCGCGGAGACCGCCGGCGTCTTCGGCGTGGCGCCCGGGTCCTTCTTCCCCCCATCGCGGGTGAGCCAGACAGTGGCCGCGACGACGGCCAGGGTCCCCACGACAGCGGCGACGAACACCGTCAGCCGCCGCTTCCGCCGCGCGGAGCCCTCACCCCGTCCGGCCCCGACGGGCCGCGCGTCCTGCGGCTCCGGCGCCCCGGCCGCGGGAGCCGACGTCACCGGACCGAACTCCCCCGGCACAGCCCGCGCCCGGGAGATCCGTATCGCCTCCATCGTGGTGTCGTGACGCGTCTCCGAACGGCTCCAGGCACGCTCGGCCAGCTCCCACATGGTCGCCAGATGCACGGGGTTGGCCCCGGTCACCTCGGCCAGCGCGACGACCGCTCCCTTGGGCGCGAGCAGGCCGGCGCTCAGGTAGCGGTCCCAGGATGTCCTGCTGTAGCCCGTGCGGTCGGCCACGGCCACGACATCCAACCCGCTCCGGTCGACGAGCAGTCGAAGCTGCCCGACCAACTCCGTAACCCGCGGGTCGAGTTCGCCCGGCAAGGCCTTCCAACGAGGCATCGATTTCCCCCACTCCCCCAGTACACGCCAGTGTTCCACCAGTACAGACCACAGGGCAGAGGACAAGGCGGCGAGGGCGGCAACGACGGCTGCGCGAGCCGCAGTTGTACGGTTCCCGTCATACGGCGCGCACACCGTGCCGGAATGGTCACTTCCGTGCCACAGCGGACGGCAAGCTGTTGAACAGGCCGTTCTCGTGCACAAGGGTTGACCCCGGGCGGAACACTCGCCCGATCGCGGCCCGTCCTTGACTCGGGGGAGGGGACGGGCCGCCCTCATTCCCGAGAACGACGAGGCCCGCCCTCCCCGAAGGAGAGGACGGGCCACCGGAACGCACAGCCGGGACGGCACGCACGCGCGTGCCGTCCGCGGTTCAGCGGACCGTGAAGTGCAGGGTGTCGTCGAGGAACGGGATCTCCAGCAACGGGTGGGGCTGGGCCATCAGCGCGAGCACCACGATGGCGATGCCCAGGACGCTGTAGGTGAGCATGTCCGTGAAGCGGGAGCGGACCGCGAGCATGCCGACGCTGGGCAGCATCCATCGCATCACGGCACCCGCGAGCAGCGCGGCGCCGATCAGGATCGTGCCGACGCGGAACACGTCGAGCGCGGTGAGCAGCAGGCCGAGCGCGACGGCGGACAGCACGGTGAGGATGGGCCACTGGCGCGCGGGCGCCGGGGCGTCCCCGGACGCGGCCCGGCCGCCGCCCTCGGGCCGTGCCGTGTCCCGGGTGAACAGCGGGAAGCGCCGTGTGGTGCGCCGCGGCTCGCCCTGGGCGTCGGGCGCGCTGATCGCGTCCCGGACGGTCATCCCGTCCGGCTCGTCGCCCTCAGCCTCAGCCGCGCCTCCACCGGCAACGTCGGCCCCGGACTCGGCCTCGGTGTCACTCTCAGCCTCAGCCTCGGACACGGCCCCAGACCCAGACCCAGCCTCGGCCCCGGCATGAACCTCGGTCTCCGCCCCGACCTCCGTCTCGGCCCCGACCTCTGTCTTCGACTCGGTCTCGATCTCGCTCTCCTTCTCGGACACGGACCGCACACCGGCCCCGGCCCCCCGACTGTCAGAGCCCCCGGCCACGGAACCACCCTCCGCGCCCGCGCCCGCGGAAGCAGAGGTCCCCCCAGAGGCGGAAGCAGAAGCGGAAGCCGCCACGGAAGCGGAACCCGAGTCACGCCCCCCGGTGACAGCGGCGCGCAGCGCGCTCTCCGCCTCCCGTACGGCCGACTCGGTGCCGCCGCGCGCCGCGCCGGCCCCGGACTCGTGGGCGTTGCCGTCAGCCGACACTGCGTTCCGCCGCTTCCACCACGTTGACGAGCAGCTGGGCCCGGGTCATCGGGCCGACACCGCCCGGGTTCGGGGAGATCCAGGCGGCGACCTCGGCGACGTCGGGGTGGACGTCGCCGACGATCTTGCCCTCGGCGCTGCGCGAGACACCGACGTCGAGGACGGCGGCGCCCGGCTTCACGTCCTCGGCCCGGACGAGGTGCGCGGAGCCCGCGGCGGCGACGATGATGTCGGCGCGCTTGAGGTGCGCGGAGAGGTCACGGGTACCGGTGTGGCACTGGGTGACCGTGGCGTTCTCGCTGCGCCGCGTCAGCAGCAGCGGCATCGGACGCCCGATGGTCACACCGCGGCCGACGACCACGACCTCGGCGCCCTTGATCTCCACGCCGTAGCGGCGCAGGAGCGTGAGGACGCCGTTGGGGGTGCAGGGCAGCGGGGCGGGCTCGTTGAGGACGAGACGCCCGAGGTTCATCGGGTGCAGGCCGTCCGCGTCCTTGTCCGGGTCCATCAGTTCCAGGATGCGGTTCTCGTCGATGCCCTTGGGGAGCGGCAGTTGGACGATGTAGCCGGTGCAGGCGGGGTCCTCGTTCAGCTCGCGGACCACCGCCTCGATCTCTTCCTGCGTCGCGGTCGCGGGCAGTTCGCGCTGGATGGAGGCGATGCCGACCTGGGCGCAGTCGCGGTGCTTGCCGGCGACGTACTTCTGGCTTCCGGGGTCGTCCCCGACCAGAACCGTCCCGAGGCCGGGCGTGACGCCCTTCTCCTTCAGGGCCGCCACGCGGACGGTCAGGTCGGACTTGATCGCGGCTGCGGTGGCCTTGCCATCGAGAATCTGGGCGGTCATGCCCCCCATCCTCCCGGATGACGCGGTCCAGGTTCCAATCCGGGGCCGCGGGGACCCCGCAACAGCCGTTCAGCGGCCGTTCTGTGGCTTTTCCGTTGTCTTTCGGCCGCCTCCCGGAAGCCGCCGGGTGCCCGATTCACCCGTATCCGGCCATGATCACTCATGTTGCACTTGGACAACACATACGGAATGGCGCTGGACAAGTAAGAGAGTGCTAAAGAACGATGAGCACCACAGTGTCGCGGGCAGTACCGGGGGGACGGACCGCTCTGTAGAAATTCCTCCGAACCGTGCCGCGCGTAGTCCCCGCATCAGGCAACGGAGGAAACCCGCCATGAGTTTCGGCGACCCGAACAACCCCTACGGCCCGCCGCCGCCGCAGCAGCCTCCCGCCGCCCCGCCGGGCCCTCCCGGTTACGGGTACCCGCAGGCCCCGCCGACCGTGCCCCCGCAGGGCTACGGCTACCCGCAGCAGCCCGCGTACCCCGGCTACCCGGGCGACAACATGATGCCGCAGACCATGCCGGGCCTGATGACGACCGCGCGCGTGCTGCTCTACATCGTGGCGGGCGTGCAGATCCTGATCGGCATCTTCGCCATCTTCGGCGCCGCGACGATCAACGACGCGTCCAACGCGGGCGAGGACACCTTCGGCGACAACGGCCTGTCCGACATCGGCCACGCCTCCGCGGGCATCATCTTCGTGTTCGCGCTGATCTTCCTCGGCCTCGCGGCTCTGTCGATCACCCTGGGGGTCAAGTTCACCAGAGGCGGCCAGGGCATCCGGATCACCACCATGGTCTACGGCATCCTGGGCTCCCTGCTGGGCTTCCTCGGCCTGATCAACGCGGCGGACGTCGGCTCCTCGGCGTCGCTGGTGTTCTCGCTGCTGTGGATCGGCTTCGGCGGTGTGATGGCGGCGGCGATGATCGCGCCGTCCGGCACCGCGTGGTTCAACCGTCCCCGCTACTGAACGATCCGGTACGCGCCGAGGGCCGTGTCCCACCCTGTGAAGGGGGACACGGCCCTCGCGCATGGGCACCGGATCAGTGGAAGAAGTGCCGCGTCCCGGTGAAGTACATCGTGATGCCGGCCTTCTTCGCGGCCTCCACGACCAGCTCGTCGCGGACGGAGCCGCCGGGCTGGACCACGGCCTTGACGCCCGCGTCGGCGAGGATCTCCAGGCCGTCGGGGAACGGGAAGAACGCGTCCGAGGCGGCGTAGGAGCCGCGGGCGCGCTCGGCGCCGGCCCGCTCGACCGCGAGCTTCGCGGAGTCGACACGGTTGACCTGGCCCATGCCGACGCCGACCGAGGCGCCGTCCTTGGCGAGCAGGATCGCGTTGGACTTCACGGCGCGGCAGGCGCGCCACGCGAACGCCAGCTCGTCGAGCTCGCCCTCGCTCAGGGCGTCACCGGTCGCCAGCGTCCAGCTCGCCGGGTTGTCGCCGGGGGCCTGGAGCCGGTCGGTGACCTGGAGGAGCGCGCCACCGTCGACGGGCTTGATCTCGACCGGGTCGGCCGGGGCGTTGTGGGCCCGCAGCACCCGGATGTTCTTCTTCTTGGCGAGGGCCTCGAGGGCGCCGTCCTCGTACTCGGGCGCGACGATGACCTCGGTGAAGATCTCCGCGACCTGCTCGGCCATCTCCTTGGTGACCGGACGGTTGACCGCGATCACACCGCCGAACGCGGACAGCGGGTCGCAGGCGTGCGCCTTGCGGTGCGCCTCGGCGACGTTCGACGCGACGGCGATCCCGCACGGGTTGGCGTGCTTGATGATCGCGACGCAGGGGTCCTCGTGGTCGTACGCGGCACGGCGGGCGGCGTCCGTGTCCGTGTAGTTGTTGTACGACATCTCCTTGCCGTGCAGCTGCTCCGCCTCGGCGAGACCGCCGGTGCCGGAGGTGTAGAGCGCGGCGGGCTGGTGCGGGTTCTCGCCGTAGCGCAGGGTGTGCGCGCGCTCCCAGGTGGCACCGAGGAAGTCGGGGAACTGCGACTCGTCGACCGGCGCGTACGAGGAGGCGAACCAGGAGGCGACGGCGACGTCGTACGCGGCCGTGTGCTGGAAGGCCTCGCCGGCGAGCCGCTTGCGGGTGTGCAGGTCGAAGCCGCCGCTCTGTGCGGCGACGAGGACGTCGCCGTACCGGTCGGGGCTGGTGACGACGGCGACGGAGGGGTGGTTCTTGGCCGCGGCGCGGACCATCGAGGGACCGCCGATGTCGATCTGCTCGACGCACTCGTCGGGGGTCGCCCCGGACGCCACCGTCTCCTTGAACGGGTAGAGGTTGACGACGACGAGGTCGAAGGGCTCGACACCGAGCTCGGCGAGCTGCTGCCGGTGGCTCTCCAGGCGCAGGTCGGCGAGGATCCCGGCGTGGACCTTGGGGTGCAGGGTCTTGACCCGGCCGTCCAGGCACTCGGGGAAGCCGGTCAGTTCCTCCACCTTGGTGACGGGCACCCCGGCCGCGGCGATCTTCGCGGCGGTGGACCCGGTGGAGACGAGCTCGACGCCGGCCGCGTGCAGCCCGCGGGCCAGCTCCTCGAGACCGGTCTTGTCGTACACGCTGACGAGCGCGCGCCGGATGACCCGCTTGGTGCCCTCGGTGCTCTCGGCCGTGACTGTGCTGTCGGCGGTCACTGGATAACTACCTTTCGTCCCTCAATGCGATAGCCGTTGCGGGCGAGCCGCCCCACGACATCGACGAGCAGCATGCGCTCGACTTCCTTGATGCGCTCGTGCAGAGCGCTCTCGTCGTCCTCGTTGCGGACCTCGACCACGCCCTGGGCGATGATCGGTCCGGTGTCGACGCCGTCGTCGACGAAGTGGACGGTGCAACCGGTGACCCGGGCTCCGTACGCGAGCGCGTCACGGACGCCGTGGGCGCCGGGAAAACTGGGGAGCAGCGCGGGATGGGTGTTGACGAACCGTCCGCCGAACCGGGCGAGGAATTCCTTCCCCACGATCTTCATGAACCCGGCGGACACGACGAGATCGGGCTCGTACGCGGCGGTCGCCTCGGCGAGCGCGAGATCCCACTCGTCCCGGCTGCCGTGGTCCTTGACCTTGCACACGAAGGTCGGGAGCCCGGCACGCTCGGCCCGCGCGAGCCCCTCGATGCCGTCCCGGTCGGCTCCGACGGCCACGATCTCGGCACCGTAGGCCGCTGAGCCGGCCTCCGCGACGGCGTCGAGCAGTGCCTGCAGATTCGTACCTGATCCGGAGACCAGCACGACGAGGCGCTTGGTCTTGGCCACGAGAGGGCCCTTTCTCGGGGGAGCGTTTGTACGGTCGTACGAATGCTTCGCGCCCCGGGATACGGGGAAGTCTACGAAGCGGCCGACCGTCAGCAACGATACCGGCACACCGGGCGGCCCCCACGGGACGGGGGCGAGGCCGGAAGGTAGCGTCTGGGGAGGATCCACCCGGGAACGCCTCCGGCACGGGGAACGCCCTGTGCACGTGAGACGTTGGTCTGGGACCAGAACGAACGTCCGGGGCATGGCCCCGGCACCACCCGCGGCTCGGGTTCCGGAGACCTCCGGAGCACGCGTCCGGGGGTACGAAACTCGGGGCGCGAGTCCGGAGTGCGAAGCTCGGGGCGTCGGTCCGGGGCGGACCGGCCCGAGGCGTCAGCCCGGGAGGACCGGCTCGGGGCGCGCGTCACGAGCGCGAAACTGTGTGAACACGCCGCCTGCCGGAACCACCAAGGGGAAGACGCTCACCTGATGCCGGACCGCAGTCTCCGACTCCCTCCGCTCCTGCTGCGCGAGCGGCGCTCTTCGTCCACCCCGCCGAGGCCGGGCGGAGACGGCTCCGCAGGCGGGCCCGGCTCCGCGGACGGGAACGGCGGCGGCTCGGCGGGCGGCAGCGGCGGCCCCTCGGACGAGCGCGGACCCGACGCGCCCGACACTCCCCCGTCCGACACTGCCCCGTCCGGCCCGGCCTCCTCCGGCCAGGAGGACAATCCGTTCGCGCCGCCGCCGGAGGGGACACCCGACCGGCCCTGGCAGCCGCGCCGGCACGGACAGGGCTCCGGTGAGGACGACGGGGACGGACAGCAGGGCTCCGGCCACTCGCCCTGGGGCAGTCAGTGGAGCGACCGGCAGCCCGGTCCCTCCAGCGGCGGCGGTTTCGGCGACCGGCCGGGCGCGCCGCAGGGGCAGCAGGGCGGCCCCGAAGGCCCTGGCGGCACGCCGGGCGGAGGAATGCGCTGGGACCCCACGGACCCGGCCCAGCGTCGCGCCCGTTACGCGCTGCTCTCCGGCATGTGGGCGTTCTTCTTCGTCCTCTTCGGCTGGCCGTACGTGGCCCTGCTGCTCGGGGCGCTCGCCCTGTACTGGGGCACCAGCGCGCTGCGTTCCAAGGCGCGTACGCCGGACCCCGACACCCCGGCTCCCGATCCGAACACCCGCCCGCAGAAGACCGCCGCGGTGAGCGGCATCGTCACCGCGTCGCTGGCCATCGTGCTGGTCGCCGGGGTCTTCACCGCCCGCCTCGTCTACAGCGACTACTACTCCTGCACGAACGACGCCCTGACGACCGCCGCGAAGCAGTCCTGCAACGACCTTCTCCCGAAGGACCTGCGCGGACTGCTGGGCACCCACAACTGACGACCGGTCTCCCGCCCGGACCGTCCCCGGGCCGGAGACCGGTCCGCCGCCGGAACCCGCGAGGGCGAGGGGCGGTCCCGGGTCAGCGGGGCCAAACGCTGTCCAGGTCGTCCGGGTCGGGGTTCTCCGGCCCGCCCTTTGTCCAAGGCCCCCGCCCCTCCGCACTCCCGGACGACTCCCGGCGCCCCGGTCCGTTCCGGTGGGCGGGGCCCTCCGGGTGCTCCAGGCCGTTCCGGTGGGCCGGGCGGCCTTCGGGATTCTCCTCGTCCGCCGGGTCCCCCCGGTCCTCGGGACTCTTCCCCTCCCCGGGGTCCCCCGAGTCCTGCGACTCCGGCCCAGAAGGGCCGTCCGCCTTTCGCAGGGCCTCCCGGCGGGTCTCCCTCGATGCTTCCCCGTGCCAGGCGCCCGCCGCGGGTTCCCCCGGCAGAGGGTCGTACGGCTCGAAGGGGTCGTAGCTGTCGTACGGGTCGAAGGGGTCGTAGGGGTCGTACGGATCGAAGCTCTCGACGACGGACGCCAGTACCGCGGGGTCGGCCCGGCCGGCGGTGGACGGCGCCCCCTGGAGCGGAACCGGTGTCGGCAGCGGCATCGCGGAAGCGCCGCTCCGCCCCGGCAGCCAGGCGCGCATCCGCGGCCGCGGTGTCCACCCGGTCCCTCGCGGGCCCCGGTGGACACCCGCGCCCCCGGCGGCCGCGTCCGCCCGGTCCCGCCACACGACCGCGCCCGCCGCGACCGGAATCCCGACGACCGCCGTCCACACCGCCGTCACGGGCCCCACCTGCCACCACAGCGGCCCGACATGAGTCAGGGCACGGACCCCCAGCGGCCCCCCGGCCAGCCCTGCGAGCACACCGAGCGCGACACCGCACCATCCGGCGGCGATCGAGACGACGGCCACCGCCCGCCCGAGCGGCCGGGCCTCCTCCCGGCCCGGGGTTCCTCGTACGGTCCCCGCCCTCACCGCGAACCACGCCACCGTCACCCCGGCGGCCAGCGGCACCAGCGCGCTCAGCCAGGGCGGCGGCGCCGCGGATCCCGCCTGCGGCAAGGCCGCGAGCAGCGGAAACGCGGGGAGCGGATCGGCCGGTGTGTGCGTCCCCGAGACGCCCGCGGTCAGCGGACCGGCGACATGACCCGCGCTCAGGACGACACCGGGTCCGAGCCCGTACGCCGTTCCCCACACGGCCGCGTTGGGCGCCAGGACCAGACACAGCAGCAGCACGGCGAACCGGCCCGACCACCCCCCGGTGAGCTGCACGAACGCGGCGCGGGCCGTGTCCCCGTGCCACACGAGCGACGCCGCCACGAGCAGGGCCCCGCCTCCGACGAGGACCGCGACCCCGGCCGCGGCGGCCCGCGCCGCACCGCCGAGCACCCGGTCGTCGGCGACGGCCGGACGGCGCACGGCCGGGACCGGGCGCCCTCCGGTTCCCGGAAGCATCCTCGTGGCCCGCCGTCCCCGGAACGGGCTCGGCCCCCACGGCCTCCCGTACGCCGTCCAGACCCCGGCTCCCGCGGCGATCACCGCGAGAAGGGGCAGGCAGATCACCGCCCAGGCCCAGGAGGGACGCAGCGTCCCGCCGGAGGCGTACAGCACGGCGGCCCAGCCGACGGACAGATAACCGGCGACGACCCCGGCCCACGCCGTGCGCGGCGACGACTCCGACGAGACGTCGGCCGCCTCCCGTGCGGCCCGGTGCAGCAGCCACACGGGGAGAGCGAGCAGGAGAAGCGGCGTCACCCCCACCGGCATCGGCAGGCCGGACAGGGTGTCGGTGCGGATCAGCTCCACGCCGTGGGCGAGCAGCCAGAGGGCGGCGGCGACATGCAGCGCTCCGCCCGGCCCGCTGTCCGGGTACGGCGAGCTGATCCACAGCATCATGACGAGGATGGCGAACGAGGCGAGCCCGAGCCCCGCGGCGACGGCGCCGCCCAGGAGGCTCGCGGCCAGTCCGGGTGATCGGCCGCGCATCCGGGTGAGCAGGAGCGACAACGAGAGCCTGCGGTCGGTGATTTGGGTCACGGCTCCCATGCTCCCAACGACACGCGCTTTCTCGTCGTAACAGGCGAACCCTGGATGTGTCGCTCAATATGCAGTTATGTACTTTTTCGTACGAAGGGGCGGTCTGTGGAACCCGACCTGACACAGAGCCCCGCCACCCCGCTGCCGGCGCCCAAGGAGCGCCGCCGTCTGCGCGAGAGCCGGTCGCTGACCCAGACGGACATGGCCACCCGGCTCGGCGTCAGCCGGGCGACGGTGCGCTCGTGGGAGTCCGGCCGTTCGACCCCGCGCGGCCGCATGCGGGAGGCGTACACGAGGCTGCTCGCGGCCGGCCCGGCCGACGCCCGGCCGGAGGTGACCGTCCCTCAGGAGGTCATCAGCTCCGGACTGGTGGGCGCGGGGACGAGCCGCGAAGCCCGGTCCGGTACGGGAAGGAAGCGTTCCGCCCGAGCCGGGGAGCGGCCGGGCCGGAAGCGGGCCGAGGGGCGGCTCACCGAAGGGCTGCCCACCGAGGAGTGGCTCGTCGAGGACGCCCGCGCCGGACTCTCGGAGCCTTCGCTGACGCCCGCTCAGGCCTTCGACGCCCTCTACGCGTTCTGCGCCCCCGCCCTCGTACGACAGGCCTATCTGCTGACCGGGCGGCGCGAACTGGCCCGCGAGTCCGTGGAACGGGCGTTCCAGGAGGCCTGGTACCGCTGGCCCGAGGTGGCCGTGGACCCGGATCCCGCCGGATGGGTGCGCGCGACGGCCTACGAGTACGCGCTCTCCCCCTGGCACCGGCTGCGCCCCCGCTACCGTCACCCGGAAGCACCACCCTCCGGCGCCGCCGACCGTGCCCTGCTCGACGTACTCCTCGAACTGCCGCCCGTGTACCGGCGCACCCTGGTGCTGTACGACGGCGTGGGGCTCGGGCTGCCGGAGACCGCGGCCGAGACGGAGGCGAGCACGCCCGCGGCGGCCAACCGGGTGCTGCACGCGCGCGAGGCCGTCGCCGCACAGCTGCCGGAACTGTCGTCGCCGGAGGACCTGCACCGGCGGCTCGCCGAACTCGCGAGCGCGGAGCGGCTGCGCGCGGCGAAGCCCCGCACGGTCCGCTGGTACGGGGAGCGCCGGGCCCAGCAGTGGACCCGGGCGGCCATCGCCTTCACGGTCCTGCTGATCGGGGTGACCGCCCTGACGATGGGTACGGCCCCGGACCACTACGAGGCCCCCCTCGCGCCGCCGGAGACCATTCACGGCCTGCCGCCCAAGGCCGCCCCCGGGCCACTGTCCTCGGCGGAGCTGAAGCTGCGCGCCAGGCTGAGGTCCCAGGAGATGAACGGCCCGGAACGGCTGATCCCGGAGACCCGCTGACACCGCTGACGCCCGCGAAGCCCGCGAAGCCCGCGAAGCCCGCGAAGCCCGCGAAGCCCGCGAAGCCCGCGAAGCGGAACGCCCGTGACCGCGTCGCGGGTGCCTCAGGTGACCCGAGTGACCTGAGTGATCCGAGTGCCCCGGAACGCCCGTGACCCATGACGCGGAACGCCGGTGGGCCCGCACCCCCGAAAGGGTGCGGGCCCACCGGCGTTCGGTCGAGCGTCGGCTCAGCCCGCGAGGATCTCGCGCGCGAGCTTGGCCGTCTCGGTCGGCGTCTTGCCGACCTTGACGCCCGCGGCCTCGAGGGCCTCCTTCTTCGCGGCGGCCGTGCCGGAGGAGCCGGAGACGATGGCGCCGGCGTGGCCCATGGTCTTGCCCTCGGGCGCGGTGAAGCCGGCGACGTAGCCGACGACCGGCTTCGTCACGTTCTTCGCGATGAAGTCCGCCGCACGCTCCTCGGCGTCGCCGCCGATCTCGCCGATCATGACGATCAGGTCGGTGTCGGGGTCGGCCTCGAACGCGGCGAGCGCGTCGATGTGCGTCGTGCCGATGACCGGGTCGCCACCGATGCCGACGGCGGACGAGAAGCCGATGTCACGGAGCTCGTACATCATCTGGTACGTCAGCGTGCCGGACTTCGAGACCAGGCCGATGCGGCCCGGCTTCGTGATGTCGCCCGGGATGATGCCGGCGTTGGACTGACCCGGGGTGATGAGACCGGGGCAGTTCGGGCCGATGATGCGGGTCTTGTTGCCCTTCGACTTCGCGTACGCCCAGAAGGCGGCGGAGTCGTGGACGGCGATGCCCTCGGTGATGACGACCGCGAGGGGGATCTCCGCGTCGATCGCCTCGACCACGGCGGCCTTGGCGAAGGCCGGCGGCACGAAGAGGACGGACACGTTGGCGCCGGTCTTCTCCATGGCCTCGGCGACCGTGCCGAAGACGGGGATCTCGTTGCCGTCGATGTCGACGGACGTGCCCGCCTTGCGCGGGTTCACGCCACCGACGATGTTCGTCCCGTCCGCGAGCATGAGCTTGGTGTGCTTCATACCCGTGGCACCGGTCATGCCCTGGACGATGACCTTGCTGTCCTTGTTGAGGAAGATAGCCATGGCTGTTTAGTCCCTCGTCCCTTACTTCGCAGCCGCGAGCTCGGCGGCCTTGTCGGCCGCGCCGTCCATGGTGTCCACGCGCTGGACCAGCGGGTGGTTGGCGTCCGACAGGATCCTGCGACCCAGCTCGGCGTTGTTGCCGTCGAGACGCACGACCAGCGGCTTGGTGACAGCCTCGCCCTTGTCGGCGAGCAGCTGGAGCGCCTGGACGATGCCGTTGGCGACCTCGTCACAGGCGGTGATGCCACCGAAGACGTTGACGAAGACGGACTTGACGTCCGGGTCGCCGAGGATGATCTCCAGGCCGTTCGCCATGACGGCGGCGGAGGCGCCACCGCCGATGTCGAGGAAGTTGGCGGGCTTGACGCCACCGTGGTTCTCACCGGCGTACGCGACCACGTCGAGGGTGCTCATGACGAGACCCGCGCCGTTGCCGATGATGCCGACCTCACCGTCGAGCTTGACGTAGTTGAGGTTCTTGGCCTTGGCGGCGGCCTCGAGCGGGTTGGCCGACTCCTTGTCCTCGAGCGCGGCGTGGTCAGGCTGGCGGAACTCGGCGTTCTCGTCCAGCGACACCTTGCCGTCGAGGGCGATGACCTTGCCGGAGGCGACCTTGGCGAGCGGGTTCACCTCGACGAGGAGGGCGTCCTCCTTGATGAAGGTGTCCCACAGCGTCACCAGGATCTCGGCGACCTGCTCGGCCACCTCGGCCGGGAACTTCGCCTGGGCGACGATCTCGCGGGCCTTCTCGATCGACACGCCTTCGTTGGCGTCGACGGGCACCTTCGCGAGGGCGTCGGGGTTCTCCTCCGCGACGACCTCGATCTCCACGCCGCCCTGGACGGACGCCATGGCGAGGAAGGTGCGGTTGGTGCGGTCGAGGAGGTACGAGACGTAGTACTCCTCGACGATCTCGGGCGCGGTCTCGGCGATCATCACCTTGTGGACCGTGTGGCCCTTGATGTCCATGCCGAGGATGTCCGTCGCGCGGGCGACGGCCTCGTCCGGGGTGGCGGCGAGCTTGACGCCGCCGGCCTTTCCACGGCCACCGACCTTCACCTGGGCCTTGACGACGGACTTGCCGCCAAGACGCTCGGTCGCCTCGCGGGCTGCCTCAGGCGTGTCAATGACTTCACCGGCCAGCACCGGTACACCGTGCTTGGCGAAGAGGTCCCTCGCCTGGTACTCGAACAGGTCCACGCGCGTCCGTCCCTATCAGTGATCTCGCGGTTCGTTGGATGCGTGGGCGTGCCGCGAAGGGCAACGTGACGTCCGCTGTCACAAGGGTGGCGCACACGGTGTCCGAGCGCGCGGCATGTCCGTCTCGCAGGTTATCGCCGTGGGGCACGGGACCCTAAATCGCAGCTCACACGACGGCGGTGATACCTGTCACAGATCCGGCCCGGAGGGGCCCTCACCTGGCCGGGGATCACCCGGTGAGGCCCCTGTGAGCAGCCACTGAGGGTCCCGCGCGGCCGGCCGTTCTCCGCGCGGAGCCTGTCGGGCGGGCGCGCAGGGGTCCGGTCGGGTGGATCCGCCGGCTTTCGGCCGTCCGGGTACCCGAACCGGCCCGAACCGGTCATCCGCGCTCAGGACGGGAACGCTCACCTCGTGTCCGGAATCGGAATCGGCCGCTTCTCGATCGCCGCCGCCATGACGTCGGGGAACAGATCGGGTGTGCAGGCGAACGCCGGGGCGTCGAGCGCGGCGAGCGCCGCCGCGTGCTCACGGTCGTACGCGGGCGCCCCCTCGTCGGACAGCGCGAGCAGGGTCACGAACTGGACCCCCGACGACTTCATCGCCGCGACCCGCTTCAGCATCTCGTTGCGGATCCCGCCTTCGTAGAGGTCGCTGATGAGGACGACAACCGTGTCGGCCGGTCTGGTGATCTGCGACTGGCAGTAGGCGAGTGCCCGGTTGATGTCCGTACCGCCGCCGAGCTGGGTGCCGAAGAGGACGTCGACCGGGTCGTCGAGCTGGTCGGTGAGGTCGACGACGGCCGTGTCGAAGACGACGAGCCGGGTGGCGATGGACCGCATCGACGCCAGCACGGCACCGAACACGGAGGCGTAGACGACCGACGCCGCCATCGACCCCGACTGGTCGATGCAGAGGATGACCTCCTTCTTCACGGACTGCGAGGCACGCCCGTAGCCGATCAGCCGCTCGGGCACGACCGTGCGGTACTCGGGCAGGTAGTGCTTCAGGTTGGCCGCGATCGTGCGGTTCCAGTCGATGTCGTGGTGGCGGGGTCTGCTGATCCGGGCGCTGCGGTCGAGGGCGCCGGTGAGCGTGGCCCGGGTGCGGGTGGCGAGCCGCTTCTCCAGGTCCTCCACGACCTTGCGCACCACGGCCCGCGCGGTCTCCTTCGTCGTCTCCGGCATGGCCTTGTTGAGGGAGAGGAGGGTGCCCACCAGATGCACGTCGGCCTCCACCGCCTCCAGCATCTCGGGCTCCAGGAGCAGGGCGGAGAGCCCGAGCCGGTCGATGGCGTCCCGTTGCATCACCTGGACGACGGAGGAGGGGAAGTAGGTCCGGATGTCGCCGAGCCAGCGCGCGACCGACGGCGCCGACGCCCCGAGCCCCGCCGAGCGGTCCCGCCCCGGCCGCCCCGCGCTCCCCTTCCCGTAGAGCGCGCCCAGCGCCCCGTCCATGGCGGCGTCCCGGCCGGAGAGCACGCGCCCGGTGCCGTCCGCCTCGTCGCCGCCGAGCACCAGCCGCCATCGCCGCAGCCGCTCGTCTCCGGCACCCGCCGCCACCTCGGTCATGGAGCCACCCTCACAAGATCGTCGTCGATGTCGGTGCCGGTGCTGATTCCGGTGTCGATGCCGCTGTCGGTTCCGGTGTCGGTGCTGATTCCGGCGTCGGTGCCGGTGTCCGCGCCGGGATCGGCCAGCCCCAGCAGCAGGCTCAGCAGCGGCAGGACGGCGTCGGCGCGCCCGGTGTCGAGGTCGGGGGCGAAACCGGGCATGCCGGAGCCGGAGCCCGAGCCGGCGGCCCCGGCGTTCGCCCGCGGCGCCGGGCCGCGCCGGACGAGTTCGCCCAGGGTCCTGCGTACTCCCGTCTCGTACGCCGAGAACGTCCGGCGCAGCAGCGGCAGCACATCGGTGAACGCGTCCGCCGGAACCCCGGTCAGCCACGTGTCCACCAGCGCGAGAAGGCGCTCGTCGTGCACGAGCAGCATGCCGCCGGAACCGCCCCCGACGAATCCGTCGATCCACGCGGCTCCGTCCGCGGGTTCCGTGCCCGGTGACAGCACGAGACCCATGAGCCGGGCGGCCTCCTCCTGCGCCAGTTCCCCCTCGTCCAGGAGCAGGCGGACGGACCGGCCTCTGACCACACCCGGCACGGTGTCCCGAGCGGCGAGGACCCGCAGCACCGCGTACCAGCGCCCGCGGATCCCCCCGGACTCGGCGGCCCCCGGGGTCGTCTCCTCCAGCAGTCCCACGGCCCCGTGCACGGCGTCGAGGTGGCGGCGCATCTCCTCGGCGGCGTCGCCGTCGAGGGCGGCGCAGGCCGGGGGGAGGCCGACGAAGACGCGTTCGGCGAGGCCGGCCGCGACATCGGCGAGGGCGTGGGTGTCCGTGCCGCGTACGTCGCCGTAGCGCAGGGAGCGGACGAGCGCGGGCAGGGCCTGCGCGAGATGGCCCACGTCCGTGTCGAGGGCGGCGCGGTCGGCGAGCACCCGCATCACCACGGGCAGCGCGTCCGGGAGCCCTGCGAGCAGGCAGCGCTCGGCGAGGGCCGTGACATCCGCGAGGGAGGGCGCGCCGACGGCGTCCGCCTCGGCCTTGGCCGTCGCGGCGGACAGCACGGTCGTGCCCCACACACCGGCCTCGGCGACCCGCACCGACAGCTCCGGCTCCCAGCGCAGCCGCCAGGTCTCGCGGAAGGTGCCCGTGCTGCCGCGGGACATCACGGGCTCGCCCCACGCGATGCCCAGGAGCCGCAACCGGTGCAACAGCGTGCTGCGCCCCGCGTCGGTCTCCTTGCGCAGGTCGAGTTCCATCTCCCGTTCCAGCGCCTCGGGCTTGAGCCGCAGCCGCCGCTGCGCCTGCGCGAGGTCCCGCTGCAACGGCACCGCCGGAGCGGATTCCGGCACCTCGCCGAGCACCTCGCCGACCACGAGCCGGTCGCGCACCAGTTCCAGGGGAACGTCCGAGCCCTCGCACATCACGGCCCGGACGGCGTCGGTGGTCTCGGTCAGTCCCGGCAGCGGGCGACCGCGCATCGCGGCGAGTGTCCCGGCCAGTCGCACCGCCTCGATGACGTGGGCCGACGACACGCCCCGGTCCTCGTCGCGCAGCAGCCTGGCCACCTTCGTCATCCACCGCTCGACCGGTCGGTCGGGGGCGCTGAACAGATGCCCGTACCAGCCCGGCGAGTCGATGCCCGCTCCGTAACCGCTGGCCCGGGACAGCCGGCGGTGCGTCCAGGGCACCCACGTCAGCTGGACCTTGGCCTTGGGCAGCCCCTTGAGGAGTGCCCGGTCGGCGCCGACCGTGGTCTTCCGCCGCAGCGCGGGGACGTGCCAGGCCCCGCACACCACGGCCACGTCGTCCCCGAACTCCCGCTGCGCAGCCCGGATCTGGAGCCGCATGTACGCCTCGCGCACCAGGTCCCGGTCGTGTCCGCCGACCCCGTACGCCTCGCGCAGCGACCCCATGGCCTCCTCCAGCACGGCGAACGGAGCGAACGGGTCGTCCGCCGCACCCGCCCTGTGCTCGACCACGTCCTCCCACCAGCGCTCCGGATCGTCGTAACCGGCCGTCTCGGCGAGCACCGCGAGGGGGTCGATCCGCAGGGTGGTCCCGTCGGCGGAACGGCCGGAACCACCGGCGGCTTCCGGCTGTCCGGGATCACCCGAGGGGCCGGGGTCATCGGCAGGTCCAGAATCACCCGCAGGACCGGGATCAGCCGAGACGCCGGGAGCTTCCGCGGGGCCGGACCCGTCCGGGAGACCGCGTTCGGCTTCCGGCGCGGGCTCGCCTCCGGGGCCGCGGGCGCCGGGCTCTCCGGCCGGGGTGTCGGAGGGCGCGCTCACCGGCCCGTCCCGCTCGGGGTCCGTCCCCTCTCTCCGCCCGGCCAGGGTGTGGGCGGCCGGAAGGTCGATGAAGCGGGCCGGCACCCCGTGTTCCAGGGCCCACTGGATCGCCACCCACTCCGGTGAGAACTCGGCCAGCGGCCAGAAGGCCGAGTGGCCGGGCTCGTCCACCACGTGGGCGAGGAGCGCCACGGGCGGCCGCATGTCCTTGTCGGCGGCCAGCGGGACCAGGGCGTCCGCCTCGGGCGGTCCCTCGATGAGCACGACCCGGGGTGCCGCCGCCTCCAGCGCCGCCCGTACGGCCCTCGCCGACCCGGGCCCGTGGTGCCGCACACCGAGCAGCGACGGCCCCGGACCCCGGACGATCGCCCCGCCCCCCGACGCGGGTGGCCCGGCGTCCCGCCCGGCGCTCATACGCTCACCTCGCGGCAGGCGCGGTAGAAGTCCTTCCAGCCGTCCCGCTCGCGGACGACCGCTTCCAGGTACTCCTGCCAGATGACGCGGTCGGCGGCCGGGTCGCGCACGACGGCGCCGAGGATGCCGGCCGCGACGTCGCTCGCCCGCAGGACGCCGTCGCCGAAGTGGGCGGCCAGCGCGAGGCCGTTGGTGACGACGGAGATCGCCTCGGCCGTGGACAGCGTGCCGCTCGGCGACTTCAGCTTCGTCCGGCCGTCGGCCGTGATCCCGTCACGCAGCTCCCGGAAGACGGTGACGACACGGCGGATCTCGTCGACGCCGTCGGGCACGGCGGGCAGATCGAGGGACCGGCCGATCTGGTCGACCCGGCGCGAGACGATGTCGACCTCGGCCTCGGCGCTCTCCGGCAACGGCAGCACCACCGTGTTGAAACGGCGCCGCAGGGCGCTGGAGAGTTCGTTGACCCCGCGGTCCCGGTCGTTGGCCGTGGCGATCAGGTTGAACCCGCGGACGGCCTGCACCTCCTGGCCCAGCTCCGGTATCGGCAGGGTCTTCTCGGAGAGGATCGTGATCAGACTGTCCTGCACGTCCGCGGGCACGCGCGTGAGTTCCTCGACGCGGGCCGTCATGCCCTCGGCCATGGCCCGCATGACGGGGCTCGGCACGAGCGCGTCCCGGCTGGGCCCGTGCGCGAGCAGCCGCGCGTAGTTCCAGCCGTACCGGATGGCCTCCTCCGGCGTGCCGGCCGTGCCCTGCACGAGCAGGGTCGAGTCGCCGCTGACCGCGGCCGCCAGGTGCTCGGACACCCAGGTCTTCGCGGTGCCGGGCACCCCGAGCAGGAGCAGGGCCCGGTCGGTGGCGAGGGTGGTGACGGCGACCTCGACGATGCGCCGCGGCCCCACGTATTTGGGGGTGATCACGGTGCCGTCCGGCAGTGTGCCGCCCAGCAGATAGGTGGCCACGGCCCAGGGCGACAGCAGCCAGCGCTCCGGGCGCGGCCGGTCGTCCTGCGCGGCGAGCGCGGCGAGTTCGGCCGCGAAGGCGTGCTCGGCGTGCGGTCGCAGCGCCTCGCTCGGCCGGCTCGGCCCCTTCTCTCCCGCGGGTGCGTCAACTGACGTCGGTTCTACGGACACGGACATGCCTCGGTCCCCCTCCAGCTCGGCCGGTTCGGATCTGGTTCCACCGTGCACCACGCCACTGACAATGCCCTCTGAGCTGCGCAAATGTGCTCGCGAGGATCGATTGTCAGTGGTGGGTCCTACCTTCGATGGCATGACACAGCAGGCGGTGCGCTGGACGGCGGATCAGGTGCTGGCACTGGCGCCTGACGCCGCGTCACGCAAGGCGGGGAGCAAGCTCGGCGCGGCCGGACCGTGGTCGGAGGCGGGCAGTACGGAGGAGGGGACGGTATGGGGACTGTGCAAGGGAAGCGGCAGCAAGCCGTATCAGACGGTCGTCGACATCGCGGACTCGGCGGGTCCCGCTTACAAGTGCAGTTGCCCGAGCCGGAAGTTCCCGTGCAAGCACGCGCTGGGACTGCTGCTCCTCTGGGCGGGCGCGGACGGAGCGGTGCCGTCCGCGCAGGCACCGGACTGGGCCGCCCAGTGGCTGGAGGGACGACGCAGGCACGCGGAGGACAAGAACCTGGCGGGCGGGGGATCTGGAGCCGCCTCGCCGGGTGATCCCGAGGCGGCGCGGCGCAGGGCCGAACGGCGGGCCGAGCGGATCACCGCGGGGGCGGCCGAGCTGGAGCAGCGGTTGGCGGACCTGCTGCGCGGCGGCCTCGCCTCCGCCGAGCGGGCGGGGTACGGGATGTGGGAGGAGACGGCGGCCCGGATGGTCGACGCGCAGGCACCCGGTCTGGCCGCGCGTGTAAGGGAGTTGGGGGCGATCCCGTCGTCGGGGCCGGGCTGGCCCGTGCGGCTGCTGGAGGAGTGCGCGTTGCTGCACCTTCTCGACCAGGGCTGGCTGCGGCGCGAGCGGCTGCCGGACGACCTGGCCACGACGGTCCGTTCCCGCGTCGGACTGCCCGGCTCCGCGGACGGCCCGCCGGTGCGTGACCGCTGGCTGGTCCTCGCGCAGTACGACACGGCGGACGCCCGGCTCACGACCCGCAGGATCTGGCTGTACGGCGCCGAGTCCGGCCGTACGGCCCTGCTCCTCTCCTACGGCGCGGCGGGCCGGGCACCCGAACTGACGCTTCCGGTGGGGCTGGCCTTCGAGGCGGAGGTGTCCGCGTACCCGGGCGCCGGCCAGCTGCGGGCGGCGCTGGGCGAGCGGTTCGCTCCCCCGGCACCCGCGGCGATACGGCCGACGGGGCTGACCACGCCCCAGGCGGCCGCCCGTTACGGAGAAGCGCTGCGCGCCGACCCCTGGCTGGACTCCTGCCCGGTCACCCTGGAGCGGGTCGTCCCGGTCCCGGACGGCGACTCATGGCAACTGGCCGACTTCGACGGGGAGTCGGCTCTCCCCCTCAGCCCTTCCTCGCGGTCCCGGCCCGAACTGTGGCGCCTGGTCGCCCTGTCCGGCGGCGCACCGGTCACGGTCTTCGGCGAGTGCGGCCACCGCGGCTTCACTCCGCTCACGGCGTGGCCGCAGGGCGAGGGCGAGGCGGTGGCGCTGTGCTGACCCCGGTCATCACCCCCGCCACCCTCACCACATGCGCCGCCCCCACCACATGCGCCGCCTTCGGCGGCCTCGTCACCCTCGCCACCCCGACCAGCGGTCCGGCGCCCGGCCGCCGCTGACGCGCTTCGTACGGAAAGGACGCTCATGACCACAGCACCGGCATCGGCGGGCGCGCCCGCCGGCGGTTCCTGGGAGGAGCTCGTCACCGTGGCGCTGCTCGGCACCGAGCGGCGCACGCTTCCGGGACAACGGCCCGGGCAGCAGGCTCCTGTCGCGCTGCTGGACGCGGCGGCCGTGGAGACCGTGCGGCGGCGGGCCGGAGTCCGGCCGGCACGCGCGGCGGCCCGGCCGGAGCCCGCGGCACCTGACCCGCGGGCCGCGCTGCCGCCCGCCGCGGCCCGAAGGCTGGCGACCCTGCTGGCGGACCGCCCCGGCGCGGGCGGCGGTGGCCGCAGAGGCACGGCACCCGACCTCATGGAGCTGCTGCCCCAGTGGCTGGCCCTGGCGAACACGCGTGGATTCGCCGCGCCCCCGGGGACCCTTCCCGCACTCCTCGACGCGGCCCGGGGCCGCACGGACCTGCGGCCCGCCGTACTCGACTTCGCCGGGCCGCGGGCGCTGTGGCTGGCCCGGCTGAACCCCGAGTGGCGGTTCGCGCTGCGCTCCTCGTCGGGCGCCGCCGCGCTGCCGGAGGAGGCCGGCGACATACAACGGCTCTGGCAGGAGGGCCTGTTCGCGGAGCGGGTCGCGCTGCTGGCGGCGGTACGGGCCAAGGATCCGGCCGCCGGACGCGCCTTGCTGGTGGCGACCTGGGCGACGGAGCGGGCCGAGGACCGGCTGATGTTCCTCGACTCGCTGCGGTCCGGACTGTGCGCCGAGGACGAGGCGTTCCTGGAGCGGGCGCTGGCCGACCGCAGCCGCAACGTCCGGGCGACGGCGGCCGAGCTGCTGTCCGCCCTGCCGGGGTCCGCGCTCGCCGCGAGGATGGCGGACAGGGCCGCCTCGTGCGTGGCCGTCGACCGTACCCGGGGAACACCGGTGATCACGGTCGAGGCGCCGCACGAGTGCGACGCGGCGATGGAACGGGACGGGGTGGTGCCGAAACCCCCGGGCGGCCGGGGCGAACGGTCATGGTGGCTGGGCCAGCTGGTCGAGGCGACGCCGCTCGCGACCTGGCGGGAGCGGCTCGGCGGCCGTTCGCCGGAGGAGATGGTGGCCCTGCCCGTGACGGACGGCTGGCAGGGGGAACTGCATGCGGCGTGGTGCCGGGCGGCGGTGCGCCAGCGCGATCCCGCGTGGTCGAGGGCGCTCCTCGGGCCGCCCTCCGCTCCGGAGGCCGGGGGACCCGGGGCGGTGTCGCTGGCCGAGCGGGCCAAGCTGCTGGCGACGCTGGGCGCCGGGGAGCGGGCCGAGTGGGTGGCCGGGTTCATCGGTACGCACGGACTGTCCGAGGCGTTCCAGCTGCTCGGGGTCTGCGCGGTGCCCTGGGCGGGGGGCCTGGGGCGGGCGGTGGTCGACGCGCTCGACATCGCGCGGGACGCGGGGAGCTTTCCGTGGAGCTTCAGCGGGGTGATGGGGCTGGCCGAGCGCTGCCTCGACCCGGCCGAGGCGGGACGGCTCGAAGGGCTCACCTCGGTCCCCGACGAGTCGGAGCACGCGGCACCGGGGTCCGGCGACTACTGGGCCGAGGCCTTCCAGCGGCTCGTGACGACCCTGCGGCTGAGAGCGGTCATGTCCGCCGAGCTCACGGCGCCATGACCGCCCCTCCGGCCGTGCGGTGAAAGGGCCACCTGGCCCGGCACGTCCCCTCGCCGTGGGCCGGGCGGCCAGCGTCCGGGACCGGCCGGGTTCCGCCCCGGTCCGCCCGCGCCCCGCGCTCTGCTCCCTGCTCCCGGGACACCGCGCGACACGAAGAAGCCGGGCGAACCCGAAGAGCCGGAGAACCCGGTACTCGGAGAACCCGGTACTCGGAGAACCCGGTACTTGCAGAACCCGTCCGCCCGAAGAACCCGGCAAGGCCGAAACTCTCCGGCGCCGAACCGCTCCGGCGCCGGAGATACCGGAGGTCACCGGTGCCCGCACGAAGCAACACGGGCACCGGTCGGTCACGCGGGCCGACGCAGGCCCAGGCACCCGGCGCTCACTCGGGCGCAGGCGCCCGGCGGTCGCACGGGCCGAAGCAGGCTCAGGCTACCGGCGGTCACCCGGGCCGGAGCAGGCCCAGGCACCCGGCGGTCACCCGGGATGGCGCCGGCGCCCGGTCACGCGCCGGCCGGCTGCCTGACGTTCGCCCGTACCCAGTCCACGATGGACACCGTCGTGGCGCCCGGAGTGAAGATCTCCGCGACGCCCTTCTCCTTGAGGGGGGCGATGTCCGCCTCGGGGATGATGCCGCCGCCGAAGACCTTGATGTCCTCGGCCTCGCGCTCCTTGAGGAGGGCGATGACGGCCGCGAAGAGCGTGTTGTGGGCACCGGACAGGATGGACAGGCCGATCGCGTCGGCGTCCTCCTGGATCGCGGTGTCGACGATCTGCTCCGGGGTCTGATGGAGCCCGGTGTAGATGACCTCCATACCGGCGTCGCGCAGCGCCCGCGCGATCACCTTGGCCCCACGATCGTGGCCGTCGAGCCCCGGCTTGGCCACCACCACGCGGATCGGACCGGCTGCCACACCCATCACTGCCTCCATCAACGGACTGCTTCCACCTGTACCGACGAGGACTGCCGGCACATGCCTGCGACGACCACCACCGGACGACGGCCGACAACTGGCCGAAGGTTCACCGACTGACCAGTATTGACTACCCGTTGTCACCAACAGGCGTCCGTCGACCGCGCCGACTACTGACCATCGACACATATCGCTCAGTTTTCCGCTCGCCACACCGGATCGCTCCGGATCGCCGATCGCGCCAAGCGGCACAGGCGTCCCGGGCCCTTTCGGCCCGGGAAGTGAACGAACGTTATCGCCAGCATCCCGCAAGCGGCAGTTTCGCGGTGGAGAGCGAGGGGGAAATCACACACTGGGACAAGTTCGCCGCGCACGGTTCCGTACGGCGGCACTGGCGCCGCAGGGACCTGCGGCGTACGGGCCACTGCCGGAGGCGGGCGCAAGAAGAGCCGCGACCAGGTGGCCGCACCGTCGCGTCGTCAGCGGACGGCGTGGTGCTGGGGCACATCGGTGACGGCACGACAGCGGGGAGCGAGGCCGGGCAGCAGGACCACGGGAATCACGAGGGCGACTCCACGCCACGACACGACGCCGGTGCACCCAGCACGGCGGACGTCGGGGAGCCGGGGTCGACGTCGTATACCGCGCCCTTCGGCCGAGCGCTCCGTAGCGTCACCGGTCTCCCACACCGGAGACGTTCCGTCGGCCGCCACCGTCGCCGACCTCACGGCTTTCCACTAGGGCACACGGGGGACGGAGTGGTCCTCCCGCGTGCCGACTGGAGGTCGGCCATGAAGGTCACCGAGGCTGCGTCGCCCCTTATCCCCCTGTGCCAGCGCCTGTTTCCGACGAAACTGGCAGGGCTGTCGGTGGCGCTGTTGAAGGCAACGGCCCTGGAGCTCGCGATCCTCGCCGGGCACCTCCTCCTCTATCCCTCCGGCATCATCCAGGAACGCCGGACCGGACACCCGCTCCCCTCGCCCGACGTCGCCGCCCCGCTGCCCACCGAGGCCAAGCCCCCGGTCGTCCTGCTGCACGGCTTCATCGACAACCGCTCCGTCTTCGTCCTGCTGCGCCGCAATCTCGCCCAGCACGGCCGGCAGCACATCGAGTCCCTCAACTACTCGCCGCTGACGTGCGACATCCGTACGGCGGCGGAGCTGCTGGGCCGGCACATCGAGGAGATCTGCGAGCGCACGGGTCATGAGCGGGTGGACATCGTCGGGCACAGCCTCGGCGGGCTGATCGCGCGCTATTACGTGCAGTGCCTCGGCGGCGACAGCCACGTCCGCACACTCGTCACGCTCGGCACCCCGCACTCGGGCACCCGCGTCGCGCCCCTGATGAACGCGCACCCGATCGTCCGCCAGATGCGCCCCGGCTCCGCGGTGATCGAGGAACTGACCGGCCCCGCTCCGGGCTGCCGTACGCAGTTCGTCAGCTTCTGGAGCGATCTCGACCATCTGATGGACCCGCTGGAGACGGCCTGCGTCGAGCATCCCGACCTGCTCGCCCAGAACGTCCGCGTGAGCGGTGTCGGCCATCTCGCGCTGCCCGTGCATCCGGCCGTCGCGACCGGAATCCGGCAGGCACTCGACATCGAGATGCCGGGGTCCCTCGCCGTGGTCCGGAGCGGCGGCCTCACGGTGGCGTGAGAGGCGGCACGGAACGGTCCGAGGGCGGCCGTCGGGAGGGCTGACGGCCGCCCGACGACCCTCCCGGCAACCCAAGTCTTCGAACAGTTATCGAACGCCAGGCCAAGCCCTTGCCCGCCCTCCCCCGAAACACGGCCGAATGCCCGTTTCCCGCGAAGGGGAAACCTGCCGAAGATTGTCGCGCCCGCATACCGCCGGGTACAGTCGCCGCACTGCTCTGCCAGCCCCTGTTGTCGAGGCGAAAGAGAAGTTGGTGAACGACCGTCACCCGTCGGGGATCGCGACTCCCCCGGCTCCGGCTTCCGACGCCGCCTCGGCGCTCTACGCGCCCTACGGCGCGCAAGAAGCCCAGTACGGCGACTTCACCGCGTACGGCGACTACGCCGGCTCGGTCCCCGACCCGGGAGCGAACGCGGCCGCCTACTCCGGCACGGACTTCGCCGGCGACCCGCTCTTCGGCACCATGCCGGGCGGCACCGGCTCGTACGACGCCACGCAGTGGAACGCCGGAGCCCAACAGCCGCTGGGCTACGACCCGTACGCGGCGCAGCAAACCGCCTACGGCACCGGCGCCCACGACACGACGGCCTGGACGAACGGCTATCAGCAGCACGCCGAGATCCCCGCGCAGCACCCGGGCCCCGACGCCTCGGGCCAGTGGGACGCGAACGGCTGGATCCAGCCCGAGCAGCCGCTCGACGGGACCCAGCACTGGACCGTGCCGACGCAGGAAACGGGCGCGTACGACGCCACGCAGTGGAACGTCGCCGGCGGCCAGGACACGTACCAGGCGTACGAGCACCCGCAGCCCGAGTCGTACGAGCACCCCCAAGCCGAGTCGTACGAACACCCGCGGACCGAGTCCTACGAGCATCAGCAGCCCGAGTCGTACGAACAGCCGCAGGCGGCGTCCGAGTCGTACGACCACCACGAGCTGACGCAGCTCGACATGACGTACGAGGGAGTGTCCGACGCGTCGGACCCGGTTCCCTTCGACCAGCAGGCGACCGCGACCTTCGACCAGGCGACCCACGGTCAACTCGCCGCGGAGGACGACGAGTCCGACGCGGCCGAGGACCTCGCGGACACGGCCGGCCCCGACGGCGGCTACGACCCGTACGACGAGGGGCGCGAGAGGCCGCTGCTCGACGACATGGAAGAGATCACCCCGGTCCGGCGTCCCGCGACGCGCAGTGCTTCCCGTGCCCGGCGCCGCAGCCCCGCGAAACGTTCCGCTCTGCTGACCGTCGCGGTGCCCTCGGCCTGTGTCATGGGGGTCGCGGGGATCGCCGCCGCCTCCGTGGGCGGTGTCGGCGGCCTCGGCGGGGACGACTCGAAGGACACGACCACCAGCGCCTCCGACGTGACCTCGGTGAAGCCGTCGGCCGCCAACATCAAGCTGGACACCCAGCTCCAGAGTCTGTCCGCGGGCGCGGACGACTTCGCCGACCGGGCGAGCCGCACGCAGGAACGTATCGACCTCAAGGCCCAGCAGGCGACGGAGAAGAAGAAGGCGGCGGAGGAGGCGGCCCGCAAGGAGCGGCTGCGTCCGAAGTTCGCTCTTCCCGTGGTGCGGCAGGGCCTCAGCGCCTACTTCGGCCAGGCCGGCGTCAACTGGATGTCCGTGCACACGGGCATCGACTTCCCCGTCTCCTACGGGACGCCGGTGCTGGCCGCGACCGACGGCACCGTCCGGACGCAGTGGAACAGCGCCTACGGCAACATGATGATCGTGACCGCGATGGACGGCACCGAGACGTGGTACTGCCACCTCTCCACGTACAGTCTCCCCTCCGGAAGCGCCGTCAAGGCCGGTGACCAGATCGCCTTCTCCGGGAACTCCGGCAACTCGACCGGCCCGCACCTGCACTTCGAGGTCCGCCCGGCCGGCGGTGCGGCGATCGACCCGCTGCCGTGGCTGCGCAGCCACGGCCTGGACCCCACGTAAGAACCCGGACGCCGCGTGACCGCGGGCCCCGGCCGTCTCCGGACGGCCAAGGGCCCTGCGACCGGTCATCCGGATCCGTCACCGCGATCCGTCGCCCGGATCCGTGACCGCGATCCCCGTCGACCGGTTCACGCGAACGGTCTCGCGGACTACAGCTTCTCCACCGGCGCGTACCGCAGCAGCAGCCGCTTCGGCTTGGGCTCTCCGAAGTCGACCGTCGCCTCCGCGTTCGCGCCCGTCCCCTTCACGCCGACGACGGTGCCGAGGCCGAACTGGTCGTGCGTGACCCGGTCCCCGACGGCCAGCGAGACCACCGGCTTCTCGGTCCCGCCGCGGCGGGTGGCGAACCCGGAGGCACCCGAGGCCGCGGACCGCGAACGCGAGGCCGAGAGGGAGGCGGCGACACCGGAGACGGGACCGGCGGGCCTGGACGCCGTCGCCCCCGTGCGCTTCCAGTCCAGATGGGTCGCCGGGATCTCCTCGAGGAAGCGGGAGGGCGGGTTGTACGAGGGCTGGCCCCAGGCGCTGCGCACCGAGGACCGGGTGAGGTAGAGCCGCTCCCGCGCGCGCGTGATGCCGACGTACGCCAGGCGCCTCTCCTCCTCCAGTTCCTTGACCTGTCCGAGCGCGCGCATGTGCGGGAAGACGCCGTCCTCCATGCCGGTCAGGAACACCACGGGGAATTCGAGGCCCTTGGCGGTGTGCAGGGTCATCAGGGTGATGACGCCGTTGCCGTCCTCCTCGTCCGGGATCTGGTCGGAGTCGGCGACGAGCGCGACCCGCTCCAGGAACGCGGCGAGTCCGCCCGTGTTCTCGCCCTCACCGGTCTCCTGCTCGAACTCCAGGGCCACGGAGGCGAGTTCCTGGAGGTTCTCGACCCGGGTCTCGTCCTGCGGGTCGGTCGAGTTCTGCAACTCGGCGAGATAGCCGGTGCGTTCGAGGACCGCCTGCAGGATGGTGGCCGGGCCCGCGCCGGACTCGACGATCGTGCGGAGGTCCTCCATGAGCGTGTTGAACCGCTTGACCGCGTTGGTGGAGCGCGCGGCCATGCCGTAGGCCTCGTCGACGCGGCGCAACGCCGCCGGGAAGCTGATCTTCTCGCGCTGCGAGAGGGCGTCGATCATCGCCTCGGCGCGGTCGCCGATGCCGCGCTTGGGCACGTTCAGGATGCGGCGCATCGGGACGGAGTCCTCGGGGTTGGACAGCACCCTGAGGTACGCAAGGACGTCCCGGACCTCCTTGCGCTCGTAGAAGCGGACGCCGCCGACGACCTTGTAGGGCAGGCCGACGCGGATGAAGATCTCTTCGAAGACACGGGACTGCGCGTTCGTGCGGTAGAAGACCGCGACGTCGCCGGCCTTGGCCTCACCCGCGTCGGTGAGACGGTCTATCTCTTCGGCGACGAACTGGGCCTCGTCGTGCTCGGTGTCCGCGACGTAGCCCGTGATGTTCGAGCCCGCGCCCGCGTTGGTCCACAGGTTCTTGGGGCGGCGGGACTCGTTGCGCTCGATGACCGCGTTGGCGGCGGACAGGATCGTCTGGGTGGAGCGGTAGTTCTGCTCCAGGAGGATCGTCGTCGCGCTCGGGTAGTCCTCCTCGAACTGGAGGATGTTGCGGATGGTCGCGCCGCGGAAGGCGTAGATCGACTGGTCCGCGTCACCCACGACGCACAGCTCGGCGGGTGCCAGGTCGTACTCGCCGAGCGGTACGTCCACGGGGTGCTCGGAGGTCCCCACGAGCTCCCGCACGAGCGCGTACTGGGCGTGGTTCGTGTCCTGGTACTCGTCGACCAGGACGTGCCGGAAGCGGCGGCGGTAGTGCTCGGCGACGTCCGGGAAGGCGCGCAGCAGATTGACCGTGGTCATGATCAGGTCGTCGAAGTCGAGCGCGTTGGCCTCGCGCAGCCGCGACTGGTACATCGCGTACGCCTGGGCGAGGGTCTTCTCGAAGCCGTCGGAGGCCTGGGCGGCGAAGTCCTCCTCGTCGATCAGCTCGTTCTTCAGGTTCGAGATCTTGGCGCTGAACGACTTCGGCGGGAACCGCTTGGGGTCGAGGTCGAGATCACGGCAGACGAGCGCCATCAGACGCTTGGAGTCGGCGGCGTCGTAGATCGAGAACGACGAGGTGAAGCCGAGGGTCTTGCTCTCGCGGCGCAGGATGCGGACGCAGGCGCTGTGGAAGGTCATCACCCACATCGCGTTGGCGCGCGGGCCCACGAGCGCCTCGACGCGCTCCTTCATCTCGCCCGCGGCCTTGTTCGTGAAGGTGATCGCGAGGATCTGGCCCGGGTGGACGTTCCGCTCGCCGAGCAGGTGCGCGATCCGGTGGGTGAGCACGCGGGTCTTGCCGGAGCCGGCACCGGCCACGATGAGCAGCGGCGAGCCGGAGTGGACCACGGCCGCGCGCTGGTTCTCGTTCAGTCCGTCCAGCAGGGCCGCCGGGTCCACGGCGGGCCTGGGCGCGCCGTCGCGGTAGTACGCGTCCCGGCTCGGCGGCATGTCGAACTTCCCGCCGAACAGATCGTCCGGAACGGGCTCCGGTACGTGATCGTCCTCGGGCGGCGGCGGGTGTTCGTCCTCGTGGGCCGCGGAGGGCTTGAGGTCCGCCAGGAAGCTGTCGTCAAAGAGGCTGCTCATCGCTCTCCGAGTCTAGGCCGCCCCACCGACAGCCCGCCGCCGCCTCGAGAACTCGGCCGCAAGTGTGACCAGGGTCCCGGCGGTCACCCCGGGGAAGCCGGCCTTCCGGCCATGACGCGTCACACCCCGTGACGAGAAGCGGCCGGGCGGTCACCCGGCGCGAGACCCCGTCGGCGAGCGGCTCCGGCGAGCCGTTCGGAGCGGGCGGGGCCCGTTCGACGGTTCGGACGAGCGGGTCGCCGCCCGCGGGTCGCACGGCGATGGTCACGAAAACGTATCGGGCATATCGCACATCAACCTTCACACGGGCCACACCGGTTGGCTAGCGTGCCGGAAGGCCGCTCGACCGCGACCGGCGAACCTCGCCGGGCCGAGCGGCCTCCGCCGAGTCCGGTACGCCGCGAGGCCCCGGAGCCGGGGACCCACCGACCTTGGGGTGAATCGGTCCGACCGCCTTGTGGGGCAAGGACCGTAGGGCAGCCTTCCGGAACCACCCGCCCGAACCCGACAGCTAACTCGGTAGGCGGATGACGGAAGGAGTCGCCTCTCTTGGCGTCACACCGCAAAGCGCGCCCCACGGGTGCGCGCATCGCAGGCATACGGACCCCGGCCCTCGCCACAGCGGCCCTCACCTCCGTGGCCCTGCTCTCCCAGACCGCCAACGCCGCCCCCTCGGCCGAGCCCCGGCCCAGCATCGAAGCGGTCTCGAAGAAGGTCGACGACCTCTACCACCAGGCCGAGACGGCCACGGAGAAGTACAACGCGACCCGGGAGAAGACCGCCGAGCAGCGCGAGCGCGTCGACACCCTGCTCGACGACGTCGCCCGGCGCACCGAGAAGCTCAACACCGCGCGCGAGGAACTGGGGTCGTTCGCCGCGGCGCAGTACCGCACCGGGGCCTCCGCGCCCGACACCGCGACCCTGCTGCTCGCGGACAACCCCCAGGACTACTTCGACCAGACCCAGCTGATGAGCCGTCTGACGACTCGCCAGAAGGCCGCCGTCGACGACTACATCACCGAGCAGGCCGCCACCACCAGGAAGCGGGCGGAGGCCACCCGGAGCCTGGAGTCGCTGACCGCCTCGCAGAAGGCGCTCAAGACGTCCAGGGCCACCGTGCAGCACAAGCTCACCGAGGCCCGTTCCCTGCTCTCGGAACTGAACGCCGAGGAAAAGGCGCGGCTGGCGGCGATCGAGAAGAAGAAGCGGGAGCAGGCCGCGGCCGAGGCGGCGGAGCTGGCACGGCAGCAGGCCGCCGCCGAGAAGGCCGCCCAGCAGCAGTCGTCGTCCGGCACCACGACCGGCACGGCCTCCGGCTCGGCCTCCGGGTCGTCGACGGGATCGACGGCCACGGGCTCCTCGTCGAAGGCGGCCGAGGCGCTCGCGTTCGCCCGCGCGCAGATCGGCAAGCCGTACGTCTGGGGCGCCACCGGCCCGGACTCCTACGACTGCTCGGGCCTGACCCAGGCCGCCTGGAAGGCCGCCGGCGTCAGCCTCCCGCGGGTCACCTACGACCAGGTGAACGCGGGCACGACGGTCGCCCTCGCCGACGCCCGGCCCGGCGACCTGGTCTTCTTCTACGACGACCTCAGCCACGTCGGCCTCTACATCGGCGACGGCATGATGATCCACGCGCCGAAGCCGGGCGCGTACGTCCGCGAGGAGTCGATCTACTACGACGGCACCTCCGCGATCCACAGCGTCGTGCGCCCGGCGTAGACCGGGACACGGAAGCCCCTCACGCGGGGCACGCGCTCCGGGCTCTCCCGCACGCCCGCGCGCGTGCCCCGCGTTTTCGTCCCCGCCCGCGCGTGGCCCGCCCGCAACCGTTCGACGGGTCCTTAGCATCGACGCATGCCAGACACACCGGACATGACGGACACCATTCCGCTCCGCACCTGGTGGGCGGGGTGGGCCCCCGCCGCCGGTGCCGCCGTCATGGCCACCGGCATCCTCTCGATCGGGCTGCACCTGACCGGCTACGAGGTCCTGTCCGGGATCGCGCTGGTCCTCGCGTCGCTCACCTGGGCCGGGCTCGCCTCGGACTTCCTCGGACGACTGGTGGGCGACCGGGAGCAATGGGCGCGACGGGCCGCCACCCCCGCGGGGCTCGACGCGGTCGCGGCCACCACCGTGCTCGGCACCCGCTTCGCCACCCTCGGGTGGCGGACGTTCGCCGAAGTCCTGCTCGCGCTGTCGGCCGTGCTCTGGCCGGTCCTGCTGCTGACCGTGCTGCGGCACTGGCGGCGCCGCATGACGGGAGAGGTGTTCCTCGTCTGCGTGGCCACGCAGGGGCTCTCGGTCCTCGGCTCGGCGATCGCCGCCGAGGTGGGCTCGGACTGGCTCGCGCATGCCGCGATGACGCTGTTCTGGGTGGGGATCGCGCTCTACGTTCTCTCGTTCGCGAGCTTCGACCCGCGGGAGGTGCGGAAGGGCGCCGGGGACCACTGGATCGCGGCCGGCGCGCTGGGCATCTCGGCGCTGGCCGGGACCGGGCTCGTCGTGGCGCACGACGTGAATCCGTATCTGTGGAACAACGACGACCAGGGCGTCCTGCGCTCCACGACCGGCGCGCTGCTCGTGCTGGACCTCGCCTGCTACTTCCTGCTGGCCGTCGCGGAGGTGCTGTGGCCGCGCCCGCGGTACGACGTACGGCGCTGGTCGTCCGTCTTCCCGATGGGGATGTCGGCGGTGGCCGCCCTCGCGGTCTCGGCCGCCCTGGACGTCTTCTGGCTCAAGGGGACCGGGCAGGTGCTGCTGTGGATCGCGGTGGCGGCATGGCTCCTGGCGGCCGCGGGCACCGCTCTCGCCTTCAGGTCCGAGGTACGGGGGTGACGCGGCGGGCAGGCCCCTCGCCACGGGGGCGAGGCCGCCGGCCGGGTCCGCCGGGGCGGGAAGTGCGCGCCGGTCAGCTCCGCCGGGACGGGAAGTGCGCGCCGGTCAGGTCCACAGGACGGCGATGAAGATGTTCGCGACGGTCAGCAGTCCGACCAGGCCGAAGAGCCGCTTGTCCACCGTCTCGTCGTCCCGCTTCACATAGACGAGCCCGAGGATCACGATCAGCAGGGCCAGCTTCACACCGATCTTGACGGTGTTGACCGTGCCGCCTTCGGCCTGGTTGAGCCCGACCAGGGCGACACCGGTCACCAGCATGGTCAGCGCGCCGTGGAGCATCGCCGGGACGAAGCGGGCGGTGCCCTTGCCCATCGCCTTCATCTGGGTGAGGAAGCCGCCGAGGAGCGCGGCGATGCCGATGATGTGCAGGCCGACGAAGAGATGGATGAGTACGTCCATGGGGCCGGAGCCTAATCGCACCCCCTGAGGCCCTCCCGACCGGGCCGCCCCTTCCCACCAGGCACCCTGGACCCACTCCTGCCCGCCGCCCGCCCGTTCCCCGGACCGTCCCGCCCCACCGGCCCCCCGTCGCGCTCCGGCCCCGGTCGGCACTCCCTCGCCACTGGACCGTCGCGCGCCAGCCATAGCACCTGCACCGCGCGGGCCGTCCGGGAATCGCCGCTTCGGTCATCACCCTGCGTGAAGCCGATGACGTACGGCCGGAATCTTGGTCACATTTGGCCTCTCGGCGATCCAATAGCGATAGTTCCGTACATAGCGTTACCAACAGCTCACTCCCAGGTTTAGCGTCCTCCACCAGGTGACCGGCTCCCCACCACCGTCCGGGCCAGGGACGGCAGTCGGACACCACCGCCGAGAAGGTCCGGCGGCGGCACGCTCCCCCTGTGTGAGCCGCCGCCGGACGTGTCACCGCTTGACCGCACCTCAAGGGCGGTCGCACGGAAGGATGTGGGCCCTCGTGGCAGCGCACCGCAAGGCCAGACAGCGTTCGGTCGGCGGAAACACGGCCCGCACAGCGGTCACCATCGCCCTCGCGGGCGCGGCGACGGCCACCGGCTTCGACGGGGTCGGCCACGCCGACCCCCAGTTGTCCGCGGCGCAGGTGAAGGCAAGGGTCGACAAGCTGTACGAGGAGGCGGAGGCCGCTACAGAGAAGTACAACGGCGCCAAGGAGAAGGCCGGCCGGGCGGAGGCGAACCTGAGCAAGCTCCGCGACGAGGCGGCCCGCCGGGAGGACCGGCTCAACTCGGCCCGGGACGCGCTGGGTTCGATGGCCGCGGCGCAGTACCGCAGCGGTGGGCTCGACCCCGTGGTGCAACTCGCGCTCTCCGACCGCCCCGACCGGTATCTGGAGGATGCCGCGCTCGCCGAGCGGGTCGGCACCCGGCAGTCGGCAAAGATCGCCGGGGTACGCAAACAGCTCCGTGAGCTCGAGCAGTTGCGTGGGGCGGCGCACATAGAACTGGCGGCCCTCAAGTCGCGTCAGACCGAGCTGAAGCAGCACAAGAAGACGGTCAACGAGAAGCTCGGCGCGGCCCGCCGGCTGCTCGACCGCCTCACGCCGCAGCAGCGCACGCAGTACGCGGAGCGAGGCGGCGTGGATGACCAGCAGCATGCCTCGCGCGACGCGTCCCGCGATCCGGCCCCCGTCGCGGCGTCGGGAGCCTCCGGCACGTCCGGTGCCGCCGGAGCGGACACCGCGGCGGCGCCCAACTCCCGGGCGGCGGCCGCCGTCGCCTACGCCTACGCGAAGCTCGGCAGCCCCTACGTCTGGGGCGCCACCGGCCCCAACGCGTTCGACTGCTCGGGGCTCGCCCAGGCCGCGTACCGATCGGCGGGCGTCTCCCTGCCCCGCACGACCTATTCCCAGATCAACGCCGGCACGCGGGTCGCCCGCTCCGAACTCCAGCCCGGCGACCTGGTGTTCTTCTACGCGGGCATCACCCACGTGGGCATCTACGTCGGCAACGGCCAGATGATCCACGCGCCGAACCCGTCGGCGCCGGTGCGGGTGGCCCCGATCACGGAGATGCCCTTCGCCGGAGCCACCCGGGTCGCGTGATCTCCTGAGCGGCGAGGCCGCGGGCCCCGGGCCGTCCGTCGCCCGGGGCTCCCGCCCGTCCCGGTCCAGCCGGGCCGGACCGCGTCAGACCAGTCGCCGCGCCGTCGCCCAGCGCGTCAGCTCGTGCCGGTTCGAGAGCTGGAGCTTCCGCAGCACCGCCGAGACGTGCGACTCGACCGTCTTGACGGAGATGAAGAGCTGCTTGGCGATCTCCTTGTACGCGTACCCCCGGGCGATGAGCCGCAGGACCTCGCGTTCGCGCTGGGTGAGGCGGTCCATGTCCTCGTCGACGGGCGGGGCGTCGGTGGAGGCGAAGGCGTCGAGGACGAATCCGGCGAGGCGCGGGGAGAAGACCGCGTCACCGTCCTGGACGCGGAAGACGGAGTCCACGAGATCCGTGCCGGTGATCGTCTTGGTGACGTACCCCCGGGCGCCGCCGCGGATCACGCCGATCACGTCCTCCGCGGCGTCCGACACGGACAGCGCGAGGAAACGGACCGGCTGCTCGGCGTCGGCCATCAACGGGGCGCAGCGGCGCAGCACTTCGACACCGCCGCCGCCGGGAAGGTGGACGTCGAGGAGGACGACCTCGGGGCGGGTGGCCGTGATGACCGTGACCGCCTGGTCGACGTCCGCGGCCTCGCCGACCACTTCGACGCCGGTCCGCGCGGTCTCCCCGATCTCGGCCTGGACCCCCGTACGGAACATGCGGTGGTCGTCCACGAGCACCACGCGCACCCGGCGCCCGCCCTCGGCGCCGGCCGCGGGAGCGGCGCCCGCGGATGCTGCGGCACCGGAGGCCTCCGCGGCCGAACCGCCGGACTCCACAGGCTCGTTCGTGTCGCTCATGACGTTTTCTCCACCCTCTCCATCTCCAGCTCGACCTCCGTGCCGCCGTCCGGCACCGCGCGCAGTCGCGCCGTGCCGCCGTTGCGCTCCATACGGCCGATGATCGATTCTCTGACGCCCATGCGGTCGGCGGGTATCGCGTCGAGGTCGAAGCCGGGGCCGCGGTCGCGGACGGACACGAAGACCGTCCTGCCCTCGACTTCGGCGTAGACCTGCACGGCGCCGCCCTCGCCACCGTACTTGGCCGCGTTCACCATCGCTTCCCTCGCCGCCTGCATCTGCGCGGTCAGACGGTCGTCGAGCGGGCAGTCGCCCACGACGACGACCTCGATGGGGACGCCGTGCTTGTCCTCGACCTCGGCGGCATGGCCGCGGACCGCCTCGGCGACGGTGTCGGGCTCCTCGTCCTCGGCCTTGCCACTGCCGTCCGGCTTGTGGAGCCAGGCCCGCAGATCGCGTTCCTGGGCGCGGGCGAGGCGCCGCACCTCGTTCGCGTTCTCCGCGTTGCGCTGGATCAGGGTCAGGGTGTGCAGCACCGAGTCGTGGACGTGGGCGGCGACTTCGGCCCGCTCCTGCGCGCGGATGCGCATCAGGCGCTCCTCGGAGAGGTCCTGGGTCATCCGGATCAGATAGGGGCCGGCGAGCAGCGCGATGCCGACGAGGACCGCGAGCGCCGCCTGGAGCACCGAGCCGAGGTGGGCCGCGGAACCCTGGAGGACGAAGATCCCGGAGACGCCCGCGGTGACGAGGAGCACGCCCGCCGCGGACCGCAGCAGCGAGAGCGTACGGCGACGGCGGCCGACCTCGGCCCAGCGGGCCCGCCGCGCGTTGTCCGCCTGGCGCCAGACCAGGGCGACGCCCGCGCCGACGAGGACCGTCGGCCACAAATAGACCCGCGTGCCGCCGCCGAGATTCACGTTGCCGACGAAGACCATGGCCACGACGACCATGAGGAGCAGGGCGACGATCTGGCCCTTGTCCGGCTTGCGGGCCACGAGTCTGCGGCGGCCGTCGGGCGAGGTCTCGGTGGTGAACGCCGGCGCGCGGCCGGAGCCGACGCCGCCGACGCCGAGGGGCACGAAGAACCAGAACGCGGCATAAAGGAGCGCGCCCAGCCCGTCCGCCATGAACAGTCCGACGAACACCAGCCGCACCCAGACCACGGGCAGCCCGAGATGCCCGGCGAGCCCTCGCGCCACGCCCCCGAGCCAGCGTCCGTCGCTGCTTCGGTAGAGCTTGCGCGGGGGCCGCGGGTCGTCGGCGGGCATGACTGCGGCTTCCGGCATGCCATCGATCGTCACACGCCCGGCGTACCGGAGCATCAGGGTCGGCCCCCGAAACTCCCCTGATCTTCAGGAATCGCCGTCCGAACAGTCCCCGCCCTCCTCTCCGGGCGGATATCAGGGTTCGGCCAGGGTCATCCCGACTGCCGCCGCGCCGTCCCGCCCGTCACCATGGACGCATGACAGATCAGCAGCACGCGGCGGCGGGGCCGGAGCCCGGCGCCGCTCCGGGTGACGAGCCGCGTGCTCACGGGGAAGCGGCGGCACGGCCGGCGGGCGCCGCCGCCGACGCCTCCTCCGAGGTGCCGCGCAGGTTCCGGCGCGACCGCCGGCAGAAGATGCTCGGCGGGGTGTGCGCCGGGCTCGGCCGGCAGTGCGACATGGACCCGGTGATCTTCCGCATCGTGCTGGCGGTGCTCGCCGCGACCGGCGGCATCGGCCTCATCTTCTACGGCTTCGCCTGGCTCTTCGTCCCGTACGACGACGAGGAGGAGAACGAGGTCCGCAAGCTGCTCACCGGCCGGGTCGACGGCCCCGCCCTGACCGCCGTGCTCTTCGCGCTGGTCGGCTGCGGAGTGTTCCTGTCCATGCTCAAGAACGGCGGCGTGCTGACGTTCGCCGTCGTCCTGTCCCTGCTGCTGGCGGGCGCGGGCTACTGGTCGCGGAACCGCGGCGCCGCCGACCCGGACCCCCTGGCCGCGCAGGCCGCCGCCGACGCCCCGCCGGAGGCGAAGGCCCCGCCCGTCCCCGACTCCTATCCCTCCTGGTGGCGCGAACCGATCGTCAAGGACGGTTCGCACGTCGGCGGCACCGGCTACATGTGGGGTCCCCTGGAGACCCTGGACCGCGATGTCGCGGCCGCGCTCGACATCGCCCGCGGCACCTCCCGCGCCGTCCCGCGGACGGACCGCGAGCGCGGACAGCGCGGTCCCCGCCCGATAGGCGGCCGCGTCTTCCTGCTCGCGCTCCTCGCGGGCGGCCTCACCACCAGCCTGAACTGGCACGACCGGGCACTCGGCACCAGCCTCCAGGCCGGACTGGCCGCCGCGCTCATCGTGTTCGGCCTGGGGATCGCCGTGAGCTCGTTCCGCGGTCGCACAGGCGCGGGAACGGTCTTCCTGGCGGTGATCACAGCCGGGCTCCTCGCGGCCTCCTCGGCCCTGCCGAAGGACATCGACACGCACTGGGTGCGGACGTACTGGACCCCGGCGACCGCGGCCGACGTACGGCCGGGCTACGACCTGGGCACGGGAGTGGGCACCCTCGACCTCAGCGGCGTCGACCTCGCCAAGGGGCAGACCGTGAAGACGAACGCCGAGGTGGGCGCGGGCCGGCTGAAGGTGATCGTCCCCAAGGACGCGACCGTGCGGCTGACCGTCGAGGTGGGCGTCGGAGACATCCAGCTGCCGGGTGACGACAAGAAGGACGTGGACGTGGAACCGGGCAAGCACAAGCAGGTGACCCTGCCGCCGGCGACGGGCGGCAAGGACGGCGGCACCTTCGACCTCGACCTCCAGGTCGGAGTCGGTCAGGCGGAGGTGGCCCGTGCCACGTCATGAGTTCCAGCCCGGAAAGCTGGTGGTGGGCCTCTTCCTCACCGCCGGGGGCATCTCCTACGCCGGAGACGCGGGCGGCTGGTGGGAGACCGAGTGGTTCGCCATCATCCCCGTCGTTGTCGTCGGCCTCTGCCTGGCGGGCGCCGTGGCGTCCGTGAACCACGCCGTCCGCAGACGCCGTGCCGCCCGGAGCCGCACCTGAACTCCCGCTCGGCCCACACGGTTCGTGTGGGCCCGCCGGTCGGCCCCGTCGGGCTCAGTAGCCGGTCCGTTGCTGACGGCGGCGTTTGATCACGGCATCCACCGACCAGTAGGACGCCCCGGCCAGCACCAACGGCGTCCAGCAGAACAGGTACGGGAGGTCGTTGCCGTAGTAGTACGGGTCGGAGGCCCAGCTCACCGTCAGCCACAGGCTGAGCGAGATCAGGGCGCCACCGAGCGCGGCGACGCGGGCGAACAGGCCGATCAGGATGCCGATCCCGACGGCCAGCTCACCGAACGCGATGGCGTAGCCGAAGCCGACGGGGTTCTTCAGGGACAGGTCGACGAGGGCCGGTATGGCGGAGGAGTCACGCACCGTGCGCATCATGTCGCCGATCGAGCCCGATCCGGAGGCCTTCATGAAGGCGCTGTCCGTCAGTTTGTCGAGGCCCGCGTAGATGAAGGTGACGCCCAGGAAGATCCGCAGTGGCAACAGGGCGTAGCGCGTCGCGGTCTCCCGCCAGTCCTGCCGCTCCCCCGGATACCGGGTGTGAGTATCCGTCCGCATACCGTGAGTCATCGCTCTCCGCCACCTCTCACCCGCGTGCCGTTGGCCACTCAACAGACCATACGTACGAATCGGTTCCCCGACTCATCCGACGGAACCTTTTCCGGGCCCCACCTCTCGGAACGCCCCGCTCGCCCCACCTCTCCCGGCCACCCAAAACCCTTCTTTCGCCCCCTCCGCCCCTACCCGACCCAAACCCGGGGCTCCGCCCCAGACCCCGCTCCTCAAACGCCGGAGGGGCTGGATTTTCCCGGCCGGGGCTGAAACTGCTGCCCCGCCGGGACTGAATCGTTCTGGACGGACGCACCCGCAGCCGGGATCCGGCGGAAGGGGACGTGCCGGTACATCGATGCCCGTCGCCACCGACGCCCACCCCTCACCCAACGGCGACGGGCTGATGCACCGGCACGGCCCCGACCCACAACGCACCCGCACCCGCGAACGCACCGATACCGCCGGATCAGTCCGTCACATCGATCTCGTACCGGTTCGTCTCGACCCCCGCCGCGGTGACCACCTGCACCTCCACCCGCCCCGGTTCCACATCCACCGGCACAGGCACCGTCAGCACGGCGTCCGTGGGATTGCTGAACCCCCCGGACACCGGCACCAACGGCACATGCACATGCACCGCCCCGATCCGCACGACCATCCGTGACAGCCGGTCCGCGGTCTGCGCCCCGGGCGGCACGAACCCGGCACCCCGGATCTCGATGTCGTCCCCGGTGCGGATGGGCGCGTCCAGATCGCCCGCCTCACGGGACCGGACCACGGAGAGGATCACCGGCCGCCCGCCCTCGGCGTACTTCCCGGCGAGATAGGTCGCGGCCGACACCAGCACCAGCAGGGCCAGCCCCCACGGCAGATCGGGCAGCTGCGACGGCCGCCGAGCCAGCCGCACCGCCGCGAAGACGAGAGCGACCCCGCTGATCACGACGTACTGGATGTCCGCGAAGCCGCCCCGCCCGGAGTCGTCGGTCAGCAGGTCCGCAGCCCGCGGCCGGTCCGCGCGGACCTTCTGCAGCCGCTGCCCCAGCACCCGCAGCCCGACCACCCGCCGCACCAGCACGGCGACCCCGCAGACCACCGCGACGACGGTCACGACACCGGCGGCCCGCGCGAGTTCGAGCCCGGCGATGAGTTCGTCCCGGCGGCCGTGCCCGGAGGCCGCCGCGAGCTGCCCCACCAGCACGAGCACCGCGTACACCACGAGCATCACCCAGCCGGTGGCCACCGCGCGGGAGGTGGAGAGCCGGTTGTCCTCGCCGATGACCGGCGCGAGAACCCCGCCCCGCGTCCGGTGCAGCCAGGCCGCCCCGGTCAGGAGTCCGGCCAGCACGACCGCGGCGAGCAGCCCCGCCGTCCGCGCCGCCGTCCAGCCGGCCCCGATCGCGGTGAGCGCCTGCACGAGCAGGAGGACGACGACGGCGGCCCAGACGGTGGACGCGGTGTACCGCCACAGGCGGCCCAGCCACGCCTCGCCCTCCAGGCGGCCTCGCTCGGCGACGAGGTCCGCGGACTGGGTCAGTTCGTCGGACACCCACTGCCGGGACGCCGAGGCGGAGTGCGCGACCCCGGCGGGCAGCCCCTGCCCGGCCGCCAGCGCGTCGCGCTTGGCGAGGAACGCGGCGACGGCCCGCCGGTGCCCCGCACGCGCCCCGTGCGGGCAGTCCCCGCACGTGCAGCCGCCCTCGTGCCCGCCCGGTCCCCCGCCCTGCTCCGCACCCGGACCGCCACCGGGGCCGCCGCTCCACACGGTGCCCGATCCCGACCCCGGCCCGGCACCGTGCCCCGCACCGTGTCTCGCCTCCTGCACCGCCACGCTCACTGCCGCCTTCCCGCGCCAGAAAAAACTCCGTACAGCCGGTATGTCACGAATGCCCGGCTGCCGCGCCCCCACCCGACAACTCTCCTGTGACGAAAGCGAATTGTGCCGTACTCGGCACCTCGCGCACGCGTCAGGTCGATTCGGCGCGGGTGAAGCAAGTTACCCCTTGTTGACCCGGCGGCGGACGACGCGCCGTCGCGGACAGGCCCTAGCTGAGCAGATCGGGCTCGCTGCGGCTGATGTCCTGCCACAGCGGCTGGTAGTTGATCCACGCCACCAGGTCGCCGCCGAGCTGTTCGCGGGTGGCGACCGCCTGCTTGTGGTCGATGAGGAGGGGCCGGCCCGCGGCCTTCGCGGTGAGCTGGACCTGGCTCGACCGCTCCATGGACAGGAACCACCAGGCCGCCGCGTCCACCGAGTCCCCGACGGTCAGCAGCCCGTGGTTGCGCAGCACCAGCGCCTTGCGGCTGCCCAGCGCGGACGCGATCCTGCGGCCCTCCTCGGCGTCGACATTGACCCCGGTGTAGGCGTCGTACAGTGCGTGGTCCTCGTAGAAGGCGCAGCTCTCCTGGGTGATCGGGTCGAGCAGGTCACCGAGGGCGGCGAGGGCACGGCCGTGCACGGAGTGGCAGTGGGCGACGGCGACGACGTCGGGGCGGGCCGCGTGGACCCGGGAGTGCACGGTGAACGCGGCCTGGTTCACGTGGTAGCGGCCCTCGATCACCTGGCCCTCCCCGTTGACCATGACCAGGTCGCCGACGGTGACGTGCTTGAACGGCATGCCGAACGGATTGACCCAGAAGCAGTCGCTGTACTCCGGGTCGCGTGCCGTGATGTGTCCCGAGACGCCGTCCTCGAAGCCGAGCCGTCCGAACAGCCGCAGCGCGCCGGCCAGCCGCTCCTTGCGGTGCCGCCGTTCGTCGTCCGTCGACTCGTGCATCGGCGGCATGGCGAAGCGGAGCTGGTCGGTGGGGCGGGGCAGCGGCGGAGTGGGCCCGTGCATATGTCCTCCAGCACTGGCGTGTTCGGTACGAGCGGAAGTTACCCGGGGTCAGCGCAGGAGAACAGGGGTGTTCCGTGAGAGAAAAATGTGGAACGCCGGGGGACACAGGCAATACCCGACAGGAGACGTCGGGTATACGCGGCAGACTCGCCGCATGAACTGGGCAGCACTCTCCACCGCCGAACCGGACCTCGCCGGCACCGTCGAACAGCGCTTCGGCGCCTTCACCCACCACGTCCTCGCGACCCTCCGCAAGGACGGCTCGCCCCGCACCTCCGGCATCGAGGTGCGCTTCCTGGACGGCGAGCTGTGGCTCGGCATGATGCCGGACTCCCTCAAGGCACTCGACCTGCGCCGCGACCCGCGCTTCGCGCTCCAGGCCAACCCCGGGGCGGGTACCGACATGGGCGGCGGCGACGTACGGATCAGCGGGCGGGCGGTCGAGGTGGGCGACGGCGTCCCCGCCAAGGCCGCGTACGTGAAAGAGGTGGAACCGCCGGAGCCGTTCCACCTCTTCCGCACCGAGCTGAGGGAGGTCACACGGACCTATGTCGAGGACGACACGTATCTGGTCGTCCAGGTCTGGAAGCCCGGCGCGCCGGTGCGCACGCTCAAGCGGACCTGAAGCGGGAGCGCCGCTCCCGCCCGCGGGAGGACTACTCCCACTCGATGGTGCCCGGGGGCTTGCTCGTCACGTCGAGCACGACGCGGTTGACGTCCGCGACCTCGTTCGTGATCCGGGTCGAGATCTTCGCCAGGACGTCGTACGGCAGCCGCGACCAGTCGGCCGTCATGGCGTCCTCGCTGGACACCGGACGCAGCACGATCGGGTGGCCGTAGGTGCGGCCGTCGCCCTGGACGCCCACGCTGCGCACGTCGGCGAGCAGGACGACCGGGCACTGCCAGATCTCGCGGTCGAGACCGGCGGCGGTCAGCTCCTCGCGGGCGATGGCGTCGGCGGCGCGGAGCAGGTCCAGACGCTCCTTGGTCACCTCGCCGACGATCCGGATGCCGAGGCCGGGGCCGGGGAACGGCTGGCGCTGGACGATCTCCTCCGGCAGGCCGAGCTCCTGGCCGACCATCCGGACCTCGTCCTTGAACAGCTTGCGCAGCGGCTCGACGAGCTGGAACTCCAGGTCCTCGGGGAGGCCGCCCACGTTGTGGTGGGACTTGATGTTCGCGGTGCCGGTGCCGCCGCCGGACTCGACCACGTCCGGGTAGAGCGTGCCCTGGACCAGGAACGCGACGTCCTCGCCCTCGGCGGCCTCGGCGATGATCTCCACCTGGGCCTGCTCGAAGACGCGGATGAACTCGCGCCCGATGATCTTCCGCTTCTCCTCGGGGTCCGAGACGCCCTTGAGCGCGGTGAGGAAGCGCTCCTCGGCGTCCACGACCTTGAGCTGCACGCCGGTCGCGGCGACGAAGTCCTTCTCGACCTGCTCGGTCTCGCCCTGGCGCATCAGACCGTGGTCGACGTACACACAGGTGAGCTGGGAGCCGATGGCCTTCTGGACGAGGGCCGCGGCGACCGCCGAGTCCACTCCGCCGGACAGACCGCAGATCGCGCGCTTGGTGCCGACCTGCTCGCGGATCAGGGCGACCTGCTCGTCGATGACGTTGCCGGTCGTCCAGGACGGGGTGAGACCCGCGCCGCGGTACAGGAAGTGCTCCAGGACCTGCTGGCCGTGCGTGGAGTGCATGACCTCGGGGTGGTACTGGACGCCGTAGAGCTTCTTCTCGTCGTTCTCGAAGGCGGCGACCGGGACGACGTCCGTGGAGGCCGTGACGGTGAAGCCCTCGGGGGCGGCGGAGCAGGCGTCGCCGTGCGACATCCACACCGGCTGCTCGTCCGGGGTGCCCTCGAACAGCGTGGAGCCGGACTTCGAGACGTGCAGCGGCGTGCGGCCGTACTCGCGGGCGCCGGTGTTGTCGACCGTGCCGCCGAGGGTCGTGGCCATGAGCTGGAAGCCGTAGCACATGCCGAAGACGGGGACGCCCGCCTCGAAGAGCTCGCGGTCCAGGCGCGGGGCGCCCTCCGCGTAGACCGACGAGGGACCGCCGGAGAGGATGATCGCGGCCGGGTTCTTGGCGAGCATCTCCTGGACCGGCATGGTGCTCGGCACGATCTCGCTGTAGACCCGGGCCTCACGGACGCGACGGGCGATGAGCTGGGCGTACTGCGCACCGAAGTCGACGACCAGGACGGTGTCGGGGGCGGCGGGGGACGCTTCTGGCACGGTCTGCCTTCCGGCGGTGAGCAAAAGGGTGTGTACGGCCGATTCTACCGGGGGCCGCGGTGGGCCCGGCGCCCGCGGGGTTCCGGGGGCAGCGGCGGGCCCGGCACCCGCGGGGTTCCGGACGCCGGGTCTCACCATCCGAACCGTCTTGGCCGGCGCCGCCGCGGGCGTGCATACTGCCGTCATGCTCACGCACACGACCTTCCTGTTTACCTATGGCAACCGGCCCACCGGCTGCCATGGTCGTGCTGCTTGAGCAACTGACAAGCGACTTCCCAGGCGCCCCGGGCCGACAAGGCCCGGGGCGTCTGCCGTTTCCGGGCCCTGCCGCTCCGGGGCACCCCTTCCACCGAGGAGCCCCACCATGGCCGACGTACTCGACAAGACCGGCGCCCGCACCGACGAGGCCGCCGACGTGATCACCGGTGCCCGTGAGCGCATCGACGCCCTGGACGACCGGATCATCGGTCTCGTGCAGGAGCGGATGGCCGTATCGGCCGTGATCCAGGAGGCCCGGATCACGTCCGGCGGCCGCCGGGTGAACCTCTCCCGCGAGATGGAGATCCTCGGCCACTACCGGGACGCGCTCGGCAAGCCCGGCACCTCGCTGGCCATGACCCTGCTCGAACTGTGCCGCGGCCGGATCTGAGACCCGCACCCGGCGTACGCACGTACGCATTCCCTCTCACCCGTACGGCGCGTATCCGGGGCGCCGCGGACTTCGTTTCTTCTGGTGTCCGTGTCAGCCAGGGGCGGGCCCGAAAGAACCACGCGTGGCTTCACTGGAGCGATGAGACGTACGGATCGTGCCGTGCGTCGTGGGACCTCGCTCCAGGTCGTGTGACCGGACGGCAGGGGACAGCAGCCCGGTCACTCAAGAGAACGGTCGGCCCCGGGGACGCCCGGGGCCGCCCGACGGAACCTGTTCAGGCCGTCGTCACGTGCGCGCCCTCGAGCGCCGCGGCACGGACCGGCGGCCACTCCCGTCGACCGGCGGCGCGACCCCCGACGCCGCTCCGAGGCACCGGTGCCGCCCCGACGCCGGTGCTGCCGTGACGAAGGGCCCCGCGGACACGTGTCCGCGGGGCCCTTCGCCGTGCCCGGAGCACGGACGCAGCGCGGACGCCGGGACACGGAGACGTCGGTGCGGGAAACCTGCCTGCCGCCCCGTCACCCCGCGCGCCCGGCCGGACGGTTCCCCCTCCAGGCGTCTCGAACGGACGGGCGCGAGCCGCACGTCGATGTGACCCATACCACATAAGAATTTCGTGAGGTACAGGACAACCATTCCCGGACCCGGCCGGTCTCACCTGCAGAACCAACGGTCACATCCGTGTCCACACGCGGAAGACCATCCACAAACTCCATATTCGCGCCGCGAGTTCACGGCGCACAGGATCACCGAGGTCTTCATGAAGCTTCGCCGTGCCATGGCCACTGCGGCCGCGACGGCTGTCATAGCACCGCTCGCGTTGCTGTCGGTCGCGCCGGCCGCGTTCGCGGAAGAAAGCCCGTCCCCGAGTGCGAGCGTGTCCGAGTCAGCAACCGAGTCGGCCGAGCCGAGCCAGAGCGAGTCGGCCGAGCCGACCGACACGGCGTCGGCCTCCGCGTCCGCCTCCTCCTCCGCTTCGGAGTCGGCGCCCGCGCCGAGCGCCTCCACGTCGGAGTCGGCGCCCGCGCCGAGCGCCTCCGCCTCGGAGTCCGAGTCGGAGTCCCCCGAGCCCGAGCCCTCCGAGTGCTCGGACTCCAAGGTCCAGGTCTCCATCAACGGCCTGCCCGGCAAGATCGCGGCGGGCAGCGGATGGCACAAGTTCTCCCTGGACGTCCTGAACAACTCCGACTCCACCCTGAGTGACCTCGGCTTCTTCGCGGGCGCGTCGCCCGACAAGAACGGCGAGGACATGTTCAAGAGCAAGCAGGTCCAGCTCCAGGCGTACAACCCGGACGACAAGGTCTGGGAGGACGTCGACTCCGAGGGGTACGCCGTCGGCTTCGTCGGTTACACCGACGAGCTCAAGCCCGACTACGAGGTCGACATCCCGCTGCGCATCAACGTGAAGTCCAGCGCCCCGGTCGGCGCCGGCTTCTCGCTGGGCGCGAGCATCTACGGCGACGCCGACGCGGAGTGCACCGGCTTCGGCGAGGTCGCGTACAAGTTCCAGATCGTCGCGGCCGGCACGGACACCGACGGCACCAAGCCGACGGAGGGTGGCAAGGTTCCGGTCTCGGACAAGCCCGCCGACAAGAGCAACACGCCTTCGGTCGACGGCAGCCTCGCCGAGACGGGCTCCAGCTCCGCGCTGCCGATGATCGGCCTCGCCGGCGGTATCGCCGTCGTCGCCGGCGCCGGTGCGCTGGTCGTCGTCCGTCGCCGCAAGTCCGGCGCGAGCGCGTAACACCACGGCACGGCACGACTGACGCGGTCGTCGGTCACGTACGAAGAGAAGGACCTGCGCTCGGAGGGGGGCGCAGGTCCTTCTTCTCGCTGTACGGGCCGGCGGCCGGGCCCCGGCTCCAGGGGGCCGGGTCCCGAACTACGCCTGCGCCTAAGGCTTCGGCGGCATGGTCGGCATGCCCAGGAACGGCAGCCGCAGCGCGCCGAACGCGTCCGCGGGAACGACGGGACGCCCCGGCTCCACCGCCTTGAGACGCTCGTACGAGGCCCCCGGCGCCGGACGCGGATCGGCCTCGCCCTTGTTGGGCCAGAACGACATGGCCCGCTCGGCCTGCGCGGTGATGGTGAGCGACGGGTTGACGCCGAGGTTCGCGGAGACGGCGGCGCCGTCGACCACGGAGATGCCGGGGTGGCCGTAGAGCCGGTGGTAGGGGTCGATGACGCCCTCCTCGGCACCGGCGCCGATCGGACAGCCGCCGAGGAAGTGGGCGGTCAGCGGGGTGCCCATCAGCTCGCCGACGTTGCTGCCCGGGAAGCCGTTGATCTCCTCGGCGAGGACGGAGGCGGCGCGCGAAGCGGCCTCGATCTGCTTGGGGTTGGGGGCACCGTGTCCCTGACGTGCCGTCAGCAGACCCTTGCCCGCGCCCTTGGGCTTGAGATACGTCGTCAGGGAGTTGTCGAGCGACTGCATCACCAGCCCGATGATGGTGTGTTCGGACCAGCGGCGGTTGGAGAGCGACCGGAGCGTCAGCAGCGGATGCCGGGCCGCGTTGACGAGCCACCCGGCCACCCTCGACGAGCCCTCGGCGTAGGGGACCTGGAGGATGGACATGCCGCCCATGGCGTTGGAGCCCTTGCCGTAGCGCACGGGTTCGATGTGGGTGTTCTCGTCCGGGTGGATCGAGGACGTGATGGCCACGCCCTGGGTGAAGTCGGCCCTGGGTGTCCCGTGCGCCTTGCGGTAGCGGCGGTCGTCGGTCTGCGCGCCGACCAGCGCCTCGGAGTTGGTGCGGGTCAGCTCGCCCAGCCTCTTCGACAGGTACGGGAGCTGGCCGCCGGCCTTCATGCGGTGCAGCAGCGTCTGGGTGCCGTAGGTGCCGGCTGCGAGAACGACCCGGCGCGCGGTGAACGTCCGCCCCCGGCCCTTGCGTCGGTTGTCCGTCGGGAGGGTCCGGACGGCGTAACCGCCCCGCGAGTCGTCGGTGACGGACACGACGGTCGTCATGGGATGGACGACGGCACCCGCCTTCTCGGCGAGGTGGAGATAGTTCTCGTTGAGGGTGTTCTTGGCGCCGTGGCGGCAGCCGGTCATGCACTCGCCGCATTCGGTGCAGGCCTTGCGCGAGGGCCCGGCGCCACCGAAGTACGGGTCGGCGACCTCCTCACCGGGCTTCGCGCCGGCGGAGCCGTCCGCGTCCTGTCCGTCGCCGAAGAAGACGCCGACCGGCGCCATGTGGAAGGTGTCGCCGACCCCCATCCGCTCGGCCGCGGCCTTGAGATGGACGTCCGACGGGGTCATGGTCGGGTTGAGCCGCACACCCAGCATGCGCCGGGCCTGGTCGTAGTACGGCTTCAGCTCCTCCTCCCAGTCGGTGATGTCCTTCCACTGCGGGTCCTCGAAGAACGGCTTCGGCGGTACGTAGAGGGTGTTGGCGTAGTTGAGCGAACCGCCGCCCACGCCCGCGCCCGCCAGCACCATCACATTGCCCAGCAGATGGATGCGCTGGATTCCGTACATGCCGAGCCGCGGGGCCCAGAGGTAGTTCCTGATGTCCCAGGAGTTCTTGGGGAGCGTGTCGCGGGTGAAGCGCCGGCCGGCTTCGAGGACACCCACGCGATACCCCTTCTCCGTCAGCCGCAGGGCGGTGACGGAGCCGCCGAAGCCGGAGCCGACGACGACGACGTCGTAGTCGTACGCTCCCTCGTCCGGCTGTTCCTGGACAGAGCTCTCCTGTGACACGTGCCGCTCTCCTCGTCGAGACCGTTTGAGAACTGTTTGAGAACCGGGGACCGTTGCCGAGGACCCGCGAAGGGCGACGGCCCCTACCGCAGGCGGATCGCCTTCATCAGCTTCAGGCTCCGGCTCATGAACGCCGCGTACTTCTCGTCGTCCATGCCCAGGGACGGCGCCATCGGCAGCAGTCTCTGGTGGGCGACGGTCTGCGCCTCGGTGTACTTGAGGATGCCCTCGGAGCCGTGCCGGCGGCCGAGGCCGGAGTCCTTCATGCCGCCCATGGGCGACTGGACGCTGCCGTACGCGGGCGCGTACCCCTCGTTGACGTTCACCGTGCCGGTCCGCAGCCGGGCCGCGATCGCGCGACCGCGCCGGCCGTCCTTCGTCCAGACGGAGGAATTGAGCCCGTACGAGGTGGAGTTGGCGCGCTCGACGACCTCGTCCTCGGTCTTGAAGCGGTAGAGGGAGACGACGGGGCCGAACGTCTCCTCGGCGCAGACGGCCATCGGGGCCTCGACTCCGTCGAGGATGGTGGGCTCGTAGAAGTACGGGCCGATGTCGGGCCGGGCGACACCGCCCGCGACGACCCTGGCCCCCTTGGCGACGGCTTCCTCGACGTGCCGCGTCACGGTCTCCAACTGCCGCTCCCCGACCAGGGAGCCCATGTCCGCCCCGTACGCGAGGGACGTGCCGAGCCGTATGGCCCTGGTCCGGGCGGCGAACCGCTCCGTGAACGCGTCGGCTATGGACTCGTGGACGTACAACCGCTCGATGGAGATGCAGAGTTGGCCCGCGGAGGAGAAGCAGGCGCGGACGGCGCCGGCGGCGGCCTTGTCGAGGTCGGCGTCCTCCAGGACCACCATGGCGTTCTTGCCGCCGAGTTCGAGGGAGACGCCGACGAGACGGGCGGCCGCGCCCTGCGCGACCTCGCGTCCGGTCCGGGTCGACCCCGTGAAGGAGACGTAGTCGGCGTGCCGGACGACCTCGGGTCCGACGACCGGCCCGTCACCGATGACGACCTGGAAGACCTCGGCGGGCAGCCCGGCCTCGACGAGCAGGTCACGCGCCCACAGGGCGGTGAGGCAGGTCTCGGTGTCGGGCTTCATGACGACCGCGTTGCCCGCGACGAAGGCCGGCAGCGCGTCGCCGACCGACAGCTCCAGCGGGTAGTTCCAGGGCGCGATCTGCCCGACGACACCGCGCGGGTGACGCAGTTCGGTGACCTTGGTGAGGGTCGGCATCGCGCCCGCGTGGCGCTTGGGGCGCAGATAGGAGGGTGCCTTGAGGCCGTAGTGCCGCGCGGCGACCAGGACGGCCTGGACCTCTTCGTGGGCGTGCAGCCGGGCCTTGCCGGTCTCCAGCTGGATGAGGTCCAGGACCTCGGCCTGCCGGGCGAGCACGAGGTCGTGGAAGCGGAGCAGGACGGCGGCGCGCCGCCGTACCGGAGTGGCCGCCCACGCGCCCTGTGCGGCACGGGCCCGCTCGAAGGCCTTCTCGACGTCCTCGGGGGTGGACTCGGGCACGTCGGCGAGCTTCTCGCCGGTGAACGGCGTGTGGTTGGCGGTCCGCCCCGAACCGGTCACGCCCTTGGTGAGCTGCGCGACGAGCTCGGGGGTGACGACATCGGCGGCGGTACGCGCGCCGGCCGGGGCGGGGGCGAGGGGGTTGGTGCCGAGGGCGGCGGTCACGGCGGCCGCGCCGGCCGTCGTGTCGGTACCGGCCGTCTCATCGGCGCCGGTGCTGTCCGTGGCCTGCTCCGCGGCCTGCGAGTCCGTCATGAGCCGCAGAGTATGCCCACGCGCCCCCTTTGGGTACCCGTCGGTAATGGCCTTTCACCGAGTGCTCACACACTGCCAGTGATCACTGGCAGCAAATGCGCTGATCAGGGGGTTGTCGGTCCGACGATCACCAGCGGATCGGTTCTCACGGTTTGTCGATGTCCAGGTTCGCGATCGCCGCGTCGGCGACCTCACGGCCCCGCGCGGTGAAGTCCCCGTCGCCCGGATAGCTGATCGTGAGCTTGTACATGTCCCCGGACTTCGACTTGAAGTAGAAGAGCCTCACTTCGCGGGGACGGGGACTCCGGCTGTCGTCGGTCTTGTAGGTCACCGTGTTCTCGGCGGACTCCCGGCCCCGGTACGTCGCCCTCGCGTCCGGCTTCGTCCGCGGCCCCGCCGGCATGTTCAGGTCGTAGGCGCCGCTCGCCTTGAACGTACCGTCGTCCGCGTACATCTCGGCCCTGGCGGAGTCCTTGATCACCTTGCTGGCGTCCTCGGACTTCAGGACGAGTCTCAGCCCGATCCAGATGCTCCCGCTCCAGTCGGTGTACGTGACCCAGTGCCCCTTGTCCGACGCCCGGTCCGGTGTCCCCTCCTGGTACTCCGCGGGCACCGCCAGCGTCGCGGCGACGTCGGCCACGTGCCGCTTCTTCCAGCCGTCCGGCAGCGGACCGGCGAACGGGTCCGCGATCACCACGTACGCCGTCGTCGCGGCCGCGACGACCACGGCGGCGACCGCCGCCACGAGGCCGACCAGGGCCTTGCGGCCGATACGGATGCCCCCGCCGCCGGACGCCGGGTCTCCGTCCGGGCCCGTGCTGCCCTCGATCCGCACGATCTGTGTCGGCGCGGGGGCGGGCGGCCGTACGGCCTCCTCCAGGAGGCGCCGGACCTCGGCCGCCGCGGGGCGGTGGGACGGTTCCTTGGCGAGCAGGCCGTTGATCGCCTCCGTGAGCGGGGGGGGCGCGGCGGGGGGGGGGGCCGGGGGGGGGGGGGGGGGGGCGGGGGGGGGGGGGGGGGGGGGGGGGGGGGGGGGCGGGGGGGGC
>NZ_JBIAQM010000047.1:0-48296 GCF_042888945.1 Streptomyces sp. NPDC002698
CCCGAGGGCGACGCCGAGGAAGGCGCCGACTCCGCAGGCGACGGCGAAGAGGAAGAGGGAGCGGAGGGCGCGTACGAGGACGAGGACGAAGAGGGAACGGAGGGCGAAGAGGGGGCGGAAGACGAAGACGAGGCAGAGGACGAGGAAGAGGAAGAAGCCCCCAAGAAGAAGAGAGGACAGAGGCGACGCCGTGAGTGACGTCGACGTCCGGCAGGGGGCCTAACGGATCTCAGACGCATGCGGCGGCGCCCACACACCTTCCCGACTGATGCCCACGGGTTTCAGGGACGGGGAGCTCGGTCGGATGCTGTGTTCACGAGACTCACTGGCACCAACTCCGCGCCTCGGGAGGGGGCGGAGTATCCGAGGTGGGCGAGGCTGGCCTGTTCCTGGCGCATGTGTTTGAACGATTCCAGGATGTAGCCGACGAGCAGCACGAGCACTGCGATGATCATGATTGCCGAGGCGAGAACGGCGGTGGGCAGTCGCGGCACGGTGCCGGTGTGGGCGAACTCGACCACGACGGGCAGGCCCAGGGCGAGGGCGGCGATGGTGAAGACGCCGGCGATGACAGCGTGGAACTGGGAAGGGCGCTGCCTGCGTGCCAGCCCCAGGATGAGCTTCAGGATGCGCCAACCGTCGCGGTAGGTGCGGAGCTTGCTGACGCTGCCCGCAGGCCGGTCCTTGAAGCCGACCTCCAATTCGGCTGTGGGAAGTCGCAGGCTGAGCGCGTGGACGGTCATCTCGGTCTCGGTCTCGAACTCGCGAGACAGGGCGGGGAAGGACTTGATGTAACGGCGTGAGAAGACCCGGTAGCCGCTGAGCATGTCGCTGACGTCGTTGCCGAAGAGGAAGCGGACGGCGCCGGTGAGCATCCTGTTGCCGACCGCATGACCTGGGCGGTAGGCGGTGTCGACGCTCTCGCGGCGGGCTCCGACGACCTGGTCGTAAGGGCCTTCGAAGAGCAGGTCGACCATGTCGCGGGCCCGGGAGGCGTCGTAGGTGTCGTCGCCGTCGATGATGAGGAGCGCGTCGGCCTCGATGTCGGCGAAGGCGCGGCGGATGACGTTGCCTTTGCCCTTACGGGGCTCGTGTCGCACGACGGCGTCGGCCGCGCGGGCCTCGGCGACGGTGTTGTCGGTGGAGGCATTGTCATAGACATAGATGATCGCCTCGGGAAGGGCCGCGCGCAGGTCGCGCACGACTTTGCCGACGGCTGCTTCCTCGTTGTAACAGGGAACGACGCACGCAACGGTGGGTTTCATCGGGACTTCCTCGGCCTCTGTGTCCCTGCCGCCGATCAATGCGCCCTCTCATGAGCGGCAGTCAGATTTGGTAGCTTTTGCGCCATACGTTACCTTCAGCGTCATGCTGCAGCCGACGGCTTGGTTTCGACGTTCACCCGCGTGGATGCGGACCATCTGGCGAGAGGTCGCGGCCTTCGGCACTGTGGGCGCGCTCGCATTCGTGGTGGAGACGGCGAGTTTCAACCTTCTCGCTTTCGGCCCACCGGGTGAGGGTCCGCTGCACGCGACCCCGGTCGGCGCCTCGGCCATCGCCACTTTGCTGGCCATGCTGGTCAGTTGGTTCGGAAATCGTCACTGGACCTACCGCGACCGCAAGGGGCCGATCAAGCCGCGCGAGGTGGCCTGGTTCGTCGGGGTCAACCTGGTGGGCCTCGCAATCACCGCCGCCCCCGTGTACGTGTCTCATCAGCTGTTCGGCCCCTCCTCGGCCTTGAGCGACAACGCGGCTCGCCTGGCCGGATGGGCTGTGGCGACCTGGGTCCGCTTTACCGTCTACCGAGGGCTTGTCTTCACTTCGTATCGAGAGGGCTCCTCCGACGTACCAGGATTGATTCGCCGCTGTACCGGAGCATGGCGCGGCGGCAGGCTCTGGCCTGGGTGCTTGGCTTTGATGGCCGCGGTCTGCGGCTACGTCGTCTCCACCGTCTTCCACCCCGGCTTCCTCACCGCCGACAGCGTCGAACAGCTTCTCCAGGCAGAGGCCGCACGGCCGGTGACCGACTGGCATCCGCCGGTCATGGCGCTGCTCTGGCGCGTCCTTATCCACACCACTGGATCACTTTCGACGATGGCGGCACTTCAGACAGCCGTGCTCTGGGGAACTCTGTGGGTACTTGCCGTCGCCCTGTGGAAGCGGACGGGAAGCCGCCCCTTGTCGCTGTTGATGCTCGCGTTCGGCCTCGCCCCGCACATCGCCAACTTCACCGGGGTCGTGTGGAAAGACGTCCACATGGCCTATGCGCTGCTCGCCGTGTGCGCGATCGCACTCTTCGCGCGTGAGTTGCCGGCGGGACACGCCCGGGCACGCTGGGCCCTGCTGGCGCTGGGCTTGCTCTTCATGGCCTACGCCGTCTTGGTCCGCAAAAATGCCTTCCCTGCCGTCCTGCCCCTCTTTCCCATGCTCGTGTTCGCTCTCTGGCCGGCTCCCGGCAGGCGCCGGTGGCTGATCGCCGGCGGTTCCCTGCTGGGCTTCGCCGTGGCCGGCAGCGTGGTGGTCTCATCGGTCACCCACCCCATGGCCACCCGCCAATACGCGCAGATTCCGCTGGACGACGTGACCCACGTCCTCACCCCACAAGAGGTTCGGTCCGCCGCCGAACAGGCCGGTGCCACCTCCTCGTTCCAAAACGACCTCGTGCGTACCGCGCAAAACTGCCGGAAAAAGAAGATCCTGTGGGACGCATACTTCACGTGCTACCCGCACCGTCCCGGATACAGGGACAGCATCGGTCCGCACTTCCCAGCCGATGAGGCGGATGTGCTGGTGAAGATGTGGGTGCAACAGATGCCGCACGAGGCCGCCGGCTACCTGAAGTACCGCACCCGGACCTTCGCCCGACTGCTCTTCGAGGGCAATCTGCGCTACGCCGGCGGCACGTTCGACGGCACACCGACGAACGTCAAGGTGGATCCGACGCTCGACGCCATCATGAGGTCCTACGTGACGGGCTTCGCCCACGACATTCCGTGGCTCTTCCAGGCATGGTTCTGGCTGGCTGTCGCACTGGTACTGACGCTCCGTCGGCATTGGCCGGGCCCATGGTCCAGGGAACTGCGACTGCTCGGACTGAGCTCCGTGCTCTACATCGCGTGCTACCTACCGACCGCCCCGCAGGCCAACTACCGTTACGTCTACTGGCCCGCGTCGGCCGGGACACTCGCACTGATCCTGATCGCGGCAGAGGCGCTCACCCGCCGTCGGGCCCCCGGTGCCGTGGAACAGGCGCCGGAACGGGCGGCAACGGGCGAGAGGCCCACGCCGCCCGACTCGCCCCGAACACCGCTGGCGCCGGCATCACCCGTATGGCCTGCAGAGCGTGACGCCACGACCGGTAAGGAGGTGGGGCCTCACCCCACCTCCGGTACGCGCTGGGGAGACATCGCCGCCTGATGACCCGCAGTGTGCCGGCCCTGGCCCTCACCGAGCAGCGGGGTCCAGGACCCGCCGGCACAACCCTTTGGTGACACGAGCACGGTCAGAGCGTCGAAAGCGCTGCGCGTTGGCCGATCACTCGATCCTCCGGCCGGGCGCAGCCCGATGGCAGAAGCCACAGGCGCGCGCACAATGGATCGAGCCGGACAACAACAGGCCGGGAATACAGCCCCTGGGGAGCCCCCGACCAGGAGTTGGAACAGCGTCGGCCGGATGAGAGTGAACCCGGCGACGACGCCGGTGATCGGGCGACGCCGAATTGCCTCGCAGAAGGAATCGCCCTGACACCACTTCCACAGGCCGGGACGCCGGCCCCGGCGACCTTGCTGGAGGCGCAGAGCAGGATCGGCTCCTGGCACATCGAATCTTGAACAAGACGGGCTGCCGACCCCACCGCCTGACACCGACGAGCGGATCCGCTAGCGATACAACAACGAGAAAAGACTCTCCCAACGGCTCACTACCTCGCCTGGGGAGAAGCGCTGAATATCCCTGCGAGCCTGTTCACCCATGCGGTTTCGCAGGTCCTGATCGCAGATCATCCTGTCCAGATGTCGTGCAAAAACGCGTGTGTTCCCTTCCGGTGCGATCAGCCCACTCTCACCGTCGGTGATGATCTCCCGTACTCCAGGACTCACGTCGAAAGCTACACACGGCAGGGCTGTCGCCATGGCCTCCATAAGCGCCAAGGGAAAACCTTCCCCCCGCGATGGAAGTGCAAAGACCGAGCTTCCATGCAGTGCCCCGAGCACATCCCTGGTGAGACCCTTCCACTCCACCGAGTCGATGATCCCCAGATCCGCTGCCTGCTTCTTCAGCGGTTCTTCCTCCGGGCCCGCACCGTAGATCGCCAGCGTCCAGGAAGGGTGGTCCGGGGCGATCTCGGCCCAGGAATCGAGAAGCAGATCCACTCCCTTCTCCTCATGGAGTCGACCGATGCTGACCACACGCCTCGCGGTCCGTTGAGAAGGGGCCTCGGGAAAGAACGGAAGGGGGTTCGGCATGCAACCCACATTGTTCATACCTTCCCCGATCCACAGGTCAGCGTCCTCGCGGGTGAGGGCCAGCATCCGGTCCACGTCCGCGTAGAACCGCTTGACCCGTGCGAAGCGGGAGGACTTGCGGCAGGTCTTGAACGACTCGTGACTCATGCCGATGACCGGGAAGCCGCACGTGTCGGACAGTGCCACCCACTCCATGGCCCAGACCTGCGTCACGATGATCACGGCCCCAGGCCGCGCCCTGCGGAACAGCGTGGTGAGCTTGGCGGACTGCTCACGCATGCCCGCGTCCCGTTCCGCGCGGCGCCGCCGTTCGCCCAGATCGAGCCCGCCGACCAGTCCGCGCTGAGGCGCAGGAGCAGGTGGGTGGACGTCGTAGAGCGTGACAGTGGAGTACGGCAGGTTCTCACCCCGGTCAGCGCGTTGATTTTCGGGAGCGGGAACGACACCGATCACATGAACAGCGTGCCCCTGTTCCGAAAAAAGACAGGCCATCTGATGCACCCAGCTATTGACGCCCCCGATCTCATCCACATTGTTGGAGACGATAAAGATGTCACGGACAGACATCGGGCCATGCGCTTCGATCATTCTGGATCCTGTCGTCGGAGAGAAGGAGCGCCGAGGAGCGCGACATCGGCAGACTCTTCGTGAAAGACGATGTTCCTGGTGACCTTTGCTGCGTCTCCCTGACCGTCCTGACAGGTCCTGCCGCGAACGCCGCTCCCCATGTCATTTCTGCGGACGGAGCAGGGCCCTGGAGAAAGGCAGAGTCTTCAGGACCCTGACAGGCCGGGAGCCATGTCGGTCACGATAGGAGACCGGACCGTCGGCCTGAGCTCCACCACGCTGTCAGGTCACCGGTCCGCAGTAGCCTGCCTGCCGTCAGCGCGTGAAGCCTGCTCCACGGTGGCCATCGGGCGGTATGCGCAGGTGCCGGGCGGAATGTTGGAGGGCCGCCTCACCCAAGGCGGCTGATATCGCCCCGCTTGTCGCACCGATCGCATCCTCGGCCCGCACCCGATAAGGGTCACTAGTTCGTATAACGGGGTTTTCGTGCCGTTATGCGGGTTACGCGGAAGGGAGACCACGGGGCAGGAGGCCAGGATGATTACCCAAGGGCGGATTGCCACCGTGCTGGGCCACCCGGTGTATGACATCCGCGGAAGCAAGATCGGCGACACTGAACACGTCTTCCTCGACGATGTCACCGGCGAGCCCGAGTGGGTCAGCGTCCAGACCGGGTACTTCGGCACCAGTGAGTTTTTCGTTCCCGTACGCGAGGCCACGATGGTGGAGGACCATCTCGAGGTTCCCTACGCCAAGAGCACCGTTGAGGACGCCCCCATGTCGATGTCGACGCCGGAGGCTTCCTCACGGTGGACGAGGAGCACCGACTCTACGAGCACTACGACATCGCCTGGGACGAAGACCCAGGCTGGCAGCAGGTCGTCAACCAGCCGGACCAGAGTCGACAGACCTACCCACGAACCCTCAGCGATAGCGCCGAAGGCGCCTCGCTGCCCTACAACGACACCGCGGCTCCGGGCATCACAACGACACCGCGGCTCCGGGCATCGCCCGTGGCGGCCACGAGAATCCTGACTTCGGGTTTGCCCGCTTCGGGAGCTGCGAAGACGACGCGAACCGGCGCGCCCGGGAGCACGGGCGCGCCGGAACGGCAAGCACCACAACAGGGCAGCCGCGGCTGCCTGGCGCCGTCACCTGGCCGATGAACTGGCCACTCGCCCCGTGGACGACGTGTGGATGCTCACGGGAGCCTCCGTGGCCGCCGCTACCGGTGTCTGGCTGATGGTCCTGGCCCTCACCCCCGGCCTGCGGCACTGGCTGCCCCTGCGCTCTCCCACGCCCGGACTGCGAGCCTGTCTGGACCGCGACAGCGCCGCGGTCCTCCTGCGCGACGCCGCCATGCGGGTACCCGGAGTGGCCAAGGCCCGCATCCGGGTGCGCCGCCATCGCGTCAAGGCCCGCGCGGACGTCCGTTTCCGCGACTCACGGCAGGTCAAGGACGATCTCATCGCCGTCCTTCGCGAAGAGCGCGACCGGCTCGCCCTCGCCCGCCCGCCGCGCATCGTCGTACGAGTGCGGCGACGCACCGACTGACAGAGAACCCCAGCACCGGAGCCCCACCATGACGCCGCGCCCCGTACTCAACCGCAGCCTGCTGGCCCTCGCCGGACTGGTACTGCTCGGCGGCGGTCTGCTGATCCTCTTCGCCGGGCTCGACATCTACCGGCGACACGATCTCGCCCCGCCCGCGGACTGGCCGCTGATCACTCCGAACGACGTCCTGCTCGGCTCCGCCGACCGGGCCCGCTGGAGCAGCCAGGGATGGTGGTGGTGGCCCGCGGTCATCGCCCTTCTCGCCCTCGTCGCCCTGCTCGCCCTGTGGTGGCTGCTCGTCCAATACCGAGGTACGCCTACAGGTCGCGCACCACAAACCGCACCGCGCCCAGTAAGTCGTGTGCCCCCGGCAGGATTCGAACCTGCGACACCCGCTTCAGGATTTCGATCCCATCCCCGCACGGCCGGGGTCCGGCTCGTGCGCGGGCGCCATCACAGGGTGCTGACTGTCGCGGCTGTTCGTGGTCGTTGATGTCGGCGTTGGATGTCAGCGGAACAGCTGCGGCACTGGACGGCAACTCGGAGCGGGCTCTGCCTTGGGCCGGTGTGCCTCCTGCACAACGTCTTCGGACTCGGGTCGCTCAAACGATGGTTACCCCGCGCCCGTGGGGTACTCGAGTCCACGCAGTGCACATAACAGGCAAATTGGAGGTATCGGAATGACGACGCAGCCCCGGTCGGACATGGCAACGCATCCCGACATCCTCGCCATGCGAAACAGGCACGAGATGGCCGAGCGTGTCGCGACCACTTCGAGGGCACAGGCCGTTGAGGCCATGGCCCTGGTCACAGGGCTCTACCTGGCGGCCTCACCGTGGATCGTGGGGTTCAACGAGTTCTCCACCCTGGCGGTCAACAATTTGATCGTCGGCATCGCTTACGCCGTGATCATGAGCGGCGGCTTCGGCCGGGCATACGAGAGGTCGCACGGCATGGCGTGGGCCGCGTGTGCCCTCAGCGTGTGGACGATCTTTGCGCCCTGGGTGGTGGCAGGCGACGTCAGCACCACCAGGACCATCGTCAACAACATCATCGTCGGCATGATCGCGCTCATGCTGGCCCTCCTGGCCGCGGCAGCCGGCCGTCCGGTGGATCAGTCGTCCGGCGACCGCTCGTTCCCGCACAGGTGATCGTTCCCCCCCTCAGAAGGTCGTGGCACTCATCACGGGTGCCGCCGGCCCCGCCGCGCCGGGACCGTCTCGAGCCGGCGGAACACCGATCGACGTTGGGCCGGTGGCGGCACAACGCGGAAAGGAAATAACGATGGAAGCCTCTGAACTGGAAACCAAGGTCCAAGCACTGGAGACGGCTCTGGCCGTGCAAGAAGCAGCCATGGCCGGGGCTCAAACCACGCAGGCGGCGACTCAAGCAGGAATGACCACGACGTTCGCGGCCACGCAAAGCGGGACCTGGGCAGTGATGGGCGTCGGCAGCGTCGCACTGCTGGCGGGCATCTTCCTCGGCTTGGGGATCGCCAAGCACTGACGGTCCTCGTCCTACCGGGATCCGCCCTCTGGCGGTGCCCTTCCTGCCCCCGTTGGGCCATGACCTGGCGGGGGCGGAGCCACGGGCGGCGCGCGCAAGCACCAGCCTTGATCAAGGCTGGTGACAGTTGCAGATCAGGAGGGGTCGCCGTGTTCGCAGACCCGGCTGGCCACTTCTCGCAGCTTGATGTTGTTCTCCTGCGAGAAACGACGCAGGATGTCGAAGGCCTGCTCCTCGGTGATGTGGTGGCGGCCCATAAGGATGCCCATGGCCTCGCCGATCGTGTGCCGGGTGGCAAGAGCCTGTGCCATCTGGGCATGGGTGCGAGCACTGGAGAAAGCGACTGCCGCGTGTGAGGCCAGCAGCCAGCCGGCCAACTCACTGGCGTCGGTGAACGCGCCGGGCTTGCGTGAGTAGAGGTTCAGTGCCCCGAAGTCCTCATCCGTGGTGAACAGCAGGAAGCCCATCATGCTGCCCACGCCGAGCGCCTCATGGGCCTGCGGCGCAAAGGCAGGCCACCGCTGCACTTCGCTGGTCAGGTCGGCAATGCGGAAGACCCGTTCGCCGAGAGAGCCGCGGGCGGCCTCGAAGCACGGCCCTTCGCCCAGCCGCTCCTGAAGCCGGTCGCTGTAGGTGACCATTTCGCTGGTGGGGGCGAGGGAGTGCACCTGCTTGCCGTCCAGCACGAGAATCCCCGCCGCGTCACAGCCGTGGACCAACTCGGTGGCCGAAGAAGTGATCCGCTCCAGGGTGGCGTTTACCGACTCCTGTGCGAGCAGATCCCGTGCCATCGAGGCCATCTGCTGTGCGAACCGACTCCATTGCACTTTTCCCTCCGCATCTCGCACCGCCCGGAGAGTTCTCGTACCCATTTTCACGCAGGCTTCACGGTGTCGCAGGTGCACCCGGCACGGATTTCGTGAAGCCGAAAGGGCCGTCACGATCTGTGTTCGATGGGCCAAGATTTGTACGGACGGCTGTGCCGTGCAGCCTCGGTCGGACCGAATGCCGGACATGACGACTTGAAGAGCACCGGCCGGGCGGCAGCACTGGCGCAAGGTCAGGAGCGGCTGGTCCGTTCTGGACGGTGAACGCCGGATCTGTGCCGCATGCGGGACGCCCGTCCGCTCGTACCAGTACCGCTTCTATCCGCCCGAGTCCTCCATGTTCGAGCGCTGCATCGGGTTCGCCTGGTGCTCAACTTGCAGGATTTACTCCGGAAAGGGTCTTGGGTCAAGACTCCGAGTCCTCCTGGCCCCGAACGGCTGCAGGCCCGGCCATTTGGGCTCGCTCAGCCCTGCTTCGCTCCAGCACCTTGGCGGACCCGACGCCGGTGGCCGAGCACCGGCACGGGCATGACGCGTTATACGCCGCATTGGCTTGGAAGAGTGCCCCAGCCGCGGCAGGTGACGGTCAGCCCGACCTTGGTGAGGAGGGTGCGATACCCACCGCCCGCAAAGCGAAGGCCGGAAGCGAAAGCGGAGGGGATGTCGGCTGACCGGGGCGGGTGCGTGGTTACACGAGGATGGTGGTGAGCCGGCAGCTTCAGTAGGTTGGGACCGAGTTCGGTCGTCGTGTCTCCGTGATCCGTCGGCGGATCACGGAGACACAGTGAGACGCCCCCAGGGCCACACCAGAATCCCAGCCAATTGCGGGCCCTGCTCGGCCAGCCGGCTGGCGACGACCTGGACGTCCACCCCGTCTCTACTGCTGTGAACAGCGTCTGCAGGAGCGCCCCCAGTTCTTGGACTTAGCCTCTAGGAGGTTGCCACCGTCATCCGCCTCCCCAGTGCAACATCGCCCCGAGGCGAGCGGGGCAGGAGGGTGTGGCGCCGTGGATTACAGACTGCTCCGCTTCTGTCCCGTGGTGGCGGAGTCGGCCTCACCGCATCCCGGACAACTCCGCCGGCTTCGGACTGTTGCGGAACGAGTCCTGTCTGCAGCGCTTTCATCGCGGAGAACGGGCCATCGCCGAATGGCGGACTCGGGCTCCGCCGTACCGCGCTCCCGGCTGCGATGTGGGGCGCGGTCAGATCAGTGGGGTGAAGCGGTCCCAGACGCGGTGCCCGGCCAGCAGCTTGATGAGGCGTTTCAGTCCGGCGTCGGCGGAGCGGGCCGTCACCACGCCGGGAGCGTCGGACGCGATACCGGCTGCTTCCAGCACCCTTTTTCCATCGCCCCACGCCCCGAGTGCCTTTCCGTGGCGGTACGCCTCGGTGAGCATGACCAGCACGCGTGGGTCGATGGTCGCGGTGGCCACGATGTCGTCGTCCACCTTGGCGTCACGGGCTCCGTAGGCGTCGGCGCCCGGCGCGGGTGCCCCGGCCACCAGGATGGCGTCGAACTCGGTGGAACGGGCGGTGGCGAAAGTGCGCTGCACTGTCACGGGATCGCCGTCCGCGTCCAGAATGCCGCCGGTCGGGGCGATCACGAGCGGCACCATGCCCGCCTTCAGGGCCGCTTGTCGGACCGACCGCACACCGGACAGCTCCTGGTCGCCCGCGGCGACGATGCCGACGACCCGTCCCTCCGGCGGCCACGTGCCGCCGAGCTGGGAGAGCGCCGGGCTGGGGGCCGGTTCGGCGAGCGTCACGGTCGGCGCGGGTGCGGGCAGGCCCAGTCCGGCGGCGACCTGCGCGCACAGTCCGGTGTCGATGTTCGCCAGGACCTTCAGAGCGCGTTCCTTGATCGCCGTTGCCCAGCACTTGTTCAGCTCGAAGGTGTAGGCCGCGATGATGTGCTCGCGTTCGGTCGGCGTCATGCTCAGCCAGAACAGCCGGGGCTGGCTGTAGTGGTCGTCGAACGAGGCCGCCGCGTCCCGCACCTTGGTCGCCGCCGGCAGCGGCTCGGGGACCTCGATGTAGGCGCCGTCGTCCGCGCCGGCGAGGAAGGGACAACCGCCGTCGAGGGAGTTGGGCCGGTAGGGCGCCACTCCGCGGTGGACGGCGGTCTGGTGCATGCCGTCGCGGAGCATGTCGTTGACGGGGGCGTGAGTGCGGTTGACGGGCAGCTGGCCGAAGTTGGGGCCGCCGAGCCGGCTGATCTGGGTGTCGAGGTAGGAGAACAGCCGGCCCTGGAGCAGCGGGTCGTCGGTGACGTCGATGCCGGGAACGAGGTGGCCGACGTGAAAGGCGACCTGTTCCGTCTCGGCGAAGTAGTTGGAGGGGTTCGCGTTCAGGGTGAGCAGCCCGATCGGCTGGACCGGGGCCAGTTCCTCCGGCACGATTTTCGTCGGGTCCAGCAGGTCGATGCCCTCGAACATCTGGTCGTCGGTGTCGGGAAAGGTCTGGACACCCAGCTCCCACTGCGGGTGTGCCCCGGACTCGATCGCGTCGGCCAGGTCCCGGCGGTGGAAGTCGGGGTCCACACCCGCGGTGATCTGCGCCTCCTCCCACACCAGTGAGTGAACACCGAGCCTCGGCTTCCAGTGGAACTTCACCAGCGTCGTCGAACCCTTCGCGTTCACGAGCCGGAAGGTGTGGACGCCGAAGCCCTCCATCATGCGGTAGGAGCGCGGGATGCCCCGGTCGGACATGTTCCACAGCGTGTGGTGGGTGGCCTCGGTGTGCAGGGTGACGAAGTCCCAGAAGGTGTCGTGGGCACTCTGCGCCTGCGGGATCTCCCGGTCCGGATGCGGCTTGCCGGCGTGGATGACGTCGGGGAACTTGATCGCGTCCTGGATGAAGAACACCGGAATGTTGTTGCCGACCAGGTCGAAGACGCCCTCGGTGGTGTAGAACTTCGTCGCGAAGCCCCGGGTGTCGCGCACGGTGTCGGCCGAACCGCGCGAGCCCAGCACGGTGGAGAAGCGCACGAAGACCGGTGTTTCCACGTCCTTGCCCAGGAATACGGCCTTGCTGATCCGCCCGGCGGTGCCGTACCCCTGGAAGACGCCATGGGCGGCGGCCCCGCGGGCGTGGACCACCCGCTCCGGGATCCGCTCATGATCGAAGTGCGTGATCTTCTCGCGCAGATGGTGGTCCTGCAGCAGCACTGGGCCGCGCGGCCCCGCCTTCAACGAGTGGTCGGTCTCGTAGAGTCGCGTGCCCTGCGCGGTGGTCAGGAACTCTCCGCCCTGCGCCACCCGCTCCTGCGGTGTCCCGGTGGCCTGCCCGGTGGGGCTGAAGGTGTCCGGGCCGCGCTGGTCGGGCTTCGGCGGCAGCGGAGCGACCGGTTCGACCGGTTCCTCGACCGACGGCGGAACCGGACTCGGCGCGCCCGGGATCTCGTTGCCGGGGTGGATGACGCCTTGGACCTTCTCGGAGACTTTGTCCGTGACTGCCGTCACGGGGTTCCTCTTCTTGGCGCTCACAGAATTCCGATCAGTGAAAAGGGAGGCGGGAGGACTCGGTCCGTCACAGGGACAGTTCTCGCGAGGTCTGCGAAACGTGGGTACCCCCTTGGGCGGCCTCGACGCAGCACCACACCCGCGTGGCGCGGAAGTTCACCCGGCGGGGCGTTTCGAGGAGGCTCAGCACCTTCGTGCAGGCCTTGGACAGGCGGCAGCGAGGCATCCGCCTCAAAGCTGCAGAGCTGAAGTATTCGGTCTGACACCGCTGCCCCGACAGGAGTTTGCGGCACCGAACCGGCCGGGCCGTGCATGATCGCCGGTCGAGCCGGCCAGTGACCTCCGCGCGCAGGCGGCGCGACGAGATATTCCTTCGTGGCCTGACGTTGACCGCTGGCCTGACCGACGGTCCACTTAGCTCTCCGGGTGGTCGTCGACGCCGTTCGCGGCGCGGATACACCCGTCCGGGACCAGCCGTGCCGCGTCTACCCGGATGCCGATGAAGCCGACGACGCTGTCGTTGCCCGCGCTGTTCCGCAAGCGTGGATCCGCCGATCGACTGCGTGTCCGAACGGGTCTTCGGCACATCGAAATTCAGAGAGTTCAGAGGGGTTGGTTTGCTGATCGCCTCGGCAGAGGCGTGACAGGGACGGTGGGTCCACAAACAACCGTTAAAAACCACCGTCCACCGGGCCTCCACCAGTAAAGCGTGAAGATGGGTGGTTTTGTGATAATTCTGGGTACTCGGCAGTCATGATCGACGAAGCGCACACCATACTGGCCCTCTCTTCCACGGGCGCTCTTTGGCTGACGGTGGCAGGTGTCGCTGTGGTCGCCGTCCTGATCGCGGCATTCGTCGTCGGCGGTCGACGCGTCACCCGGCGTAGGGCATCCACCCCAGCACCGAGTGCGGCGCAGGCCCGCCAAGCCCTGGCTGACCCGGCACAACGCGGCGATGGCTGGAGCACTCCTGATGGTGACCCCGAGCAGGGGCACCCCCGCCGCTGACTGTGTACGCATCGAAGGAGCGACAGGCCGGCGACAAGCGGCGCACGACCTGCATCGCTTTCCTGCTGGCGCCCTCCACGAGCACGCAGGAGTTCCGCGTGATTATTACGCTCCCGAGCCACCTGGCCACTTCCGCACCTCGGATCTAAGCGGCGCACGGCTCAACTGTTCGCCGGCTTCGTTGAGCGCGGGACCTCTGGCGTACCGCTGCCAGGCTGGTCAACGGCACGCCGTTCAGCCCTCCTCGCCGCTCATGGGGCGGCGGGACCTGTCCCTGGCAAGGCTCGCCGAAGGAACCTTGGACGCTGCGGCGATCCTGCACGAACTGGACCACCCCGTACCCGCTGGAGGGAGGGCAGCGGGGAGCCCGGATTGTGCGCCCACCGCGCGACCTCGATCGCAGCAGCCCTGCCCCCAGAACCCAGACGCTGAAACACCGCCTTCTCGCCCTGGCCGCAGCCCGGGGAGAAGTAGCCCAGCGTGGCCTGGAAGGGCAACTTCGTGACCTGACCGTCGGTCAGGTCGACGACGGCGGTGAACGCTCCGCGCGTCATCAGCTCGGGGTCGTTGGTGAAGGTACGGGGCGCGTAGGCGACGGCCGCGTACTTCCCGGACTCGGTCAGGCAGGCGTTGCCGATCCAGGTGTCGGTGTCGAAGCCGGGCTCGGACAAGGTCGCCGCCGTCTTCCAGGCGTATCCCTGCTTCTCGTCCGCGACGAGGACGTGGAAGCCGGTTCCGTCACCCGAGGTGGTGAAGGCGCGGTCGGACGACTTCCCGTAGTCCTTGCCGAGGACGTCCGAGCGTCGGTCGGCCGGGACGGCGGCGGGCCGGTCGCCGGACTTGGTCCCCGGGTCCTGGGCGGCCGGTGCCGACCAGCCCTTGGCCTTTCCCTGCGGGCCGGCCGCAGCGTATGCCTGCGTCGTGGCGACACCGGAGGACAGCGCCAGGGTGAGGACCGCCGTCACGGGTAAGTGCACACGCCTCAGCATGGTGTTGCGTCTCAAGTGGATCGTCCTTCTGTGGAGTTGCGCTTTCCAACCGCGATGGAACGAAGGGTGCCGTCGGCGAAGGAGGGAGCGCGGCGGTCACGCGTATCGAGCGGCTGCACGGTCGCCGGTCGCGCCGGCCTCGGGCGCGACGGCACGCTGCGGCGGCAAGGTGGCACGCAGGGCGTGGCGAGACATAGCGCAGCATTCACCCGTTGAAAGCGCGCGCTGGGAACCGGTGTTCGGTTCCGTGGTCACTCGGAACGTATCAGCGCACAACGGTACGTGTCATCCACGATCTTCACGGCAGACTCATATGTGCCGTGGCCCACGCGACTTCGAGTCGGCCGGAAACCGTTGCCGGGCGTGGTTTCCGTGGGCGTCCGGCCACCGCTGTGCAACCGCACATGATCTGACGGGAATTCGAGCCTCCCGGGGGGAACCGTCTCCGTCCCGTGCCCGGTCGCCCGCGTTCGCCGGCTTCTCTTCCGGCCGGGACGTACGGCTGTCCGGGACGGGCCGGTGGCCGAGACGGGCCGGTGGCAGAGAAAACACGTGGACCGCGTGGCCGCCGCCACGGGATTATGTAACTTCTTGCCTGCCCATATCCGGACATCGACACCTTGGGGAACCGAGGCGGAGTGACCCCCGGACGGCGCGGCGGGCAGCCGTACGACGACACAGGGCTGTGATGGCATCTCCTGAATCGCGCAAGGCCTTACCGGGCAAGGGTCCGGTCCTCCTCGCACTTCGCTACTACGGAAGGGAGCTCCGCAGGCTCCGTCGGCTGACCGTGCCGGGCATGCTGCTGCCGGCGCTGGGCAACATCGGCATCAGCTACGTCGCGCCGCTCATCGTCGCGAAACTCGTCGGCCGTATCGCCGAGGGCGACAGTGGTGTCTCCGCCGGTGACGCCCTGCCGTACGTCCTCGCCTTCGGCGGCGTCCTGCTCCTCGCGGAAGCGTTCTGGCGCCTCGGTCTGCACTGCCTGAACCGCCTGGACGCCCTCGGCATCGAGCGGCTGTACGTGATCGGCATGGACGAACTGTTCGCCAAGGACGCCTCGTTCTTCCACGACAACTTCGCCGGCTCGCTGACCAAGCGGGTGCTGAGCTTCGCCTCCCGCTTCGAGGAGTTCGTCGACACGATGACGTTCCAGGTCGTCGGCAGCCTCGTGCCGCTCCTCTTCGGGTCGGTGGTGCTGTGGCGCTACGAACCGCTGCTCGTCGTCGGACTCCTGGTGATGATCGCCGTGACCGGGGTGTGCGCGGTGCCGCTCATCCGGCGCCGTCAGGCACTCGTCGACGAGCGCGAGGAGGCGATCGCCCGGGTCTCGGGCCATGTCGCCGACAGCCTGATGAACATGGACACCGTGCGTGCCTTCGCCGCCGAGGAGCGCGAGGCGGCGGAGCACCGCTCCCGGGTCGCGGTGTCGCGGCGGCTGACCCTGCAGTCGTGGGACTACGGCAACCTGCGCATCGACACGTTCGTCGCGCCGATGTCCGTCCTGACCAACGCGCTCGGCCTGCTGCTCGCGATCACGCTCGGCGGGGGAGGGCACGGCGTGGAGGCGGTGGTCGTCGCCTTCACGTACTACGCGAACGCGACCCGGATCATGTTCGAGTTCAATCAGATCTACCGGCGTCTGGAGAGCTCGATGACGGAGGCCGCCCAGTTCACCGAACTGCTGATGTCACCGCCGACCGTGCTCGACCCGGTCGCTCCGGAGCCTCTGCGGTCAGGCGACGCCGACGTCCGCTTCGAACAGGTCACCTTCACCCACGGCGGCGCCGAGCCGCTGTTCACCGGCCTCGAACTGGCCGTACCCAGCGGAGCGAAGATCGGTCTGGTCGGCAGGTCGGGCGGCGGCAAGACCACGCTCACCCGGCTGCTGCTGCGGATGACGGACATCGAGGGCGGCCGCATCCTGATCGGAGGCCAGGACATCAGCAAGCTGCGTCAGGCCGACCTGCGCAGCCTGATCGCGTACGTGCCGCAGGATCCGGCGATGTTCCACCGCTCGCTGCGGGACAACATCGCCTTCGCCCGTCCGGACGCGACCGAGGAGGAGATCCGCCGCGCGGCCGAGGCGGCACACGTCACGGAGTTCGCCGACGCGCTGCCGGACGGTTTCGCGACCATGGTCGGAGAGCGCGGCATCAAGCTGTCGGGCGGCCAGCGCCAGCGGGTCGCCCTCGCCCGCGCGATCCTGCGTGACGCGCCGATCCTGCTGCTCGACGAGGCGACCAGCGCCCTGGACTCCGAGAGCGAGATCCTCGTCCAGTCGGCGCTGTGGCGGCTCATGGAGAGGCGGACGGCGCTGGTGGTGGCGCACCGGCTGAGCACGGTCGCCACCATGGACCGGCTCGTCGTCCTCGACCGGGGGAAGATCGTCGAACAGGGCACCCATCGGGAACTGCTGGCGTCGGAAGGCGCCTACGCGAAGCTGTGGCGCCATCAGTCCGGCGGCTTCATCGACGACGGCCCCGCCTCGGCCGGCCGGCACTGAACGCGTGCCGGACCGGGGCGACGCGGGTCAGGTGGGGTCGTCGTGGCGCAGCGGCACCGTCCACTCCAGGACGGTGCCGCTCGGCTCGTTGGCCGTCAGGGTGCAACGGCCGCCCAGCTGCTCGGCGCGGGTGCCGATGTTGCCGAGACCACTGCGGCGGGTGTCGTCCGGGCCGATGCCGCGGCCGTCGTCCGCCACCCGCAGCCGCAGTGTCGTGGCGGTGGCCTCGGCGGTGACCTCCACGGCGGTGGCCCGGGCGTGCCGGGCCACGTTGGACAGGGCCTCGCGCAGCACCGCGACCACGTGTTCCCGCTGCTCGTCGGGCACGTCGGTGTCGAGCAGGCCGCTCATGCGCAGGGAGGGGGCGAAGCCCAGCGTCTCGGCCGCGCGGCCGACCTCGGTGACGAGCCGGGTGCGCAGACCGGCGGTGGCGTCGGACCGGTCGCTCTCCCGCAGGGCGTAGATCGTGGAACGTACGACCTTGATCGTGTCGTCGAGATCGTCCACCACCCGCTGGACGCGTTCGGCCACGTCGGGCCGGTCGGCGAGGCGGTTGAGCACCGACTGGAGGCTGAGCCCGCCGGCGAAGAGCCGCTGGATGGCCAGGTCGTGCAGGTCGCGCGCGATGCGGTCACGGTCGTTGAGGACGAGGAGCTGTTCCGCGTCGCGGCGGTGCTCGGCGATCTCCAGGGCCAGCGCGGCGTGGCCCGCGAACCCGGCGATCATCTCGACGGTGGCGTCGGGGAACACGGTGCCGCCCTGGCGGTTCGCGACCTGGAGAACGCCCCGCACCCGCTCCTGGGTGCCGAGCGGAATCACGAACGCCGGGCCGAGGTCGAGGACCGACGCGCTGCCCGTCCCGGTGCGCGGGTCCTGGCTGAGCGAGGTGCTGACGATCCTCTCGCCCGAGGCGTACACCTTGGCCGCCAGACTCGTCCCGTCGGGCAGGGTCAGGCCCCGCACCTGGTCGGCGTCGTGCCCCTCGGCCGACTCGATGACCAGGTCCGTGGTCCCGGTCAGCGGCAGCGCCAGAGTGACGAGGTCCGCGTCGGACAGCTCGCGGACGGTCGCCGTGAACGAGTGCAGGACGTCGACCGGGTCGGCGCCGGACAGCAGGGTGCGGGTCAGATCGCTGCTCGCGGCCAGCCAGCGCTCACGGCGCCGGGCGTCGTCGTACAGCCGGGCGTTGTCGATGGCCACGCCGGCCGCCGCGCCGAGTGTGCGCAGCACCGCCTCGTCCTCGGCGTCGAACTCGGCCCCGCCGTGCTTCTCGGTGAGGTACAGGTTCCCGAAGATCTTGTCGCGGACCTGCACGGGGGTGCCGAGGAACGTGGTCATCGGGGGGTGGCCGGGCGGGAAGCCGACGGAGTCCGGGTGGTCGCTCAGCACGGGCAGCCGCAGTGCGTGCGGCTCGCGGATCAGCAGGCCGAGGATGCCTTCTCCCCGGGGGTAGTGACCGATGCGGGCGATGGTCTCCTCGTCGACGCCCACGGTGATGAACTGCTTGATGCCGCCCTCGTCGCCGAGGACGCCGAGCGCCCCGTAGCGGCAGTCGACGAGCTGCACCGCGGATTCCACGATCTGCCGCAGGACCACGTCGAGATCGAGATCGCTGCCGATCGCGAGCACCGCTTCGAGGAGCGTGTGCACCCGGTTCTGGGTGCCGCGCACACGCTGCACCTGCTCCTGGAGGTCCTCCAGCAGGGCGTCCAACCGGAACTGCGGGCCCGACGGCTCCTCCGGAAGGTGTGTGCTCCGGTCCATATGGGATCCCCTCACTCACCACCCGTCGAAGCCATGATGCCCGACCGCCCGTGCCCGTGGTCGGGCACCTGTGCGGATCGCGTCGACGGCTTCGGGGGCGAAGGGGAGGAATGCCCGCGAAGGGTTCACGAGGCGGCGTGGACGGCCCGCGGCGGTGATCGGGAGGACGGTCGCCGGATCCGGGACGGACACGGGCTCGTGGTCCCCGGCCCTGCCGCCCCGGACTCGACACCTGTTGTTCGCAAGGGGGTTCACCGGCAACGCCGACCGCGCGGGCGCCGCCGGTGACGAGCGGGTTCCCGGACGTCCGCCCGCCGGCCGCCCGCGCGTCCCTCAGTGCCCGGGCAGCCGCTCGTGGCCGATCCGCTGCGCGGGGTGCCGCACGGCCGGGCGGGTGTCGTCGGCGCGGAAGGCCAGACGGTTCATGACCCCGACGACACCGTCGACCCGCCACGTCAGCCGGACGGCCTCGAAGATCTCGTCGTGGTGCTCCAGCCGCCCCTCCAGCGTCACCACTCCGTCGCCGACCGAGACGGCCACGGAGCGCGGCGGCAGCGACAGCGCGCGCCCCAGCACCTCGTCGGCGACCTCCCGGCGGATCTCCTCGTCCGTCCGCAGGAAGACCCGCAGCAGGTCGCGCCGGGTCGCGATCCCGATCAGCCGGTCCTCCTCGTCCACCACCGGAAGCCGCTCGACGCGATGACGCTCCATGACCCGGGCGGCATCGGCCACGCGCTGCTCGGGATGCACGGTGATCGCGGGCGTCGACATCAGCTGTTCCACGGTCGTGGCGCGGACGGGCCCGGCACCGGAGGTCGGCGCGCGGCGCGCGGCCCGCTCCGGACGGGGCGACCACGCCAGCGCGCGGAGCGGCGACGGCAGACGCCGGCGCCGTTCCCGGCCGGACCGGGCAGCCGGCAGGCGCAGCAGATCCGTCTCCGAGATCACGCCCACCACCTTGTCGTCGTCGTCCACGACCGGCAGCCCGCTGATCCGGTACCGGTCCAGCAGCCGGGCCACGTCCTTGAAGGACATCTTCCGATGCGCGCCGACGACCTCGCTGGTCATCACCTGCCCGACGATGAGGGTCATCTCGCCATCTCGCTTCCTGCTCGGACGGCTTCCCAGCCTGCCCTCCCGGCGCGCGCGGGGGCAGGGGCCGACCGTCCCCGGCCGGGGGCCGGACCGCCCCGGCCGGCAGGTCCAAGGACCCGGCCCGCCCCTTCGTTCCGGCGCTAGCGCTTCAGGCCGACCCCGCCGTACAGGGACACCGGCTCGTCGCCGATCGGGGTCTCGCCCTCCGCGAGCTCGGGACGCCAGTCCTTCACCGAGACGACACCGGGCTCGACCAGGTCCAGTCCCTCGAAGAAGCGGCTCACGCCGGCGTGCGAGCGGCCCACCAGGGTGACACCGCCGCGCGCGTACGCCTCGATGCCCTGCCGGACCTCCTCCGGCTCGAAGTCGGCGGTCATCGCGGACAGCGACAGGTGGCTTCCCGGCGCCAGCGCGTCGACCAGGGTCCCGACCAGCTCGTACGCGCCGTCGTCATCGGCGATGAAGTGCATCAGAGCGATCAGCGACAGGGCCACGGGACGGTCGAGGTCGAGCACGCGCGCGGCCTCGTCGAGGATCTTCAGCGGCTCGCGCACATCCGCCTGGACGTACTCCGTCATGCCCTCCGGAGTGCCGCGCAGCAGCGCCTCGGCGTGGGCGAGGACGATCGGGTCGTTGTCGACGTACACCACCCGTGAGTCCGGAGCGGAACCCTGCGCGATCTGGTGGAGGTTGGGCTCGGTGGGTATGCCGGTGCCGATGTCCAGGAACTGGCGGATTCCCGCCGTACGGACGAGGTGCCGGGTGGCCCGTTGCATGAACCAGCGGTTGCTGCGCGCGGCCCGCTTGGCTCCGGGGTCACGCGCCGTGATCTGCTGTCCGAGCCGCTCGTCGACCGGATAGTTGTCCTTGCCGCCCAGATACCAGTCGTACACCCGTGCCGGATGGGGCCTGCTGGTGTCGATCCCGTCCGGGGTGGACTCCGTCCCCGTCATGCGACAACTCCCCGCTTTCCTGGGTCTGTTCACCCCCGCGGCCTGGGTTCGGCGGGGTGCGCGAGCAGTCTGCCATCCATGCGAGGGGCGAAGCGGGCGGCCGTCGATCTCCGGCCACCGCCCCGGCCGCCACGACGCGGAACGATCCCGCACGGGGTCGGGCGTTCGGGGCGGACGGGCGGATACCGGCGGCAGGGCGGATCTTCCCAAGGGTCCGGCGCGGGGATATAGTCCAAAACTAGCAGTGCTAATTAATGGTTGTGCTCATCAACGTCCGGTGCCCGTCCGCCGGTGTCCGTCAGGAGTCCTGTCGTGCGTCCCGTCCACTTCGCGGCCGCTCGCCGCACGCCCATCGGCAAGCTGCGTGGTGCCCTGTCCTCCGTACGGCCCGACGACCTCGCCGCGGGCGTCGTCCGCGCTCTGGTCGCCGAGGTGCCCGCACTGGATCCGGCCCGCGTCGACGACGTCTACTGGGGCGCCGCCAACCAGGCCGGAGAGGACAACCGCAACGTCGCCCGGATGGCCGCGCTGCTCGCCGGACTGCCCGACAGCGTGCCCGGCGCCACCGTCAACCGGCTCTGCGCCTCCGGCCTCGAAGCCGTCACGACGGCGGCCCGCGCCATCGCCTCCGGCGAGGCCGACATCGTGCTCGCCGGAGGCTCCGAGTCGATGAGCCGTGCCCCCTTCGTGCTGCCCCGCCCGGACGAGGCGCTGCCGCACCGCATCGAGACCGTCGACACCCGGCTCGGCTGGCGGCTGGTCAATCCGGCGATGAAGGACCTGCACGGCGTCCTGTCCATGGGGGAGACCGCGGAGGAGGTCGCCGCGCGGTACGGCGTCTCGCGCGAGCGCCAGGACGCGTTCGCGCTCCGCAGCCACCAGCGTGCGGCGGACGCCCGCAAGAACGGGTACTTCGACACCGAACTGCTCACCGTCGAGCGCCCCGACGGTGTGGTCGTCGACAGCGACGAATGCGTGCGGGAGGACACCTCGCTCGACAAACTGGCCCGCCTCAAGCCGGTGTTCCGCGCCGGCGGCACGGTCACCGCGGGCAACGCCTCGCCGATGAACGACGGCGCCGCGGGTGTGCTGCTCGTCAGCGAGGAGGTCCTGAACGAGCTGGGACTCGAATCGCTCGGACGGTACGTCGCGGGGGCCTCGGCCGGCGTCGATCCCGACGTCATGGGCATCGGCCCGGTGCCCGCGACCCGCAAGGCGCTCGGACGCGTCGGCTGGAGCGTCGCCGACATCCAGGAGGCCGAGTTCAACGAGGCGTTCGCCGCCCAGGCCCTCGCCTGCGTGGACGCCCTCGGCATCGACCCGGACCTCGTCAACCCGACCGGCGGCGCCATCGCGCTGGGCCACCCGCTCGGCGCCTCGGGAGCCCGCATCCTCACCACCCTGCTGCACCGCATGCGCCGCACGGGCGCCGAGCGCGGCCTGGCCACGATGTGCGTCGGCGTCGGGCAGGGCACCGCGGTCCTGGTGGAGCGCCACTGACGCCCCGCGCCCCGGCCGCAGGTCTCGTGCGCGAGGGGCGTCACGGGTCGCCGTACGTCCTCGCGCGCCTGCGACCGCCGGCCGGTTCCGGGTCGCCGGTACACCGGCCGGCGGCCCCGGCGCACCGTTGACCCGAAAAGAGCCCGGCGGGACCCCCGCCACCCGCACGAGCACCGTGGGCATAGCATCAATCCCCGCATGAACACGATGACGCTCTGGCACATATCCACGGGGGAGTTCGCCGCCCTCGCCGCCGCGGCTCTGCTCGTCGGCTTCTCCAAGACCGCCGTCAGCGGCGCCAACACGGTCAGCCTGGCGGTCTTCGCCGCCGTACTGCCCGCCCGCGCCTCGACGGGCGTCCTGCTGCCCCTCCTGATCGTCGGCGATGTGCTGGCCGTCGCCACCTACCGGCGCCACGCCCACTGGCCGACGCTGTGGCGGCTCTTCCCGGCGGTCGCCGCCGGTGTCGTCCTCGGCACGCTGTTCCTGGTGTGGGCCGACGACGGGGTCGTACGGGCCTCGATCGGCGCGACCCTGCTGCTGATGACCGGGATCACGCTGTGGCGCCGCCGGGCCGCCGTCCAGGACGAGGAACCCGACGCGGTCGTGACCCGCGCGGGCCGCGTCAAGGCGCGTTCCTACGGAGTCCTCGGCGGCTTCACCACCATGGTCGCGAACGCGGGCGGCCCGGTCATGTCGATGTACCTCCTCTCGGCGGGCTTCCGCAAGCTCGGCTTCCTCGGCACCTCCGCCTTCTTCTTCCTGATCGTCAACGTCTCCAAGCTGCCGTTCAGCGCGGGCCTCGGTCTGATCGACGGGCGTTCGCTGCTGCTGGACGCGGCCCTGGCCGTGTTCGTGGTGCCGGGGGCGTTCGTCGGGAAGTGGGCGGTGAAGCGCATCAACCAACTGCTCTTCGAACGCCTGGTGATCGGGGCGACGGTGGTGGGCGGAGTGCAGCTGCTGCTCCGCTGAGCCCGCCTCGCGGGTCCGGCCGGTCCGGTCAGCTCCTGGCGGCCGATGTCAGTTCCGGCGTGCGGTCCGGCAGACCCTGCGTCAGGTCCTCGACCAGCAGACGCTTGGCGATGGTGTCGACGGCGGCGCGCAGTTCCGTGCCGGACGGGCGGCCGATGTCCTGCTCGACGCGCCCGGCGAGCCACCGGCCCCAGGCCTCGCTGATCACCCGCGCCTCGCGCTCACCCGCCGCGGTGTGCGAGAACAGCGAGCCGTGCCGGGTCAGATAGCCCTCGTCGACCATGCGCTGGAAGACCGGGACGAGCACCTCGGGAGGCAGATGGCGCCGGGCGGCGATCAGCGCGAGGTTGGCGTGGCCGACCATCCGGGTGAACAGCTCCACCTGCATCACGGCCCAGGCACCCGCCACGTCCAGCCGGGTGTCGGACTCGGAGACGATCCGGCGCGCGGTGTCCATCTCCGTGGTGCCGATGATCTTCGCGACGGAGAACTCCAGCAGCCGCTGGGAGTCCGCGGTGGACGGTGACGCGAAACCCTCGCCCATGTCCGTCGACCCCATGCGCGCGCTGTCGCGCAGCTCCACCTGCTTGAGGAAGAGCGCCACGACGAAGCCGAGGAGCGCGACCGGGACCGTCCACAGGAACACCGTGTGGATGGTGTCGGCGTACGCGTCGATGATGGGCGCGGCCGCCTCGCGCGGCAGCCTGTGCAGCCCCTCCGGGCTCTGCGCCGCCCTGGCGATGACGGCCGGTCCGGCCGTGCCCGTCTCGGCGGCCGTCCTGACCCCGTCGGCCAGGTTGGGCTTGAGCGCGTTGGTGTAGATCGTGCCGAAGACGGCCGTACCGAACGAACTCCCCAGCGTACGGAAGAAGGTGACCCCGGACGTCGCGGTGCCGAGGTCGGTGTACTCGACGGTGTTCTGCACGGCGATCGTCAGCACCTGCATGCACAGCCCGATGCCGGTGCCGAGCACGAACATGTACAGGGACTCCAGCCAGGCCCCCGTCTCCGGTCCCATCCGCGACATCAGATACAGCCCGACCGCCATCACCAGGGAGCCGACGATGGGGAAGATCCGGTACTGCCCGGTCTTGCTGACCACGTTGCCGCTGAAGACGGACGCGATGAGCAGCCCCAGGACCATCGGCAGGGTGCGCACGCCGGAGACCGTGGCCGAGTCCCCGTCGACGTACTGCAGATACGTCGGCAGGAACGTCATCGCGCCGAGCATCGCGAACCCCACGATGAAGCTGAGGATCGAGCAGACCGTGAAGACCGGGTTGGAGAACAGCCGCATCGGCAGCATCGGTTCGGCCGCACGCGTCTCCACCACGCAGAACAGGCCGAGCGCGATCAGACCGCCCGCGAAGAGTCCGATGATGGCCGGCGATCCCCAGGCGTACTCGTTGCCGCCCCAACTCGTCGCCAGGATCAGGGCGCTGGCCCCGACCGCGACGAGCGCGATGCCCAGGTAGTCGACGACCGGCCGGGTCACCGACTTCACCACCGGGATGGTGCGGGCCGCCGCGATCACCACGACGATCGCGAGGGGCACGTTGATGTAGAACGCCCACCGCCACGACAGATGGTCCGTGAACAGTCCCCCGAGCAGCGGCCCGATGACCGTGGCCACACCGAACACGGCACCGATCGCGCCCTGGTACTTGCCCCGCTCGCGCAGCGGGATGACGTCCGCGATCAGCGCCATGGACGTCACCATCAGACCGCCCGCGCCGACGCCCTGCAACGCCCGCCAGGCGATCAGCAGTGTCATGTTCGTGGCGAGCCCACACAGGAAGGAACCCGTGATGAAGATGATCGCCGACACCTGGAAGACCACCTTGCGGCCGAACAGGTCGCCGAACTTGCCGACCAGCACGGTCGCCACGGTCTCGGCCAGCAGATACGCGGTCACCACCCAGGACATGTGCGCGGCGCCGCCCAGATCCGACACGATCGTCGGCAGCGCGGTGCCCACGATCGTCTGGTCGAGCGCGGCGAGCAGCATGCCCAGCACGATCGTCGCGAAGACGATGTTGCGGCGGCGGTTGTCCAGCACCGGTGGTCCGGGCGCCGCCGCCGGGGCCGGCGCGGTGTCCTCCGTGATCGTCACAATCGTCACCCTCACACCGGTGGGCTCCCCGTGCATGCGGGGCGACCCGCCCGGTGTACCGGCCGGCCGGACGCTCTACCCTCCCGGATTCCTGCGCAGCAGATAGGTGTCCATGATCCATCCCTTGCGCTCCCGGGCCTCGGCGCGCAACCGCTCGATACGGGGAGCCGCCTCGGCGATCGGGCCGGAGGCGAGGATCTCGTCGGGCGTGCCGATGTAGGCGCCCCAGTAGATGTCGATGTCCTCGTCCGCGTACCGCCGGAACGCCTGATGGGCGTCGAGCATCACGACCACGTCGTCCACCCCCTCCGGGAAGCCCTCGGCGAGGCGCCGTCCGGTGGTGATCTGCACCGGCCGGGCGACCCGGTTCAGCCCCGTGCGGTGCCGGGCGACGAGCGCCGAGACACTGCTGATCCCGGGCACCACGTCGTACGAGAACGCCACCGCGCCCCGGTCCAGGATCTCCTCCAGGATGCCGAGCGTGCTGTCGTACAGAGCGGGATCGCCCCACACCAGGAACGCGCCGCTCTCGTCCTCGCCCAGCTCCTCGGTGATGAGCCGCTCGTAGATCGCGGCACGGGCGCTGCGCCAGTCCCCGACGGCCGGCGAGTACGCCGAGCCGCCCGCCGTCCGGTCCCGGTCCGGGTCACGGGCCTCGACCAGGCGGTACGCCCTCTCGGGTATGTGCGCGTCGAGGATGTCGCGGCGCAACCGGACGAGGTCCGACTTCACCTCGCCCTTGTCCAGGATGAAGAACACGTCCGTGCTCCTCAGCGCCTTGACCGCCTGAAGCGTGAGTTGATCGGGGTCGCCCGCTCCGATGCCGATGACATGAATCTTTCGCACACCGAGAGTCTGCCCCACGCCACTGACAGTGGACGCACCGGCCGGACCCCGGCACCCACGGGCAGGGCGTGCCTTCGTCAGACGGCCCGGCCGCGCAGCCGTGGTGACACCCGTGCCGGGTCGACCGGTCGGCCGTCGCGTTCCACGACGGCCGCCAACTCCCGTGCCCAGCCGGTGATGCCGGCGAGGTCCAGGCCGTGGGGCCGCGGCCGTCCGGTCGCCGACGTCCACTCCTGGACCCCTCCGGCCCCGCGCCGCAGCAGCCGTGCGCCGCCCGTCACGTTCCCCCGGGCCGCGTGGGTGAGCCCCACGGCGAGCTGGGCCAGCCCCCGCCAGAGCCCGCGCTCGTCCGGGGGCCCGGACTTCCAGGCGTCCTCGAAGACCTCGTGCGCGTGGAACGGCCTGCCCGCGTCCAGCAGTGCCTGCGCCTCGGCGACCGTGTCCTCGGGCCGGCGTACGACACCCTCCGGCGCCCGCTCGACACCGGCCGCGCCGTACGGCAGCGGGCGCCCCAGTCCGTCACGGGGCCGGGCGTTCCGCGCCCGGCCCTCGGCGTCCCGGTCGCGTCCGCCGGCCCGCCGCGTCTCAGATGTCCCGGTCATACGCCGATTGTCGCGCGCCCCGCTCCCCCTGCGGAGCAGCCCCCGGCGTGGGGTAAAGTTCTGTTCGCACGATCACGCGGGTCACCGCGGGTGAAAGCACCGGGACGTGGCGCAGCTTGGTAGCGCACTTGACTGGGGGTCAAGGGGTCGCAGGTTCAAATCCTGTCGTCCCGACTTGCCGAAACGCAGGTCGCAGGCCGTTTCCGCCGACGCGGGAACGGCCTTTCCGTTGTTCCGGGGTACGGCCGTGGCCTGCTCCGGGGCGCGGCTGTCGCCGGACGCCCCGGCTGCCGCCCATCGAACCCGGGGCTCGGCCCCCAGGGCCATCGATGTGATGCGGGTCACTCTCTCGACGCCCCGAGCCGGGTCTGCGCGATCATGACACGATGGACGCCCGCTTCCTCGGCATCGCCGAACTGACCGAAACCCCGTCCGTGGCGGTCGTGGTCGACGTCATGCGTGCCTACACGGTGGCCGCCTGGGCCTTCGGCCGCGGGGCGGAAAAGATCGTCCTCGCGGAGTCGCTCGCCGAGGTCCTGGCGCTCAAGGCCCGCCACCCGGACTGGGTGGCGCTCAAGGACGGTCCGCCCGCCCCCGGCTTCGACCTCGTCAACTCGCCGGGACTGCTGCGGTCCGTCGACCTCGACGGACGGACCGTCGTGCAGAAGACCACGGCGGGGACGGTCGGCGCCCTCGCGGTCAAGGACGCGTCGCTGGTGCTGTGCGCCGGCTTCGTGGTGGCGGAGGCGACCGCGCGGATCCTGCGGGCCCGCCGGTGCGACGACGTCACGTTCGTGGTCACCGGCGAGGACGGCCGCGCCGACGAGGATCTGGCGTGCGCTCAGTACATCGCCGGGAGGGCCGCCGGGGCCGGTACCGACGCGGCCGGGTTCCTCCGCCGTGCCGGCGGGTCCCGCGCCGCCGGCGAGCTGGCGACGGGCGTGCGTCAGGGCGTCCATCCCGATGACGTCGCACTCTGCCTCGAGCTCGACCGGTTCCCGTTCGCCATGGTGGCGACCTCGGAGGGCCCGCTCATGGTCCTGCGTCCCCGTGCCGTGCCCTTCCCGGTCGAGGACGCGCGGATCTGAGCACCGACGAGGTCCGGCTCCCGTTGGGCCGTACCGGTCGATGAAGGGCGCGTCCGGCTCCCGCTGAGCGGCCGTATCCGGCCGGTGCGGGGCGCTGCCGCCACCAGCGGATCATCACGCCGGTGTTCGTCTCCGAGGACGCGCGCGAGGGCGCCACCGCGTTCGCGGAGAAGCGCGGCCCGGTATGGAGCGGCCGCTGAAGGGGCGGTGACCTGTCACCCGCCCGGACCCGCACCGGCGTGCCGCAGCCGGTCGCGGGCCGTCAGGCGGCGGGCGGGTCGACGGCCCGCCCGCCGCTCCGGACGGGATCACGCCCGTCCCCGACGCCCGCGGGGCACCGGCACCCGCGTCAGGCGATACGTCCGACGTACGCCAGCGCCTGCCGCAGCAGAACGCCGTGACCACCCGGCATGTCGTCCGTGACCACGGGTGACGCGGCCTCCTCCGGACTGAACCAGACCAGGTCCAGCGCGTCCTGCCGGGGGCGGCAGTCGCCGGTGACCGGCACGATGTACGCCAGGGACACGGCGTGCTGGCGCGGGTCGTGGAACGGTGTGACGCCCAGGGTCGGGAAGTACTCCGCGACGGTGAAGGGCTGCAGGGAGGCCGGGATCCGGGGCAGGGCCACCGGGCCCAGGTCCTTCTCCAGGTGGCGCAGCAGGGCGTCCCGGACCCGCTCGTGGTGCAGCACCCGGCCGGAGACGAGGGAGCGGGTGACCGTCCCGTCCGGACCGATGCCGAGCAGGAGCCCGATGTGGGTGACTTCGCCGTTGTCGTCGACGCGCACCGGTACGGCCTCGACGTACAGGATCGGCATGCGGGCACGGGCCGATTCCAGTTCGTCACGGGACAGCCAGCCGGGCGTGGTTTCGGTCAAGTCAGACATTGCTTGATCATACTTTCCGTGCGTCCGGTGCGGGCGTGATCCTCCAGGGCAACGATGCCCCACGGAAAGGGTCATTGTGCGTACCTCGGCGTCGGCCACGGTGTTTCAGCCGGGCTGCCCGGCAGCCCGGCAGCCCGGTGGCCGGACACGGCGTCGGGGTTCGTCGGCGCGGGGCGGTGCGCCCCGTCCGGTCTCGTAGCCTGGGCACGCTCGGCAGGACGACCGGCTGGACCACGGGAGCGGGCATGGCCAGGGAACGCACCACGAGGATCACCGACGCTGTCGTCGACAGTTTCGCGGGCACGGCCGATCCGAGGCTGCGTGAGCTGCTCGGCGCGCTCACCCGCCATCTGCACGCCTTCGTCCGCGAGAGCCGGCCGACGACCGCGGAGTGGGAGAGCGCCATGGCCTTCCTCGCGGCGACCGGACACATGTGCACGGACACCCGGCAGGAGTTCGTCCTCCTGTCGGACGTGCTCGGCGTCTCCATGCTGGTGGAGACCCTGAACGGCCACGGCGACCCGGGTGCGACGGAGCCGACGGTGCTCGGACCCTTCCACATGACGCGCTCGCCCGCACGGGAACTCGGCGCGGCCATCGACCTGGTGGGCACCGGCGAGCCGTGCGTGGTCAGCGGCCGGGTGCTGTCCCGGGACGGCACTCCGCTGCCGGGCGCCGTCCTCGACGTGTGGCAGGCGGACGACCAGGGCTTCTACGACGTCCAGCGGCCGGACGCGCAGCCGCCCGGCAACGGCCGCGGGCTCTTCACCACGGACGCCGAGGGCCGCTTCAGGTTCCGCACCTGTGTACCGAGCCCGTACCCGATCCCCACCGACGGCCCGGTCGGCGCCCTGCTCGGGGCCACCGGCCGTCACTCCTGGCGCCCCGCCCACATCCACTTCATCGCCTCGGCCGAGGGCCACGCCCCCGTCACCACGCACATCTTCGTGGCGGGCAGCCCCTATCTGGACTCCGACGCCGTCTTCGCCGTGAAGCGGAGTCTCGTCCAGGACTTCGCCGAGACCGACGACCCCGCGCTGGCACGGGAGTTCGGTGTCGCGAACCCCTTCCGCCACGCCCGCTTCGACCTCGTCCTGGAGCCGGAATGACCACCCAGCCGGGCGCCCCGCTCGACTTCACCTACGAGACCCGGCCCGCCCGGGTCGTCTTCCGGTCCGGCGCCTCGGTGACCGCGACACCGAAAGAGGTCGCGCGGCTCGCGCTGCACCGGGTCCTCGTGGTGTGCGGCGGCCGGGGCGCCGACGCCGCGCACGCGGTGGCGGACGCGCTCGGCGACAGCTGTGTGGGGGTGCACGCGGGCGCCCGGATGCACGTACCCGTGGAGGTCGCCGACGAGGCTGTCGAGGTGGCGCGGGCGGCGGGCGCCGACGGGTGTGCCGCCGTCGGCGGCGGATCCGCGATCGGCCTCGGCAAGGCGATCGCGCTGCGCACCGGCCTGCCGCTGATCGCCGTGCCCTCCACCTACTCGGGCTCCGAGATGACCTCCGTGTGGGGCCTGACCGAGCAGGGGGTCAAACGCACCGGACGCGACCCCCGCGTACAGCCGCGCTGCGTCGTCTACGACCCCGATCTCACCCTCGGCCTCCCGGTCCCGCTCTCGGTGACCAGCGGTGTCAACGCCCTCGCGCACGCGGTCGAGGCGCTGTACGCCCCCGACGCCTCCCCGCTGGTCTCCCTGATGGCGGAGGAGGGCGTACGGGCGATGGCCGGCGCCCTTCCCGGCGTGGCCGCGGACCCCGGAGATCCGCAGGCCCGCGCCCGGGCCCTCTACGGTGCCTGGCTCTGCGGTTCCTGCCTCGGCGCGACGACCATGGGGCTGCACCACAAGCTGGCCCACGTCCTCGGCGGCACCTTCGGCCTGCCGCACGCCGAGACCCACACCGTGCTCCTCCCGTACACCCTCGCCCACAACGCGGCCGCCGCCCCGGAAGCGGTCGCCGTCCTTGCGCGGGCCATGGACACCGACGACGTCCCCCGTGCCCTCCGGGAGCTCGCGGGGGGCCTCGGCGCTCCCCGTACCCTGGCCGAACTCGGCCTGAGAGAGGCGGACTTGGTGCCCGCGGCGGCCCAGGTCGCCGCCGAGTCCTACCCCAATCCCCGCGAGGTCACGGCGAACGGCGTTCTGGGATTGCTGACGGCGGCGTACGAGGGGTGGGATCCGCGGAGCTAGGGTCTGCTGTTCGGATCACGTTGCAGGTGCGGACGGTGCCTTGCCGGTGTGCGTGCCGGACTCGCAGTGCTCAACAAGCGGCGGTGACCAGCGCATTCGCCAAACGTCTTAGCCCGTCTTCTCCTCCACCCCTCGAGCGGCCGGCCGCTCGCGTCCCCAGGCGGCCAGCGGCTGGAGTGCGTCGTTGAGGCGCGTGCCGTCCTCGGTCAGCGAGTACTCGACGCGTGGCGGCACCTCGTCGTAGGAGACGCGGTGTACGACACCGTCTGCTTCCATCTCGCGCAGGTGCGAGGCAAGCACCTTCTCGGTGATCCCCGGAAGCAGTCGACGCAACTCGCCGAAGCGACTGCGGGAGTGCTCGTGGAGTGCCCAGAGGAGCAGTACCTTCCACTTGCCGCCGATCACCTCCATCGCGGTGTCGATCCCGCAGGCGTGTCCGTCCGGTGCGCCCGGCCGGTTCAGCGTCGTCATGACCCCACCCTTCCGACATGCTCGCTCACCCCGGGGTAACCACCCACTCCGAAGTGCGTACTTGATCACCTCCGGGCCTGTGGCCAGCCTAATCGGCATGACACGGAACCCTGTTGAGAAGACCTCCGTCACGATGCTGGGCCTCGGCGCGATGGGCACCGCGCTGGCCCGTACCTGGCTCGCCGCCGGCCACCCGCTCACCGTCTGGAACCGCACCCCGGCCCGCGGCGCGGCGCTCGCCGCCGAGGGGGCGAAGGTCGCGGACAGCGCCGCCGCGGCGGTCGCGGCGAACACCCTGATCGTCGTCTGCCTGTTGGACGACGCCTCGGTCGACGAGGCACTGGCCGGCGCCGACCTGGCCGGCAGGGACCTGGTCAACCTGACCACCAGCACGCCTGCCCGGGCCCGCGCCCGCACCGAGTGGGCCCGCGCGCGCGGCGCCCGCTATCTGGACGGCGGGATCATGGCCGTCCCGCCGATGATCGGTGTCCCGGAAGCCGGAGGCTACGTCTTCTACAGCGGCTCGCGGGAGGTGTTCGAGCGGCACCAGGAGGTGCTGCGCGTCCCGGTCGGCACCACTTACGTCGGCGAGGACGCCGGCTTCGCGGCCCTGCACGACGTGGCCCTGCTGAGCGCCATGTACGGGATGTTCGCCGGGGCCGCGCACGCCTTCGCCCTGATTCGCAAGGAGGACATCGACCCCGTGTCGTTCGCCCCGCTGCTCGCGGACTGGCTCGTCGCCATGGTGCCGGCCGTTCACCAGACCGCCGACCGGCTGCGGAGCGGGGATTACAGCAAGGGCGTTGTTTCCGACCTCGCCATGCAGGTGGCCGGCACGCCGACCTTCCTGAGCACCGCCGAGCAGCAGGGTGTCAGCTCCGAACTGCTCAGCCCCTACTTCGAGTTGATGCGCCGCCGCCTGGCCGAGGGCGGAGGCGAGGAGGACCTGACCGGCGTGATCGACCTGCTGGTGCGCTGACCGGCCGCTTGCCGCCCCGGACGCGATCCCAGCCTCCGGGGCGTTCCGGTCCCGTCGTGTCCCGTCGTGATGAACCTCGCCCCGGCGGTCGTTCCCGGCTGCTTCAGCGGGTGTCGGGGCGTGCTCGGCGGCAACCGGGCGGCTGCGCAAGGGAGTCGGGTGGCGGTCGGGTTCGGCATCCCCCAACAGGCCTACTCACCCTCCCCATTGGCCGATCCTTCATCGCTCCGATACCCGCGACCTCTGGTGTTTTTCCCGCCCGCCCGGAAGGCTGATCTGGGCATGCCAAGACGACCGCTGGTCTGCCCTGCCCCCACGCCGCGGTCGATCTGGAGGAAGCAGTGACAAGAAGCTCGCGGGCCGGCAAGGTCTCGTTCGTGCTCGGCAGCGCCGTCGCACTGGTCGTCGCCTTCGCGGGCAGCGCCCTCGCCGACCCGCCCACGGCCCTGCCCGGGAACGCGGACGCGCTGGAGTCGACGTTCCAGCCGGCCTTCGACTACGACACCGACGGCTGCTACCCCACGCCCGCCATCGGCCCCGACGGGACGGTCAACCCCGGCCTCAACCCCTCCGGGGCCCTGAACGGCCACTGCCGCGACTCCTGGGACCTGGACAACACCAACGGGTACTCCCGCGAGAAGTGCAACAACGGCTGGTGCGCCATCATCTACGGCCTCTACATGGAGAAGGACCAGGCCGTCGTCGGCAGCGGCCTCGGCGGGCACCGCAACGACTGGGAGCACGTCGTGGTGTGGGTCCAGAACAACGAGGCCAAGTACGTCTCCACGTCGGCCCACGGCAACTTCAACATCTACACCCGGGACCAGATCCGCTGGGACGGGACACACCCCAAGGTCGTCTACCACAAGGACGGCATCGGCACGCACTGCTTCCGGCCCGCGAACACCAACGACGAGCCGCCGGAGAACCACTACCACACCTGGCAGTTCCCGACCCTGGTCGGCTGGAACGGCTACCCCGCCGGGCTCCGCGACAAGTTGAGCGCCTACAACTTCGGCAGCGCCTCGTTCGGTCTCAAGGACGGCAACTTCAACTCCCACCTGTCCAAGGCCAAGCCGGCCGGCATCACGTTCGACCCCAACGCCTGACCGGTGGTCCGGTGGCGGGGGGGGCGCGCCCCCCCGCCCCCCCCCCCCCCCCGGTGCGACGGGGTTTGTACCCCCACCCGGGGGCGGGGGGGGCCGGCCCCCGGGCCCCCCCCCCGGGCCCCCCCCCCCCCCCCCCCCCCCGGGGGGGGGGGGGGGGGGGGGGGGGGCCCCCCCCCCCCCCCCCCCCCCCCCCCCCACCGCACGGTTCCTACGGGTTGAGAAGCCTCTCCGGGTGACGTGGCGGCCGGCCCGCGTGCCCAGCGAACTGGCCACGACGACCAGCCGCCCACCGGGACGCAGTACGGGGCCGAAGGAGCGCAGCACCGCGTGCGCGCCCCCGTTGGCGACATCGATGACTGGACGAGCGTCCCGTGATCGCCCACGCCGCCCGTGACTGGCTGGCCGAACTGCACCTGGTGGCCGCGGGCTGCGGTCTGACCACCGTTCCCGCCTCGCTGGCCCCCGCGGCGCCACCCGGTGTGCGGATCCTGTCCGTGCGGGGCGGCCCCGAGGAGCGGCGCCGCCTCGTCCTCGCCCGCCTTCCGCACCCCCTGCCGGAGCCCGCCGCCCGGCTGGCCGACGCGCTCCGGGCGGCCGCGGCCGACTTGGACGAGCCGGCCTGACGCCGACCCCTCCCGCCTCGCGGGGCGCTCCGTCCCGCCCCTACGGCGACCCCGCCCCGCATACGGAGACCCCGCCTGCGCTGCGACGATGACAATGCGTGCGCGGTCATCCACCGACGTGCGGTAGGGTTCGGATGCGCGAACACGCGGGACACCGCGCGTAAGACGCATCGGGACGTGGCGCAGCTTGGTAGCGCACTTGACTGGGGGTCAAGGGGTCGCAGGTTCAAATCCTGTCGTCCCGACTGTTGAGGTCGTGGCCGGAGGCCGTATCGGAATTCCGATACGGCCTCCGGCTGTTTTCCGTGCGCCGTGGGGACGGCTGTCGGCCGACGCGCCGGGCGATGTCCTCGGACCGCCCGGAAAGGGTCACGTCAGGCCTGGTCCAGCAGTGCCACCAGAGCCTTCCGCAGGGTCGTCCGGGGGTCCTTGGACGGCCCCTCGGACCGCCAGGCGACGAAGCCGTCGGGGCGGACCAGCACCGCGCCGTCCGCCCCGACACCGTGGGCCTCCGCCCAGGTCGTGTCGCCGGCGGGGACCAGGTCCGCCTCGGGCCCGCCGCCGATCCGGTACGAGTCGAGGGGGACGGAGAGCTGCCGGGCCGTGTCCTTCGCCGCCGCGTGCCAGCCGCCGGAGCCCTCCGCCGAGCTCAGCAGCACCATGGAGCGCTCGTACAGATCGAGCGTGGAGATCCGGGTGCCCGCGCGGGTCAGCCACAGGTGCGGCGCCCTGCTCCCCGGCTCGCCCGTCAGCCGTACGCCCTCGGGCACGACGGGGGCGGCCGGATCGGCGCCGAGGACCGCGCCCCTCGGGTAGCGGTAGGCGAGCGCCACATTGAGGATCCCGCCCTTCCTGCCGCCGGGGCCGCCCTGACCGCCCTGACCGCCCGCCCCGGGCTCGGGGGTGTACCCGGGGTGGCTGTGCTCCACCGAACGCGACGAGGCGCGCGCGCTCGTCGCCTCCGCGACCGGCCGGCGCTCGGCGTCGTAGGACTTCAGCAGCCCCGGACCGGCCCACCCGGCCAGCACGGCGGACAGCTTCCAGGCGAGGTTGTGGGCGTCCTGGATACCGGTGTTGGAGCCGAACGCCCCGGTCGGTGACATCTCGTGGGCCGAGTCACCGGCGAGGAACACCCGCCCCTGCGCGTACCGTTCGGCGACCCGCTCGGCCGCGTGCCAGGCCGCACGGCCGGTGATCTCCACGTCGAGATCCGGCACGCCGACGGCCCGCCGGATGTGCTCCACACAGCGCTCGTCGGTGAACTCCTCCAGCGTTTCCCCGTGTTCGGGGTGCCAGGGAGCGTGGAAGACCCAGTGCTCCTCGTTGTCGACGGGCAGCAGAGCACCGTCGGCCGCCGGATCGGTCAGATAGCAGACGATGAACCGGCGGTCGCCGACCACCTCCGCGAGGCCGCGCGAGGTGAACGTGAGGCTCACGTTGTGGAACAGGTCGCCCGGCCCGGTCCGGCCGATGCGCAGCGTGTCGCGGATGGGGCTGCGCGGACCGTCCGCCGCGACGAGATAGTCCGCGCGGATCGTCATGTGCTCGCCGGTCTCCCGGCTCTTGACCTTCGCCGTCACTCCTTCGGAGTCCTGCTCGAACGACATCAGCTCCGTCGAGAACCGCAGGTCGCCGCCCAGCTCCCGGGCACTCCGCAGCAGCACCGGTTCGAGGTCGTTCTGGCTGCACAGGCACCACGCGCCCGGGCTGAAGCGGGCCAGCCCGCCACCGGGGTCGATCTCCTTGAACAGCCACTCCCCGGCGTCGCCCACCAGGGTCGGCGTCTGGAGGATGCCGTGGTTGTCCGCGAGGACCGACGCCGCCTCCTCGATGCGCCGCTGCACCCCGGCCACCCGGAAGATCTCCATGGTGCGCACGTTGTTGCCGCGCCCCCGCGGGTGCATCGACGTACCCGCGTGACGCTCGACCAGGATGTGCGGCACCCCGAGGCGCCCCAGGAACAGCGAGGTCGAGAGGCCCACCAGCGAGCCGCCGACGATGAGGACGGGCGTATGGAGACCGTTCTCGCCGGCCTCTTCGAATCGGTTCATCGATTGCCTCCAGCGCCGCCTGGGACGCGAGTCAGGGATGGGGATGCAGATTCCATGCCCGGTGCGGGCCGGTTCGCGCGGCTGGGGCACCCGGATGGCGCGCGGTTCACTCGCCTGACCCGCGGGGCTCGCGGAGTACCGGGCACGCGGTGACGATCAGCTCATGGCGGCCCCGGCGTTTCGGATACCGCGGTCGTTCAGGACTTCCGTGACGAAAAGGAGAGGTGTGCCGCAATGCCCAACTCGGCACGTATCGCGCAGTCGGCCTTCGACGGCTCGAAGCTTCGGGTGATCCTGCTGCTCGACCTGTACGAAGGCGCCCAGCAGCAGTTCCTCGACGCCTACGAACTCATGCGCAACCAGGTCGCCTCGGTCCCCGGTCACATCAGTGACCAGCTCTGCCAGTCGATCGAGAACCCCTCGCAGTGGCTCATCACCAGCGAGTGGGAGAGCGCCCCGCCCTTCCTGGCCTGGGTGAACAGCGAGGAGCACGTCGAAACCGTCCGGCCCATGCACAGCTGCGTCCGGGACACCCGGTCGATGCGCTACAGCATCCTGCGCGAGACCAGCCCCGCCGAACCGCTCGCCCCGGAGCCGGCCAGGTCGGCCCTGCAGGTCGAGGCCCGCGAGGGCAACGGAGTCGCGCGCCACGCCCTCACCTTCACCGTCAAGCCCGGATCCGAGTCGAAGGTCGCGGAGATCCTGGCCGGGTACGAGTCGCCCCAGGCCCAGGTCGACGACACCACCCGGCTGCGCCGCACCTCGCTGTTCATGCACGGCAACCGCGTCGTGCGGGCCGTGGAGGTGGAGGGCGACCTCCTCGCGGCACTGCGCCACGTGTCGCGCCAGCCCGAGGTGCGGGCGGTCGAGGAGGCCATCAACCCCTACCTGGAGCAGGACCGGGACCTGAGCGACCCCGACTCGGCGCGGGTCTTCTTCACCCGTGCGGCGCTCCCCGCCGTGCACCACGTGGTCTCCGGCCGCGAGGAACCCGCGAAGGTGACCCGGCACGCCCTGTTCTACCCGGCCCGCAAGGGCTGCGGAATGGAACTGGCCCGGCTGCTCGCCCACCAGGACGAGGCCGCGGCCGACGACCCGGCGAGCCCGGTGTACAGCAGCACCGTCTTCCAGCGCGACGACATCGTGGTGCGGCTCATCGACATCACCGGCGACCTCGACCTCGACCCCGTCGCCTCCCTCGGCCTCAAGGGGGCCAAGAAGGCGGCCGAACTGGAGCGGCTCCTCGACGGTGCCGCGATCGGCGTCGAAGGCTCCCTGGAGACGGAACGCAACACCAACCGCCTCCTGGCCCACGCCGACATGCTGCCCATCACCGACCGGAGCTCGGGGCCGTCCTGACGGACCGCCGCAGCCCGCGTACCCGGACGTCGTCCGACGTCCTCGCCACACCCGGAGGTTCAAGCATGATCAAGCACCATCCACGCATCGTGGACCTGAGCGAGACGGAACCCAACCGCAGGCGCGGAGGAGACATCCGGGCCCTGCTCACGCCCGCCACGGCGGGGTCCACCAGCGGCTTCATGGGCCTGGCGATCATCCAGCCCGGCGAGCGCATCGGCGAGCACTACCACCCGTACTCCGAGGAGTTCGTGTACGTGGTCAGCGGCGCCCTCGAGGTGGACCTGGACGGTGAGGCGTTCGCGCTCAGGCCCGATCAGGGCCTGCTGATCCCGATCGACATGCGGCACCGCTTCCGCAACGTCGGCGACGAGGAGGCCCGCATGGTCTTCCACCTCGGCCCGCTCGCCCCGCGACCGAGCCTCGGCCATGTCGACACGGAGGCCACCGACGACACCGTGCCGAGCCCCGAGTTCATGACCGCCGTGCCCGACCTGTCCGCGCCGGACCACGGACAGCCGTCCGAACGAAGCGGGGCCATAAAGTGACCCGCCGGGTGGCCGTCACCGGCATCGGTGTGGTCGCTCCGGGAGGCACCGGGACAAAGGCGTTCTGGGACCTCCTCGAAGGCGGCCGCACCGCGACCCGTGGCATAACGCTCTTCGACCCGGTGGGCCTGCGCTCGCGCATAGCCGCCGAATGCGACTTCGACCCGCTCGCGCACGGCCTGGACCCCGATCTGGTCGAACACACCGACCGGTACATCCAGTTCGCCGTGGTCGCGGCCGCGGAGGCCGTCCGCGACTCCGGCCTCGACACGGACCGGGAGGACCCCTGGCGCGTCGGAGTCTCCCTGGGCAGCGCCGTCGGCGGCACCACCCGTCTGGAACACGACTACGTCCAGGTCAGCGAGCGAGGCCGGCGGTGGGACGTGGACCACCGGGCGGCCGACCCGAAACTGCACCTCGCGTTCGCACCCAGCACCCTCGCCTCGGTCGTCGCCGAACGGTTCGGGGCGCAGGGACCGGTGCAGACCGTCTCCACCGGCTGCACCTCAGGACTCGACGCCGTCGGATACGCCTTCCACACCATCGAGGAAGGCCGGGCCGACGTCCTGATAGCCGGGGCGTCCGACTCGCCGATATCCCCGATCACGATGGCCTGCTTCGACGCCATCAAGGCCACGTCGCCCGACAACGACGACGCCGAGCACGCCTCCCGGCCCTTCGACGCCAACCGCAACGGCTTCGTCATGGGCGAGGGCGCGGCCGTACTGGTCCTGGAGGAGTACGAGCACGCCAGGGCCCGCGGCGCGCACGTCTACTGCGAGATCGGCGGCTACGCCACCTACGGCAACGCCTACCACATGACCGGTCTCACCAGCGAGGGCCTGGAGATGTCCCGGGCCATCGACAGCACCCTCGACCAGGCCCGGCTCGACCCCACGCGCATCGACTACGTCAACGCGCACGGCTCCGGCACCCGGCAGAACGACCGGCACGAGACCGCCGCGGTCAAACGGTCCCTGGGCGAACACGCCCACCGGACACCGATGAGCTCCATCAAATCCATGGTGGGCCACTCGCTGGGCGCGATCGGCGCGATCGAGGTCGTCGCCTGCGTCCTCGCCCTGAAGCACCAGGTGGTGCCGCCCACGGCGAACTACGAAACCCCCGACCCCGAGTGCGACCTGGACTACGTGCCGCGCACCGCCCGCCCGCGGAAGCTCAGGAACGTGCTCTCCGTCGGCAGCGGGTTCGGCGGATTCCAGTCCGCGGTGCTCCTGACCGGGCCGGCTGGGAGGACACGATGAGCACGCAGCGCCCCCGGAACGCGGCCGTCACCGGCATCGGTGTCATCGCCCCCAACGGACTGCGCACCGACGCCTACTGGAAGTCCGTCAGGGAAGGTCTCACCGTCCTGGACCGGATCACCCGCGAGGGCTGCGGACACCTGCCGCTGCGCGTCGCGGGAGAGGTCCGGGCCTTCGACGCGGCGGACCTCATCGAGGAACGCTTCCTCGTCCAGACCGACCGCTTCAGCCACTTCGCGATGGCCGCGACCGTCCTGGCCCTCGACGACGCGGGCCTCGGAGCGGCCGGCCCCGAGGACCCGTACGACGTCGGCGTGGTCACCGCCGCCGGATCCGGCGGCGGCGAGTTCGGCCAGCGCGAACTGCAGAAACTGTGGGGCCAGGGCTCCAAGTTCGTCGGCCCCTACCAGTCCATCGCCTGGTTCTACGCGGCCAGCACCGGCCAGATCTCCATCCGCGGCGGATTCAAGGGGCCGTGCGGAGTCGTCGCGAGCGACGAGGCCGGGGGACTGGACGCCATCGCGCACGCCGCCCGCGGTGTGCGGCGCGGCACGGGCGCGATGGTCGTCGGCGCCGCGGAGGCGCCGCTCGCCCCGTACTCGATGGTCTGCCAGCTCGGCTACCCCGAGCTCAGTACCGTCGAGGACCCCGCCCGCGCCTACCGCCCCTTCACCGAGGGAGCCTGCGGCTTCGTGCCCGCGGAGGGCGGCGCCATGCTCGTCGTCGAGGACGAGCGGCGTGCGCGCGAGCGGGGAGCGGAGGTCCGGGCCCTGGTGGCCGGGCACGCGGCCACGTTCACCGGCGCCTCCCAGTGGGAGCGGTCCCGTGAGGGGCTCGCCCACGCGATCCGGGGCGCCCTCACCGAGGCCGGCATCGCCCCGGAGGAGATCGACGTCGTCTTCGCCGACGCTCTCGGCGTACCGGCGGCCGACCGCGCCGAAGCCCTGGCCATCGCCGACGCCCTGGGGGCCCATGGCACCCGGGTACCCGTCACGGCGCCCAAGACGGGAATCGGCCGGGCCTACTGCGGGGCGCCCCTGCTGGACACCGCGGCCGCGGTCCTCGCGATGGAGCACGGCCAGATCCCTCCCACCCCCAACGTGTTCGACATCTGCCACGACCTCGACCTGGTGACGTCGAACGCCCGACCCGCCGAACTGCGCACGGCCCTGGTCCTCAGCAGGGGCCTCATGGGGTCCAACGCGGCCCTGGTCGTGCGGCGCGGCGGCGACCACGCCCGGTAGACGGGCCGCACGTGAGGAGAACAACCACATGATCACCACCGAAGTGACCGTCGACGAACTGGCCGCTCTCATGAAGAAGGCAGCCGGGATCACCGTCGACCCCCACGAACTCGCGCAGTCCCTCGACGCGCCGTTCGGCACCCTCGGACTCGACTCGCTCGCCCTGCTCGGCATCGTCGGCGAACTGGAGAACCGGTACAGCCGGCCCCTGCCCCCCGACGCGGAGCGCTGCAAGACCCCGCGGGCGTTCCTCGCCCTCATCAACGACACCCTCAAGGCTGGAGCCTGAAGTGGCCGGACACACCGACAACAGCGTCGTCATCGACGCCCCCCTCGACCTCGTGTGGGACATCACGAACGACATCGAGAACTGGCCGCGGCTCTTCAGCGAGTACGCGTCCCTCGAGATCCTGACCCGGGACGGCGACACGACCACCTTCCGCCTCACCATGCACCCGGACGACAACGGCAAGGTGTGGAGCTGGGTCTCGCAGCGCACCGTGGACCGTGCCGGGCGGACCGTCCGGGCGCGCCGCGTCGAGACGGGGCCGTTCGCGCACATGAACATCCGGTGGGAGTACGAGGAGACCCCGGCCGGTACGCACATGCGCTGGGTGCAGGACTTCGCGATGAAGCCCGACGCCCCCGTCGACGACGCCTGGATGACGGACAACATCAACCGCAACTCCGTCACGCAGATGGCCCTCATCCGGGACCGGATCGAGCAGGCCGCCCGTGAGCGCCGCAGCCCCGCGGCCATGCCCCGCTGACCGCCGGAACGGCACAGGAAGGACACCCGATGCACCACGCCCTGATCGTCGCCCGTATGGCGCCCGACTCGGCCCCGGCGATCTCCGACGTGTTCGCCGCCTCCGACCGGGGTGAGCTCCCGCACCTCATCGGGGTCAGCCGGCGCAGCCTCTTCCAGTTCGGTGACGTGTACCTGCACCTCATCGAATCCGAACGGGACCCGGGGCCCGCCATCGCCAAGGTGGCCGGGCACCCCGAGTTCCGGAGCGTCAGCGAGGAGCTGTCGGCGTACGTCAGCGCGTACGACCCGCAGACCTGGCGCAGCCCCAAGGACGCCATGGCGCGCTGCTTCTACCGCTGGGAGCGCGACACCGCCTCCTGATCGGCACCGTGACACAACCCGAGGCCGCCGGCTCCGCGACGAAGCGGAACCGGCGGCCTCGGGTTTTCCTCTGCGCGTCGCCCGGTCAGCCCGGGACGGTGCACTCGAAGGCGTGCAGATAGGGGTTCACCGGGCGGATCTCGCCGATGACGAGACCCGCCGCCGTGAGCCGGTCGACCATGCTCTGCCGGGTGTGCTTGGCACCGCCGACGTTGAGGAGCAGCAGCAGGTCCATGGCCGTCGTGAACCGCATCGACGGGGTGTCGTCCACGAGGTTCTCGATGACGACGACGCGGGCGCCGGGCCGGGCGGCCGCGCGGACGTTCGCGAGCGCCCTGCGGGTGCTCTCGTCGTCCCACTCCAGGATGTTCTTGATGATGTACACGTCCGCCTGGACCGGGATGGCCTCGCGGCAGTCCCCGGCCACGATCCGCACCCGGTCGGACAGCGCCCCGCCGCTCCGCAGGCGCGGGTCGGCGTTCTCCACCACGCCCGGCAGGTCGAGCAGGGTGCCGTGCATCTTGGGGTGCTTCTCCAGCAGACTGGCCACGACGTGACCCTGGCCGCCACCGATGTCGGCGACCGACTTCACGCCCCGCAGGTCGAGCAGCTTCGCGACGTCCTGGGCGGACTGTGAACTGGACGTCGTCATGGCCCGGTTGAAGACGTGCGCGGACTCGGGGGCGTCTTCGTTGAGGTACTCGAAGAACTCCTTGTCGTACACCTCCTCGAAGACGTTGCGGCCGGAGCGGACCGCCTCGTCGAGCTTCGGCCAGACGTTCCACGTCCACGGTTCGGTGCACCACAGGGCGATGTAGCGCAGGCTGTTCGGGTCGTCCTCGCGCAGCAGCCGGGACATCTCGGTGTGCGCGAACGTGCCGTCGGGGCGCTCCGTGAAGACGCCCTGGCAGGACAGGGCGCGCAGCAGTCGGCGCAGGGTCCCCGGCTGGGTCTTCACCGCGGCGGCCAGGTCCTCCGCGCTCATGGGCGTGTCGTCCAGGGCGTCCGCCACACCCAGTCGCGCCGCGGCGCGTACGGCGGCGGCGCGGGCCGCTCCGAAGACGAGTTCCCGCAGTTGCATGGACGGCGGGGGACTCTGATCCACAGTTGTCATTCGTGCCTCGTTTCTGTGTCGTGCCCCACTCAGCACATTCCGGCGGGCTCGGAGACCTTGCAGGTGTTGCTCCGGAACGTGTTGCCCTTGCCGGTGGTGTCGCGGTTGGCGAGGTCGGAGGGACCGTTGCGCAGGACCACGTTGTCGCGCACCTCGTTGCGCTCGCTGAGCGCGCCCACGAAGCTCTTGAACAGCACGATGCCGCCCGACAGCGGGGAGGTGCCCGCATTGTCCTCGACGCGGTTGTGCGTCACGCGGGTGTCCTCGACGCCGGTGAGGACGATGCCCGAGCCCTGGAGGGCAGGGAGACGGGGGGTCTTGGGGCAGGACTTGTTGTTGGCGTGGATGTAGTTCCCGGTGACGGTCAGGTCGCCGGTACGCGGCTTGTTCTCGTCGCCCACGACGAACACGGCGGTGCAGTTGCCGGTGGCCTCGTTGCGGGCGACGGTCAGGTTCCGCACCCGCCGGACCGTGATGCCGATCCGGTTGCCGCTCGTCAGGTTGTGGGCGACCACCGTTCCCTTGGTGTCGCGGGCTCCCTCCTCGGTGGTGACCGTGTTGGAGACGAAGAGACCGGCGTCGCCGTTGTCCCTGGCGATGTTGCGGACGAACCTGGTCCGCACGGACCGCTCCTCGGCGATGCCCCACTGGCCGTTCTTCTCGGCGGTGACCCGGCGTACCGTCAGTCCGTCGGTGCCGGTCGCCCACAGACCCTGCTTCGAGAAGCCCCTGATGGTCAGTGACGCGACGGTGACGCCGCGGACGCGCTTGCTGTCGGTCCCGGTCACACAGATGCCGTTGCCGGCCTTGGCGCAGGCGTCGGTGGCGGCGGTGTTCGGCACGATGACGGTGGACCTGGCGCTCGCGCCGCGCAGGGTCACGTCCCGCACCTTGATGGTGACGCTCTCGTGATAAGTGCCGGGGGCGACGACGACGGTGTCGCCCGCCCGCGCCGAGTTCACGGCCTTCTGGATGGATTCACCCTGGCGTACCAGGTGCACTGACGGGTGGTCGGCGGGCAGGGCTGCGCCCACTCCCGATGCCACGACCACAGCCGTGCACGCGAGGTAGGCCATCTGTTGTCTGGTCATGGGCCGAAGCTATGAACGGGCGTTCCGGCCCGCCACCGGTGATCGCCCAGGTGGCCTTCTCCGTCACCGTGACGCGCCGGGAGACCTCACGCCGCCGCCCCGGCCGGAGGATCCGGCCGGGGCGGCGGGTGCGGAGCCGAGCCCGCGAGGTGGTGCGTGGGTGACGCGTGGATCAGGCGAGGTTCGCCAGCGTCTCGTTCCAGGTGGCGGACGGGCGCATGATCTTCGCGGCCTTGGCGGGGTCGGGCTGGTAGTAGCCGCCGATGTCGGCCGGGTTGCCCTGGACCGCGTTCAGCTCGCCGACGATCGTCTGCTCCTGCGCGGTCAGCGTCTCGGCGAGCTGGGCGAACGCCTTGGCGAGGTCCGCGTCGTCGGTCTGGCGAGCCAGCTCCTGCGCCCAGTACAGGGACAGGTAGAAGTGGCTGCCGCGGTTGTCGATGCCGCCGACGCGACGGGTCGGGGACTTGTCCTCTTCGAGGAAGGTCGCCGTGGCGCGGTCGAGGGTGTCGGCGAGGACCTGGGCGCGGGCGTTGCCGGTGGTCTTCGCGAACTGCTCGAGGGACGGTACGAGGGCGAAGAACTCGCCGAGGGAGTCCCAGCGCAGGTAGTCCTCCTTGACGAGCTGCTGGACGTGCTTCGGGGCGGAGCCGCCGGCGCCCGTCTCGAACAGGCCGCCGCCCGCCATCAGCGGGACGACCGACAGCATCTTGGCGCTGGTGCCCAGCTCCAGGATCGGGAACAGGTCGGTCAGGTAGTCACGCAGCACGTTGCCGGTCACCGAGATGGTGTCCTCGCCGCGGCGGATGCGCTCCACCGACAGCTTGGTGGCCTCGACCGGGGCCAGGACGCGGATGTCCAGACCCTCGGTGTCGTGCTCCGTCAGGTACTCGTGGACCTTGGCGATCAGGTTGGCGTCGTGGGCGCGGGTCTCGTCCAGCCAGAACACGGCCGGGTTGCCGGTGGCGCGGGCGCGGGTGACGGCGAGCTTCACCCAGTCCCTGATCGGCGCGTCCTTGGTCTGGCAGGCGCGGAAGATGTCGCCGGCGGAGACCGTCTGCTCCAGCACCGCGTCGCCGGCCGCGTCGACGAGGCGGACCGTGCCGGTGACCGGGATCTCGAAGGTCTTGTCGTGGCTGCCGTACTCCTCGGCCTTCTGCGCCATGAGGCCGACGTTCGGGACGGAGCCCATGGTCGACGGGTCGTAGGCGCCGTTGGCGCGACAGTCCTCGATCACGGCCTGGTAGACGCCGGAGTAGGAGGAGTCCGGCAGGACCGCGAGGGTGTCGGCCTCCTGGCCGTCCGGGCCCCACATGTGGCCGGAGGTGCGGATCATGGCCGGCATCGAGGCGTCGACGATGACGTCGGACGGCACGTGCAGGTTGGTGATGCCCTTGTCGGAGTCGACCATCGCGAGGGCCGGGCCCTCGGCGAGCTCGGCGTCGAAGGACGCCTTGATCTCGGCACCCTCGGGGAGGGCCTCCAGGCCCTTGTAGATGCCGCCGAGACCGTCGTTCGGGGTCAGACCGGCGGCGGCGAGCGTCTCGCCGTGCGCCGCGAAGGTCTTCGGGAAGAAGGCGCGCACGACGTGACCGAAGACGATGGGGTCGGAGACCTTCATCATCGTGGCCTTGAGGTGCACGGAGAACAGGACGCCCTCGGCCTTGGCGCGGGCGATCTGCTCGGTGAGGAACTCACGCAGCGGCGCGACGTGCATGACGGACGCGTCGACGACCTCGCCGGCCTGCACGGGCACGGACTCGCGGAGCACGGTGGTGGAGCCGTCGTCGCCGACCAGCTCGATGCGCAGCGTGCCGGCCTCGGAGATCACCACGGACTTCTCGGTGGAGCGGAAGTCGTCGACGCCCATGGTGGCGACGTTCGTCTTCGACTCGGTCGACCACGCGCCCATGCGGTGCGGGTGGGCCTTGGCGTAGTTCTTGACCGACGCGGGGGCGCGGCGGTCGGAGTTGCCCTCGCGCAGGACCGGGTTCACGGCGCTGCCCTTGACCTTGTCGTACCGGGCGCGGATGTCGCGCTCCTCGTCCGACTTCGGGTCGTCCGGGTAGTCCGGAAGCGCGTAGCCCTGCGCCTGAAGCTCGGCGACGGCGGCCTTGAGCTGGGGGATCGACGCCGAGATGTTCGGCAGCTTGATGATGTTCGCGCCGGGCGTCTTGGCCAGCTCACCGAGCTCGGACAGGGCGTCCGCGATGCGCTGGTCCTCCTGGAGGAACTCCGGGAAGAGGGCGATGATGCGCCCGGCCAGCGAGATGTCACGGGTCTCCACAGTGACACCCGCCTGAGAGGCGTACGCCTGGACCACCGGCAGGAACGAATACGTCGCCAGGGCCGGGGCCTCGTCAGTGTGCGTGTAAATGATGGTCGAGTCAGTCACCGGGTGCTCCGCTCCACGTCTGCAACATTGCTCGACATCAAGATATCTCGTGAGCGCCCCCGACTCGACAGCGGTCCGTCCCGCGTCGGACCGGGAGGGGCGGAAAACGGCCGCGGGCGCCGGAGCGGGCCCGTCGGAGCGAAACGCCCGGAACGGACACCTCCGGCATCCGTCCGGCCCGCGGATGTGAACGCGCGGGCCGCAGTGAAAACGGCAAGTGCCCGTCAGAGGCAACCAGTTGGCCCTCTCAGCCGTACATGAGAGTGATCGCCCACCTGATCTCACGGCGGACCCCCTGGCTCTCCGCCGCCCTAACGAAAGCGAATGATGAGATATCGCACCAGAGTGACGGCCCCCGCGGCCGCGCTGCTCGGTACCGCCGCCGCACTCGCCGTCGCCCCCACCGCCTCGGCCCGGCCGCTGACCGCGAAGCCGGATCAGGGCACCCCGGGTGCCGAGACCCTCGGTGACTCCGTCTACCCGGCCCTCGGCAACGACGGCTACCGCGTCGAGGCGTACCACCTCGACTTCTCGTACGACGCCACGACCCGCCTGGTCGACGCCAAGGCGACCCTGCGGATCAAGGCGACCCAGGACCTCTCGCGCTTCTCGCTCGACGCGCTCGGCCTGGACGTGCGCGCGGTGAAGGTCGGAGGCGTGGCCGCCGGCTTCGAGCAGGTGGACGAGAAGCTGCGGATCACCCCGGTGCGGACCCTGCCGAAGTCCCGCGCCGTCGCGGTCTGCGTCGAGTACGGCGCCGACCCGGCCAGGACGCTGGCGTACACCGCCTGGGTGCCCACCCCCGACGGCTTCGCCATCTGCCCCCAGCCCAACGCGGCGCACACCGTCTTCCCGTGCAACGACCACCCGTTGGACAAGGCGGACTTCACCTTCCGCATCACCGTGCCGAACACCCTGCGCGGTGTCGCGAGCGGCTCGCTGACCCGCACGGAGCAGCTCGACGGCGACCGGACCGCGTACACGTACCGTTCGGCCGACCCGATAGCCACCGAACTGGTGCAGATCACCGTCGGCGACTACGTCGTCAAGGAGCGGCAGGGCCCGCACGGGCTGGGGCTGCGGGACGTCGTCCCGACGGCGCGCGCCGCCGCGCTGGAGCCGGCGCTCGCGCTCACCCCGGGCCTCGTGGAATGGCTGGAACAGCGCCTCGGCGCCTACCCGTTCGAGACGTACGGGCTGCTGCCCTGCAACAACGACGCCGCGAACGCCTTCGACTTCACGGGCCTGGAGACCCAGACCCTGACGCTCTACAAGCCGAACTTCCTGCTCCAGGAGGAGAAGAAGATCGGCTCGCACATGATGCACGAGCTGGTCCACTCCTACTTCGGCAACAGCGTCAGCCCCGCCAACTGGGCCGACCTGTGGATCAACGAGGGCCACGCGGACTTCTACGGGCTGCTCTACCGCTACGAGCGCGGCTGGGCCGACTCGCTCGGCCTGACCACCATGGAAGCCCGGATGAAGGACACGTACGCCAGGGGCGACCAGTGGCGTCAGTCCTCGGGCCCCGTCGCCGCGCCGAACGCCGTCAACCTCTTCGACAACCAGCGCTACCTGGGCGGAGTCCTGGTCCTGTACGCGCTGCGCGAGCTGGTCGGCGAGGACGTCTTCAACCGCATCGAGCGCACGTTCCTCGACCGGTACCGCAACCGCGCGGCGACCACCGCCGACTACGTCGCGGTCGCCACCGAGATCTCCGGACAGGACCAGTCGGGCTTCCTGAACGACTGGCTGTACGGGACGAAGACCCCGCGCATGCCGAACCACCCGGACTGGACGGTCACCCCGGTCGTGTCGAGCCTGGTCGCGCCGCGCCACCGCGAGCCCGGCCACTACCCGGACTCGACCGCCACGCTCTGACCGGGCGGGCGAACGGCCGGGGGGGGGGGGGGGGGGGGGGGGGGGGGGGCGGCCCGCCCCGCCCCGCCCCCCCCCCCCCCCCCCCCCCACCCCGCCCATGTCCCCGACGCGCCCCTCGTCCATCCGAACGCGTACATCCGAACCCC